>CANIZT010000384.1 GCA_947471905.1 Verrucomicrobiaceae bacterium
CACACAGCAGAAGGGAGCGTGATCCATCAGCGCCTCGCCGCCACCTATAGCCGCATCTATCGGCAGTACAGCGCACGTCGGAACTCTGTGACCGCTGCGCCTTCCTCCAGTTACGGTCGCGGTGGCATGAACCGCGCCTTCATCATGCCGCCCATGCCGCCTGCCATCTGACCACCCTGAAGGCAGCTTCACGCATTTGACATTCCCGGCTCACCGTTCACCCTCTGTCACGCAGTCGCGGGTGTAGCTCAATGGTAGAGCAGGTGCTTCCCAAGCATCATACGTCAGTTCGATTCTGATCACCCGCTCCACCTTTGGCAGCGGTTCAAGACCGCCGCGCCGTGAGGATCAGCTCATTGAGCTTCTGCCGCAGTTCCTCCGCCGCCGGATCCGCGTAGGGCGTGCCCAGCGTGTTCACGCTGTTGGTGTTGGTGCTCGTCGTGGCGATCGCGCTGTCCAGTTGCGCCAGCGTCACCTCGCCGGGAGGCACTTGCACACCGGGCACTCCTTACGGTATGCCGAGACTGAAGTGTACGTTCGTGCCGTCAAAATACGCCGTCACCCACGCCGGTTCGTACGCGGGCAGCTTGGTCACCCCGCGTACGATGGACACTCCTGTCCGTCGAACCCCTCCCGGTATTTTAAGAAAATCTTTTTTTCGGCCCTCTTTCAAAGCTGGAGCAGGAATATAATCCAATCACTGATAATCCCTTATTGACTATTGGTAGCCGCCGCCGCAAGGGCAGCGCATGACCCAAAACCGCCCGATCCACTGCGCCCATTTCATCCTCGGCCTGGTACTGCTGCTGGCCGTTCCTTCCGGACAGGTGCAGGGGGCGGTGACCCTGACGATCTCAGGCAACTATGACACCACGGGCACGGTCCTCTACGATGCCGCCCACCCGAATGGCACGCCAAGCGGCAATTCCGTTTTCGGACTGACCGGAGCTGACAATCCCATTTCGATTAGTTTCACCTTCAAAGAAATCATCGGCGCGCCGATCGTGCTGACCACCGGCACGGTGGCCACCGCCAGTGCTTCGGGTGTTTCTGGCGCCTTGACGCGCAATTGGTACGGCTATCTGGCCTCCGACATCGACAGCATCACTACCAGCATCGCGGGGCATACCTGGACCCCCGCCGGCCTGAGTGACAACGAGCTTTCGGCTGATGGCACCAACATCGGTTCGTTGGCGAACATCTGGTTTGATCAAGACGTCACCAGTTTCTTACCACCTGGCCGTGCCATTTTTGATTTGGACAACAGCGGTGGCACCTTTGCGGGCATCAGTAATGGCTTCATCATCGCCGACTCCAGCGCCACGAGCGGCATCGACACGCCCGGGATTCGGATCGGGCAGTACCAAAGCAATGACATTGGCAGTGCTGTGGAGACGCCGTCCACCAGCTTCACCATCACCTCGAACGTGCCGGAACCGAGCAAGACGCTGTGCCTGATGCTGGGGCTGGCGACTTTGAAACTGCGCCGGAAGCGGCTCTGAAGCGTGGCGCTGCCGCCGGCGGAGATGGCAGGGACGTGAGACTTCTCTCTGCTGATTGGGAATGTGGAAATGAAGAAGCGGACAAGCCGCGCAGCGAATGTCCGCGCTCCGCCAAAGCATCCAGCCTACTATGGACACTCCTGTCCGCCGCCCCCCTCGCCTGCGGTGTCTCCCCAAGCGGACAGACAGGCTGCGTAGCCGTGGTGCGAATGTCTGTCGTACTTCCCCCGGCTACGGCTTGTTGAGCCACTCGAGATTGAAGCGCGCACAGATGATATTCGTGTCGGCTTCGTAAAGGCACAGCACTGTGCCATCCGGTAGCACGGCGAGGTCGGAGTAGGCGCTGGGGCCAGGATCGAGGGTTTTGTTGATGGGCCAGGTCTTGCCGTCGTCGCGGCTGAGTTTGATGCTGAGGTTCTCACGCTTGCCACGGCCTGCGGGGACTTCCTTGCCGTCTTTGTCGAGTTTGAGCGTGTGCGGATTGGAGAAGATGAGTGTGCCAGGCTTCGAAGGGTGAGAAGCGATGCTGGCCATGCAGATGGGCTCCCAAAGTTGTTCATGGAAGACGGGCTTGGTCCAGTTGCGGGCACCATCGGGGCTGGTGGTAATGAGTTTGCGATTGGCTTTTGAAACACTGCGTGAAACGAGCATCACGCGACCGTCGGACAACTCGGTGATCATCGTTTCATTGGGATTGCCAAAGTCGCCTTCGTTCGGGAGGCAAAGATCGCCGGCCTGCCAGGTCTTGCCATGATCGTCGCTGAAGATGGTGGCTGCGGCAGAAGGCCCGTGATCGCCTTCTTTGCCATAGGCGAGCCAGATGGGCACGACGAGACGTCCGCTTTTGATCTGAATGCCATGCCCTGGTCCGGTCGCGATGACTTTCCAATCATACTTCGCGCGGAACGGCTCAAACGATGCCGTGATGTCCACCGGCTGGCTCCAAGTCACCCCATCATCAGCGCTGCGCATGGAATAGCAGCGGGCGTAGTTGATGCAGTAAAGGAACTCGATGGCACCCGTCTCGCGATCCACGATGGCGACAGGATTGTTCACCGTTTGCTCCTTCTCACCGCCTTCTGCTTTGTGCGGATTGCCCTCCAAGCGTGCACCATGATGCGCGATGTGCTTGCCTGCCTCCCAAGTCTTCCCGCCATCGGTGGAGCGCCGCAGATGAATCTCGATCTCACCCCAGTCGGAGCTGCTGTTCTTCCGCGCTTCGGCATAAGCAAGCACGGTGCCTTTGGATGTGATGACGATGCCCGGAATGCGATACCGCGCGATGCCGTTCAGGCCTGGCGGGAAGACGTCGGATTTTTCAAGTAGAGGCTCGGCGGCAGCGAGTTGCAGAGCAGAAAGGAGGAGCGGAAGGAGAATCGTTTTCATGGTGCAGTGAGCCATTCGAGATTGAAGCGGGCGACGGTGAGGCGGCCTCCGGCGAAGTGGGCCAAAGCTGAACCATCGCCGCTGCGACCGTAGAAGCAGAGGATGGTGCCGCTGTGCGTGACGGCGAGGTCGGAATACATGCTGGGGCCGTCTTCAATTAGTTTGTTAATGGGCCAAGTCTGGCCTTCATCGCGACTGAACTTTACGCTGACGTTCTTGCGAGTGCGGGTTTTGCCGGGCTCAGGTTTGCCTTTGGTTACGTCAAGGTTGTGGGGGTTGGAGAAGAGGATCAAACTCTGGCCATCGTGGTTGTAGCGCACGATGCCGCCCATGCAGATGGGTTCCAGCAGGGCGTCGTCAAACTTTGGCGTGCTCCAGTTAGTGGCGCCGTCTTTGCTGATGGTGACGAGGCGACGGTGGGCCTTGGATTCGCTGCGGACGTTGAGCATGACGCGGCCGTCGTTGAGTTCGATGGCGACGGTTTCATTCGGATTGATCCACTCGTCGGTGCAAGGCACGGCGATGTCGCCCGCCTGCCAGGTTTTGCCCTGATCATCGCTGTAGATGGTGGCGGTGACGCTGGGGCGATGGGCGTTGCCACCGGTGCCGGTGGAAAGCCACACGGGCACGATGAGGCGGCCCGTTTTGAGCTGGATGCTGTGATCCGGGCCGGTGGCAAGCACCTTCCAGTCGTAGTCCTTTTTGAAGGCCTCAAACGCGGCGGTGATTTCGATAGGTGCGCTGAAGGTTAGGCCATCATCATCGCTGCGCTGATAGAAGACGCGCATGTATTCGAGGCAGAAGAGCATATGAACGGTGCCGTCTTTGTCAGCGATGAGGACAGGGTTGTTGTAGGTCACGTCGTTGGGATCGACGTTTTTCATCTTCAGCGCGAAGGGGTTCTTCGCCTTCGGGCCTTCCACGTTCGCGATGCTTTTCGGAGCGCTCCATGTTTTGCCATCATCGGTGCTGCGGCGGAGCAGGATGCGGATGTCATCCCAATCGCTGACACCAGCGGCACGCTTGCGGGCCTCGCACCAAGTGAGCACAGTGCCTTTGGCCGTCACGACGACACCGGGGATGTGGTAGAGACTGTAAGCGGGATTGTCACCCACGATGAAGAGGTCTTGTTTGTCGATGAAGGGTTCGGCGGCATGGATGAGGCCACTGAGAGTGATGATTAGGGCGGCGATGTGTTTCATGGTTACCATTCTCCTTGGCGTTGAAATTGAGCTTTGGCGTTTTTGCCAAACTCAGC
>CANIZT010000385.1 GCA_947471905.1 Verrucomicrobiaceae bacterium
ATGTTTTCCGCGCCGGGCATGTTCTTGTTCGGATTGCGCAGACGGGCGAGGTAGCTCGTGCGCGGGCGTGTGCCGATGTATTTGAGCAACTGGTAATCACGCGGCGATGCCTTCGATTTGACGACGGCGGAGTTCTTGTCGGCCAAGTCGCCGAAGACGATGGCGTCGGCCGGGCAGGACTGCTGGCAGGCAGTTTTGACCGTGTCGGTCGGCACGCGGAAGTTCTTTGAATCGCGCTGCACCTGCTTTTGGATGATTTTGGCCGACTCGATGCGCTGCACGCAATACGTGCACTTCTCGATGACACCGCGCATACGGACGGTGACGTTCGGGTTGCGCTGGAGGCGGAGGCTTTCGTCTTCCTTCTTCTCGCCAAGCGGTCCGGCGTAAAGATTGCCGACTTTCATGCCGAGCACGGTGGTATCGATCAGCGGGTTGCGCTTATTGTAGTCGAACCAGTTGAAGCGACGAGCGGTGTAAGGGCAGTTGTTGGCGCAGTAGCGCGTTCCGATGCAGCGGTTGTAAGCCATCGCATTGAGGCCGTCGTCGGTGTGGACGGTGGCATTCACGGGGCAGACGGTTTCGCACGGCGCAGATTCGCACTGCTGGCAGGCGAGCGGCTGATGCACCATTTCGGCGTTCTCAAGCTGCTCGGGCGTCGGATTATCGACGGCATACGTGCTTTCCTGGGCGACTTCGTTCTTGCCCCACTTTGGCACGGCGAAGTAGCGATCCATGCGGATCCACTGCATCACGCGGCCTTTGCGGACCTGATCTTTGCCGACGACGGGAATGTTGTTTTCGCTTTGGCAGGCGACGATGCAAGCCGTGCAACCAATGCACTTGCTGAGATCGATGGTCATGCCCCACTGGTGATGCTTCTCGTAGTCGAAGCCGTCCGGATTCTCCTCGGAGCGCACGCCGACCTGACCTTTGTAGAGGGAAATGTTTTCCGGGATGTGCCCGTCCATGCCGGTCTTCTGCGCGAAGGCCGTGTCCTTGTTAAAAGTGTCCAGTGTGCCTTCGCGATACAGCGCACGGCCTTCCATCGTGTTCTGATCCTGCGTGAGGGCCAGTTCAGCGATGGTGGCGAGCACTTCGACCTTCGCACCGCTCAAGACGAACGTCCCGGGCTGCTTGCGCAAGGCATAAGCGTTGACACCACGGCCACTGCCGACGGTGCCGACGCCCTTTTGGCCATAACCGAGGGGCAGTGTGATGGAATTGGAAACGTGACCAGGAGCTTCGATGGCGGGGATTTCGATTTCAGCGCCACCGACGGAAATTTTGATGTTCTGGCCTTCTTTGAGACCCAGACGACGAAACGTGACTGAACCAATCCAAGCTGCATTGTCCCACGTGAGTTTCGTCACTGGATCGGGCGCTTCTTGGAGCCAAGCGTTGTTGATGAAACGTCCATCAAACACACTGGAGTCAGCTACGAGCACGATTTCGAGCGAGTCATCCGTCGGAGCCGCAACAGGCTTGGCCTTGCTGACGATTCCAGCCACAGCGGCGACATTCGGCGCCGCACTGGCTTTGGCGAAGGCGGAACCTTTGAGGAAACCATCGCGCAGAGTGAAATTCCACTTCGTTTCGTCGAGTCCACCGGCCACAGCGGCGAAGGTGTCACGCACAGCGGTGTAAGCGGCATCTTCGGCCGGTGCTGCGGGAGCAGCGCCAGCAACGGGAGCGGCGGCTTCGGCCGGACCGAGCTTTTTACGACCGAGAAGTGCAAGGATGACTTCGATCTTGCTCGCACCGTCATAGAGAGGCGCAATCATCGGCTGAACGATGGCGTAGGTGCCGTCTGCAGCACGTGCATCGCCCCAGGTTTCGAGATAATGTGCCGCCGGAATGTGCAGCGCGGCGTGACGTGCGGTCTTGTTCTTCAGCGCGCCAACGTGAATGAGCTTCACGCCTTTTTCGATAACGAGCTTTGCAAACGCTTCGGCATCCGGGGCATCGTAATAAAGGCTGGCAGGAGTCAGAGAGACGAGCGTCTTGATCTGACCGCCGGAAACAGCAGCCTGAAGTTCGGCAAAGCCGCCCATCTCAGGAGCCGGGCTGTCTTGAAGCAGTTCGATGGTCGAACCATAAGCGCCGAGGGCGTTGTTGATCGAAGCGACCAGCGCGTGGACTTCTGCACCATAGCGGGCACCGGCAAGAACGAGCGCCTTGCCTTTGTTGTCGATCAAATCACGAACGGCCGGAGCGATCCACTCCTTGAGGCTGGCAGACGCCGTGTCAGCGAGTGCTTTGGCAGACGTGTCGCCCAGTTCCGAAGCAATCAGAGCTGCTGCAACCGGAATCAGGCTGGCCGCGAGCGGCTTCCGATGATCGGCCATGCCGCCAGTCAGCGTGTAGCGGTTTTCGAGAACGTAGAGGCGGTTCATGTCCGCCGTCTTGGCTTCCTTCGCACGATGCTTGGTGAAGGCAGAGATCGGTTCGCCTGCAACTGGATCAACACCGAGGAAGTCGCAGTCCAACGAGAGGATGCGCATCGCGGAGCCGAGTTTCACGAATGGCTTCACGCCTGCGCCGAGTACTTCTTTATTCGCTGCAGTCTGGCCTTCGCCACCTGTAGCTTCGTATTGAAACAGCTTCACCTGTGGGTAAGCGGCCTTCAGTTCACCGAGAAGGCGAAGATAGGTCGGCGAGGTCGTGGCACCCGCGACGAGTCCAAGGCTGGCACCGGAAGATTTTTTAGCCTCATCAGCAGCAGCAGCGATCAAATCATTCGCCTTGGCCCAGGAGAGTTCTTTGCCAGCGCCGAGCGGCTTCTGGGAGCGCTCAGGATCATAGAGATCAAGCACGGAAGCCTGTGCAAAGGCATCAATACCGCCACCCAGGGGGTGCAGCGGATTGCCAGCGAGATGGGTAGGGCGGCCTTCGTGCGTGGTGACGACGAGCGGCGTTGCGCCACCGCTGCGTGGCATCGTAGTAGCATAGAGGAGCGCTTTGCCCGGCACCATCCACTCGACGTGCTGAGTGTAAGGCAGGATGTTGATGAGCGGACGGCGGCAGCTTGCCAGACCCATCATGCCAACGCTGGCGCCCATGATCTTCAAAAATTCACGGCGACCGTTCTCACGTTCTTCTTCGTTCAGCGTGTCACCAGCAGGAAACTCGCGACCCAGGTTCTTGAGAAAATCTTCACGACGATCCAACTCGGCGACACTGCGCCAGTAGCGCTTGGCGTTCTGCGGCTCCTCGGGATGCTTCCAAATCTGTTTCATGTGTCAGGAAAAATGGCGAGGGGTTTAGCGGTGGCAGGCGGTGCAGGATTCCGGCGGCTGAATCTGCCAGTGCTTCTTGAGCTGGGTGCCCACTTCTGCTTGGGTCACTTCCTTACCGTAGGTTTTTTCAGCGAGCTTGAGAAGTTGTTCGAGGTCGTTAGCTTTGCTGCCTTCGCCGATGGCTGCGGCGATTTCGCCAGCCGGAATCTTCTTGTCGAGCAAACCCTTGTAGAATTCACCACGCTTCAGGTCCGAGGGCTTAAAGGCGAGCTTCGTGACGTAATCGAGCGGGCGGAGATTTTTTTCAGGATTGCGGTGGCAATCGAGGCACCAGCCCATGGACTGCGGCTGATCGTGACGAACGACTTCCATTTCATCAATGCGACCGTGGCAGGCCACGCAGGAGATGCCGCGGTTCAAGTGGGCACTGTGATTGAAGTACACATAGTCAGGCGCCTTGTGAACCTTCACCCATGGGATGGATTTGCCGGTTTCGTTGGCTTTGATGACCATCTCCAGCTTGGGCGAATTGCTGCGAATGTTGCCTTTGCCTGGGCCGTGGCAGTTGAAGCAGGTCTGGTTCGTCGGGACGTTCGAGTGGCTGGAGACTTCGCCGAAGCTGTGGCAGTAGCGGCAGTCGAGGCCGAGCTGACCAGCATGAATCTTGTGCGAGAACGGCACCGGCTGCGTCGGCTCATAGCCCACGCGGGTGTATTTCGGAGTGAAGTAGTAGGCAATGCCGACACTCACGCCGAAGGCAATGAACACGACGGCAATGGCTACCTTGAGCGGCAGCCAGTTGCTCCAACGCGGAAAAAAGTTACCCATAGAAAATGTCGTCAGATGAGCTTGTGAAAAATTTCACAA
>CANIZT010000386.1 GCA_947471905.1 Verrucomicrobiaceae bacterium
ACAATAGAGTCATGGCCCGCAGCGGCCTGGGTGTGGTGGAATGATGTGCGAACCGGACGACCGCCATGCCACGCTTCGACTCTCATGCGACCTTTGATTCGAACCTGAGATACGACGCGAGTGTGGTGCCCGTCCCCCAACCCAACCTCAAACACACCAAACGTATGCCCAAGTTCAAACTCGACCTGACCAAGAAAACTCCGGCACAAAAAGTCACCCTGGCAGAGAACCATGTGACGGCGATGACCGGCAATGCCAGCTTCCCCGTGGCGGGCCGCCTGCCCACGGACGCGGCCTTTCAAACCGCGCTGGATGCCCTGTCCGCCGCCGAGGCGGATGTGGAGGCCAAGAAAACCGCCCTCAAACAAGCGCGCGCCACGCGCGATGCCGCCGAACTCACGATGGACTCCGCGCTCAACAGCCGCGCGTCTTACTGCGAGGCGGCGCAACCCAATGACGATGCGGCGCTGGCCAGCACCGGCCTGCCGCTGCGCACGGCTCCAGCGGCCATCGGTGATCTGCCCGCACCGGGCGATCTCGTGGCCTCCATGGGCGATGACCCTGGCGAGATGGAACTGAGCTGGGATCCGGTCTATGGCGCGAACAGCTACGCCATCGAAAAACGTGAGCACAACGTGCCCGCTGCCGTGTGGGCAGCCGTGCAAACGGTGTCGCAAAGCAAGCTCACCGTGACCGGCCTGACCTCCGGCACGACTTACGCCTTCCGCGTCCGTGCCATCGGCCCCAAAGGCAACGGCCCATGGAGCGACGAGGCCGTGAAGATGTCGCCGTGATGCGTAGGATGAGACGTGGAGAGAGGGAGACGGGGAGAACGGCTGCGCCGGGAGACTGGGAGCTGCGCTTCGCTCGGAGACCGGGGAGAATCTCTTCTCCTAGTCTCACCGTCTCCTCTTCTCCTCGTCTGTGTTAGAGCGTCCACTTCTCCGCGTTTGCCATCATCGAAACAAGCATGCGGATGATCTGTTCATAGTCGTCGTTCAGCGCGGCACGTTCCGGCTCTGCCAGATAGCCGCAGCGCTGCGCGAACAAGAGCCAAGTCTGGCATTCAGCTGCCTCGGTCTCTGCATCGCTCAGTTTGCTAATGAACGCCGCCTCATAACGCCGCTTCCGCCATGCTTCGGTGATGTTCGCTGCCACGGAACGTGATGCACGCCGCACCTGATCGGTCAGGGAATACATCTCACTTTTGGGAAAGAATTTCGATTTTTCAAACACCTGCATCGCTGCCTCAAACGCCCGCTGAAACACCTCCAGCTCTGTGTGCCGTGTGATCTTCATCACCGTCTTTTATCAAATCGTCCCAGCCGCTCCAAGTCTCCAAGTCCCCAAGTCTCCAAGTCCCCCAGTCTCCTCTTCTTCTCTATGAGCTTCGACCCCACCTATCCACCCGCGAATGCCGAGATCGAGTCCGCGCCTCTGCGCGCGCAGTTCAACGGACTCAAGGCGCTCATTGACGCCGTGCCTGCTGGACCAGCAGGGCCACCGGGCAATGATGGTGCGCCGGGTCAGAACGGCAGCGACGGGGCGCAAGGACCGCCCGGACCGCCGTTCACCAACTTCGTGGTCGATGGCGTGACCACGCTCAATCCCACCGATCCTGCGGCGGTGAACCTGAGTTTTGATAGCAGCGCGGTGCGGCTGGTCTTCAACCTGCCGCGTGGCTTCACGGGGAATGATGGTGCGGCGGGAATGGCGGGCAGCAACGGCAGCGATGGCAGCGATGGCATGCAGGGACCGCCCGGGGCGCCGTTCACCAACTTCGTGGTGGATAACGTGAACCAACTGCCGCCTGGAAGCATGCCGAACGTCTCGGCGAACTACGATGGCAACGCGGTGCGGCTGAACTTCGGCATCCCGCAAGGCAATGAAGGCCCGCAAGGCCCCACCGGACCGCAGGGGGCGACGTTTGGTAACACCCTGGTGGATAACGTGGCCACGCTGAACCCCGGCGACAACGCGACAGTGCATACCAGCTTCGATGGCTACAATGTGCACTTTCAGTTTGGCATTCCACGCGGCTTCACCGGCAACGACGGCGGCTCCGGCCCCCAAGGTCCGCCGGGGGAGGTGTCACTCATGCAACTCAACAGCGCCATCAACGGGACGAGTAACAACAGCAATGCGGTGAACACCTTGGTCATGACCGTGAGCGATCCACCCACCGTGGGCGAGGTGCAGGCCATCGCGAGCAAGCTGGATGAACTGATTCTAGCTCTGAGGAGGTGACGGACGGTTGGCATCCGCTTCGCGGCTGCGCAGCCTGTCTGTCGGGTATTGCGGGGGCGCTCGGGCAGGTTCAGCGGTCGGTCCTTCAGGGTCAAACCCTCTCCTGACATGGCCGCCGAAATGGCCGCCCACGGCATGCCCGCCGCAGCTTGAGTTTCACCTTGCCCTCACAAGGTTTGGCTCAATACCCGTGCGCAAACTGGATGTCGAGGGTCTGCATGTAGGTGTGCAGGCCGGCGTCCTGGACAGGCAGGACGATGGCGTCCTCGTCACTTTCGTTGTGGTGGGAGTGCCACCAGCCGGGGGGAGTCACGAAGGCTCCGCCGGCCACCCAGTTGGCGCGGACGGGGTTGATGATGTTGCCATCGCTGTCGAGATCGCGACCGATCATGGTGTAAACGCCTTCCGTGGCCTTCACGGCGAAATCGAGGGCGATGGAGTTGTGCCGGTGCGCCTTCTGTTTGCTCTTCGCGGGCAGCAGATTGTAGAGCGACCACAAGGAGTGCGTGAGCGTCTTGGTCTGCGGGCAATCGGGATTCGCCAGCAGGATGCCGTTGCGGTTCTTGTCCTTGCCCTCGTTTTCCTTCCGCACCTTCTCCAACTCGCTCGTGAGCAGTTCACGCGAGAAATAGAGCGGGCGAAATCTCGGGTTGGTGGGCTTGGCACCGAGGAAATCCATTAGCGGCTGGTCATTCACCCAGTAGAAGGCGCTGTCCTCGCTCGCGCGATGCTGAATCTCGCCGGTGGCAGGCAGCGCAAACAGATCGCCCGTCTTCCAGGTCAGCGTTTTGCCGTCGATCACACTGAAACCCGCGCCACGGATGACATAAAAAACCTGGCTGCTCGCATGGCACACGGTGGACAGCTCCTCGCCCGCGGCGATGTGGATGAAATTCGCCAGCAAGCTGGGCCCGGTGACCGGATAGCCGACTTCGAGCTTCTTCGACAGATCCAGCGGAATGACCCGCGTCTCAGCGAGGTGATGCATCGAAGGCGGAAACACATCAATGCCGATCTTGGGCATGCGCGGATTTGCCGCGCTGCCATACTCGAAGAACAGGCCGTGCTTTTCCCATTCTTGGTTGCAGGTCGGGGCGGTGGCTGAGGTGGTGGCAGTCATGGCGTTGGAGGAAGGTTCGGCGAAGAATACGCATCGTTGAGGCGGCAAGGGAAGCGCTTTTGTCGGTCCCGGCCAAGGCAGCCGTCACAGCCTCCATCCGAGCTACAAATACTCCGCTGTGCGAGTGGAAGCAGTTTGCTTCAAAATGGTGGGCGCGGAAGAAACCCCGGAGGCCCGGGTGGGCCGGGGGGTGGCCCCATGCCAGGGCCGCCGCGCCTGCCACGTCCAGGAGGGCCGAATCCACCACCTCCTGGCGGGCCACGACGTTCGAAGCTCGCATCCGGAGTACCTGCAAATTGACGTGGCACGAATGGATACTCTGCGGTGAGCACATAGTAATAGGTTCCTTCAGGAAACTCAGGCGTGATGCCGAAGCGGCCATTGTTGGCATCTAGATCACCGGTGCCTTCGACGTATTCGTAGTCCTGAACGAACGCGCCGTCATATTTGCCACCGGGAGAGTCTGCGGGACGTTCGCCTTGTTTGATCGCATAACTGGAAGTCAGCTTTTTCAGTGCGCTGCCGGTATTCTTTGCCTCGCTGAAACCCCACGGGCCATAGATGGGAAAACCATCCGCTGCCCATCCGAGCAGCACCACCTTGGGCTTGTCACCGCCGAGTTTTTCGAGCAGGCCATTCGGAATGCCGTGGTAATGATAGGCACCGTTCGGCTGCACGTGTGCGTTGCTGGAATCAAGGCCAAGGTCAATCGCCCCGCCATGCGGTTCATACTGCCAG
>CANIZT010000387.1 GCA_947471905.1 Verrucomicrobiaceae bacterium
ATGCGGTCGAAGCTTTCAACGAGCGGCTGCGACAATTGCACCAGCAATTCGCCTTGCTGAGTGAGCACGGCGGCCTTGCCGGACTGCTTCACCATTGCCACGCCAAACTCTTCCTCCAGCGCCTTGATCTGCTGCCACACAGAGGGCACGGACATCTGTAACGTCTCTGCCACGGCCGTGAAGCTGCCTTTGCGGGCCAGTTCCACCAGCGCGCGGAGCTGGCGGAAGCGGAGTTCTTTGAAGTAACGGCGGTTGCTGGACATACGTATTTTAGGTGTTGGCTAAAGCACTTTAGGAAGATTTGGCGAACGGCAACGAAAAGCCCTGCTGCCTCTGGCGTATTGTTCGACCATGAATCCCCGCCTTTGCTCCAGCGCCCGTCCCATCTCCACGCGTCGTGATTTTCTCACGCGCAGTGCCTTTGGCCTCGGCGGACTTGGTTTGGCATCGTTAATGCAGGAACTTGGCATGGCCGCCGAGGCTCCGGTGTCGCCGCTGGCACCGAAGAAGCCGCCTTTTGCGCCGAAGGCGAAGCGCGTCATTCACATCTTCTGCGAGGGCGGTCCGTCGCAGGTGGATACCTTTGATCCAAAGCCCGCGCTGGAGAAGTATCACGGTAAAATGGCCGATGAGGTGATGAAGGACTACCAAAAGGCGGCGGGCGACGTGGCTGCGGGCATGGGACGACTCAGCGGGAAGCTGCAGCGCTCCGCCTTCAAGTTCGCTAAGCACGGCCAGTGCGGTATGGAGATCAGCGAGCTGTTCCCGAAGCTGGCGACTCATGCTGATGAGCTTTGTGTGATCCGCTCCATGCACACAAAGACAAGCGTGCATGAGCCCGCCCAGCTCGTGATGAATACCGGCGAGTTTGCCAGCGTGCGGCCCAGCATGGGATCGTGGACCGTGTATGGCCTTGGCACAGAAAATCAAAACCTGCCGGGGTTCGTTTCGCTATCGCCGAATGGCACGACGAGCAGCGGGGACAAGCAGTGGGGCAATGCGTTCCTGCCCGCGTGGTGCGGCGGCACCGGCATTCCGACCAAAGACCCGACGGTGACAAAGATGATCGAACACATCCGCAGCGGCACCACCTCCCTCCGTGAGCAACGCCGCCAGCTCGATCTCATGCGCCAGATGCACGAGGACTTCGCGCAGAAACATCCGGGCGATGCCTTGCTCGAAGGTCGTGTGAGCGCGTTTGAAACGGCCTTCCGCATGCAGGTCGAGGCTACTGATGCCTTTGATCTCACCCGCGAGCCGAAAACCATGCGCGATCTCTACGGCGATACCGAAATGGGCCGCCAGCTCATGCTTGCGCGGCGTCTCGTCGAGCGCGGCGTGCGCTTCGTGCAGGTTTATCACAACAACTGGGACACGCATGATTTGAATGACGAGCGTCATCGCGAACTCTGCTCCGCCGCCGATCAACCGCTCCACGCCCTGCTCACGGATTTGAAGCAACGTGACATGCTCAAAGACACGCTCATCATCTGGGGTGGCGAATTCGGCCGCACGCCGACGAGTGACAACAACGACGTGGCGAAGAAGAAAGGCATTGGTCGCGATCACAACGCCGGCGGCTTCACGATGTGGATGGCCGGCGGCGGCTCGAAACCGGGCACCGTTTACGGATCCACGGATGACTTCGGAGCGCTGGCCGTCGAGAACAAAGTCGATGTGCATGACCTGCACGCGACGATTCTGCACCTACTGGGCTTTGATCATGAGAAGCTGACGTATCGGTATGCGGGGCGGGATTTCAGGCTCACGGATGTGTATGGGCATGTCGTGAAGGGTGTTTTGGCATGAATCGAAATTGTATGAGCCGCCGACACATCATTCTCGCCATAATTCTGGCAAATGGAGCACGTCTCCATGCTCAGGAGGCTGACCTCTTCGAATCCAAGATCCGCCCCATCCTCGTCGAACACTGCTACGAGTGCCACAGCGCGGACAAGAAGCAGAAAGGCAATCTGCTGCTCGATACCAAAGACGCCACACTGAAAGGCGGCGACACTGGCCCTGCCATCGTCCCTGGAGATCCCACGAAATCCCTTCTCCTCCAAGCCGTGAAGTGGGAGGACAAAGACCTCCAAATGCCGCCGAAGACGAAACTTAGCGACACGCAAATCGCCGATCTAGAAGCCTGGATCAAAGCGGGCGCTCCCGATCACCGCAGTGGCCCTCGCGCACTCACCAAGATCGAGCAGCATCTCGAAGACTCGAAGAAACACTGGTCCTTCCAGCCCGTGGTAGATCCAAAGCCGACCTCACTCGACGCCCTCATCGGTCTCAAAGCTACGCAGCCAGCCGACAAACGAACGCTCATCCGCCGCGCCTACCTCGACCTTATTGGCATCGCACCGACGTATGCGGAGGTGAATGCGTTCGTCACCGACAACTCACCGCAGGCATTTGAAAAGCTCATCGACAAGCTCCTCACCGACCCGCGCTATGGCGAACGCTGGGGCCGCCACTGGCTCGATGTTGCACGATATGCCGACAACATGGGGGCCATCTTCAATGGCGATGACACCTACCCGAATGGCTTCACTTATCGCGACTATGTGATCAAGGCGTTCAACGACGACAAACCCTACGACCGCTTTATCCTCGAACAAATCGCCGCTGATCAACTCGACACCGCGAAGGACACGCGCACGCTCGCCGGCATGGGCTTCCTCGGCCTCGGACGGCGCAAAGATCGCCGTCTCGATGACGACACGCTCGACGACACCATCGACGTCATTGGTCGCGGTCTTCTCGGCCTCTCCATCGGCTGTGCACGTTGCCACGATCACAAACTGGAGCCGATCACGACCAAGGATTACTACGGCCTCTACTCCATCCTCAAGAGCAGCAAAGAGCCCGAGATCCAGCCTGCGCTGCCGCAGGAAGACACACCGCAAGTCCGCGAATACGCCGAGAGAAACAAAGCCGCCCGCACCGAATACATCCGCGTCGTCGCTTTTGAGGCCGACCGCAGCTTCAGCGCCCTGCGCTCGCGTGTCGGCGACTACCTCCAGGCCGCGCACGACTCCAAACTGACCAACAGCTACAAAGACAAAAAGGTCACGCCTGACATCCTCGATCCCCGCAAGCTCAACAACGGCATCCACAACCGCTTCATCGCCAATTGGGACAAATGGGTCAAAGGCCATCCCGAGTTCTTCACCCCGTGGCTCGAACTCTCCGCGCTGCCCGAGGCCGAGTTCGCCGCGAAAGCACCCGCGCTGTGCGAAGCCTACGGCAAGAACGCCGACAAAAAACTCATCCCCTCCGTCGCCCGCAGCTTCGGCAAAACCAAGCCCAAATCCCTGCGCGACATCGCCGACATCTACAATCATCTCTACGCCAGCGAGGTGGATGCACTGTGGGCCGAGAACTGGCGCGAGCACCTGCGCGCGCGCTGCATTCCCACTGCCGACGAACTCAGCCTGCCCATCGCCGAACTCGAAAAATCCAGCATCGACCGCGCCCTCACCGCGCAGAAAAACAACGCGCTGCCCGATGCCGAAGGCCAGCAGCTCCGCGCCATTTTCCTCGATGACAACTCACCCTTCGTGCTCGCGGGCAAAGACTTCCTCAGCAACCGGCTCTTCGCCAACCGCGATGTCGCCGAAGGCCTGCGCCGCAACGTCACGAAGGCTCTTACCGAACTGCAAAATCATCCCGGCGCACCCGCCCGCGCCATGACCTTCGTCGATGCCGAAAAGATGCATGACGGCAAAGTCTTCATCCGCGGCAATCCGAACACGCCAGGCCCCGCCGCGCCGCGTCAGTTCATCACCGCGCTGCATCACATCGCGCCCGAGCCTTTCCCCAAAGACAAAAGCGGCCGACTCCAGCTCGCGCAGGCTATTGCGAACAAAAGCAATCCGCTCACCGCCCGCGTCATCGTGAACCGCGTGTGGGGCTGGCACTTTGGCGATGCCATCGTCGGCACGCCGAGCGACTTCGGCTTCCGTGGCGACAAACCCACGAACCAACCGCTGCTCGATCACCTCGCCGCGTGGTTCATGCAGAATGGGTGGAGCTTCAAGAAGCTGCACAAGCGCCTCATGCTGACCGCTGCCTATCAGCGTGCCGATTTCCC
>CANIZT010000388.1 GCA_947471905.1 Verrucomicrobiaceae bacterium
TACAGCGGCGTGCCGATGGTTCCTCCGGCTTTGAAGTCTCATTGCTGATCGAACAGACGCACTGTGAATGCCCGCCGTCGCCGAAAATCCCGGCGCAGATGTGCTGGCTGACGCCACCTCTGCCTGGCCTGCGCCGTTTTGGTTTGAACTGAAAGCGCTAGGCAAACTCGATGCCAAAAAAATCCAGCATCACCTGACGATATACGTGGCGCTTGAACTTAGGCACCCAGTCCATCTGAAAATCAGACGGCTTGATCCATTTGAAACTCACGAATTCACGATGAGTGGCATCCAGGTTGAAATCGTTATCCTCGCCGAGGAAGCGGCACAAAAAATAGGTCTGCTCCTGACCACCGTAGATGCCGTACTTCAAACGTCCCTTGGCGAATGCATAACGGTAACCGTCACGCCTCTGGGTAATCTCCAATAGCTCACGTTTCACCCCAATCTCTTCTGCTAGTTCGCGAAACAGTGCCTTCTCCGCATCTTCACCTTCATCAATGCCACCCTGCGGGAACTGCCACGCACCGGGAATATTGATGCGCTCCGCCAAAAAGATGTCTCCATTCTGCCGCTGAAGGATGGCGGCGACATTTGGGCGATAGACGATGGCTTCGGCGGGGATCATAGGCCGGATGGATGTCGCATGGTGTAACCCTTCGTTGGTCGCGAGCGACTGGTCCAGCGCGGGCCATCGCTATCGGAGTCACTGTAGCCGGTATCGAGCCGCAATCCGGCCACTTCCATGAAGACATGTCCCTTGCGTGCATAAACCGTGATCCATTTGCCTTTGCCGCTGCTCCCATAGCTGCGGAAAGCGCCCGAGGTCGTCGGTTCATCGAGTTTACCTGCCGCATGCAGCACATACGAAGTCGTGCCTGAGCAATCATAAGCGCTGTCTTCAAATCGCGCATGCCCGCCGCCACGTCTGTAGGGCTTGGTGCAGATACGGTTGCCCGCACTGATGGCACGCAGGACGTCGGCAGGTGCGTTCGCTGGCGGCACTGCCCGACCGCCGATGATCACCGCCGTCTTGCCCGGCGCGTATTTGTATTCCCAGCGACTGCCAGCGCTGGAGTCGCAATGGCAAAGCAGCGCACATAGCGGCATCAGGAGAAGATTCAGGAAAAGTCGCATCATCGTCTCCATCGTATTACGCAGTTGTGAAATGACAAGGCGTGCAACACTGCCTTGCCTTGTTTTCAAAAACTCGCCACAATCGCCCCCATGTTCAAGAAACTCATCGCCCCGCTCCTGCTTGCCACCATTGCCTGCGTCGTCGCGTTTTCCGCGCCTGCCGCCAAGCGCAAGATTCTCTTCTTCTCCAAATCCAGCGGCTTTGAGCACAGCGTGATCTCATGGAAGAACGGTCAGCCCAGCTACGCGGAAAAAGTGCTGCTGGAACTCGGTGCGAAAAACGGCTGGGACTTCGAGTTCTCGAAAGACGGCTCCAAGTTCAGCAAGGACTACCTCGCCCAGTTCGACGCCGTCTTCTTCTACACCACCGGCGATCTTTGCAGCGAAGGCACCGACAAGCAGCCTCCCATGTCTCCAGAAGGTAAGCAGGCGCTGTTTGATTACGTGAAGGCAGGTAAGGGGTTCATCGGCACGCACTCCGCCAGTGACACCTTCCACACGAATAACGAATCGCTCAAAGGCCCAGACCGTTATGTGAACCACGGCGAGAAAGCCGACGCCTACGTGCGCTTCCTCGGCGGGGAGTTCATCAAGCACGGCAAGCAGCAGGACGCCAAGAACACGGTGACGAATGCCAAATTCCCCGGCTTCGAGAAGGTCGGCGCGACCTATGGCTTCATGGAGGAATGGTACTCGCTGAAGGATTTCAACTCCGACATCCATGTGCTCAGCGTGATCGACGCCCCTGCCATGGAAGGCAAGGAGTACGAGCGCCCTGCCTACCCGAGCACCTGGGCACGCAAGGAAGGCGCAGGCCGCGTGTGGTACACCGCCATGGGCCACCGCGAAGACGTATGGACCAACCCCACCTTCCAGGACATCCTTGTAGGCGGTGTGAAATGGGCACTGGGCGATGTTGAAGCTGACATCTATCCCAACCTCAAAGAAACCGCGCCCAACGCATTGACCAACCCGCCATACGTCGTACCGCCGCCGCCGAAGCCCGCCAAACCGGCCGCCAAGTAACTGAAAAACGCGAACACACACGACCATGCCCAAACCACTGCAAATTCTCATCTGGATCGCCATCTCCTTGCTCGGTGCTGGTTCGGTCGCATTCTCCGCTCTTCACAAAGGAGAAACGATCAATGCTCTTTGGCTGGTCGTCGCAGGCTTGTGCTCGTTTGCCGTCGCATATCGCTTCTATA
Source organism: Verrucomicrobiaceae bacterium (assembly GCA_947471905.1). Classification (GTDB taxonomy): domain Bacteria; phylum Verrucomicrobiota; class Verrucomicrobiia; order Verrucomicrobiales; family Verrucomicrobiaceae; genus Prosthecobacter. The sequence goes on from CANIZT010000388.1 coordinate 2,346, forward strand.
GCAAGTGGCTCATCACCAAGGTGCTCGTTCTCGACAAGCATCGTGCACCGCCCTCGGTGACACATAAGGATGGCAAGGATTTCGTGCCGACGAACAAGTGGGTCGTGTTTGGTCACCATTTCGCGGCTATTGCGGGACCTGGACCTCTTGTGGGGCCGGTGCTGGCGGCGCAGTTTGGTTACCTGCCTGGCATGCTGTGGATTTTGATCGGTGCCACGCTCGGCGGCGGCGTGCATGACGCGATCGTGATGTTCGCGTCGATCCGTCGTGGTGGCAAATCGGTGGGCCAGATGCTCAAGGAAGAGGTCAATCCCGTGGTCGGTTTCGTGGCAATGGTTTCCGTACTCGCGATCATGACGATCCTCCTCGCCGTGCTAGGCCTCGTGGTTGTGAAGGCGCTCGCTGAGAGCCCATGGGGCCTCTTCACCATCGTCATGACCATCCCGCTGGCCTTCATCATGGGCTTTGGGCACACGATCTTCGGTGTCAGCGTGCGAAACATCACCATCTTCGGCATCGTGGGCCTCATCGTCAGTGTTTGGGCCGGTAGCAAGCTCAAGGCATGGGGCATCGAGCACTTCTTTGACTACAAGGGCGAGACGATCGCGTGGTCGATCATGATCTACGGCTTCGCCGCCTCCGTGCTGCCGGTGTGGATGCTCCTCGCTCCGCGTGACTACCTCAGCACCTTCATGAAGATCGGCACGGTGGCCGTTTTGGCCGTGGTGGTGATCTGGGTGGCTCCGGATTTGCAAATGCCGAAGCTCACGAAGTTCGTGGATGGCACCGGTCTCGTCTTCCTCGGCTCTGTTTTCCCCTTTGTGTTCATCACCATCGCCTGTGGAGCCATTTCTGGTTTCCACGCCCTCATCTCCTCCGGCACCACGCCGAAGCTGCTCGATAACGAGGCCGATATACGCAGCGTGGCTTACGGCGCGATGGTCACGGAGATGCTCGTGGCTCTCATGGCTCTGGTGGCTGCCTGTGCGCTGCAACCCGGCGAATACTTCGCCATCAACGCCGGCATCAACAAGACCATGGCTCCGACCGAAGTCGTCGGCGTGATCTCCACCGCCGGCTTCCCCGTCACCGTCGCTGGCATGGACAAACTGGCGGCCGACATCGGCGAAAAAACCATGTTTGGCCGCGTCGGTGGTGCGCCGACCTTTGCTGTCGGCATGGCGCAGATGTTCGCACGCGCCTTTGGTCCGGCGTGGATGTCGTTCTGGTATCACTTCGCCATCATGTTCGAGGCGTTGTTTATTTTGACCACCATCGATGCGGGCACGCGAGTGGGACGCTTCATTCTCCAAGACTTCCTCGGCGGCATCTGGAAGCCGCTCGGCAACACGCGCAGCCTTCCGGCGAACGTTTTCGCCAGCGCCCTGCTCGTCGCTGCCTGGGGTTACTTTCTCTATCAAGGCGTGGTCGATCCGCTCGGCGGCATCAACACGCTGTGGCCGCTCTTTGGCATCGCGAACCAGCTCCTCGCCGTAATCGCATTCTGCCTCGGCACCACGATCCTCATCAAGATGGGCAAGGCGCGCTATTTGCTCGTCACCGTGATCCCGCTGCTCTTCCTCATGAGCGCCACCTTCACCGCTGGCTACATCAAGCTTTTCGACAAAGATCCGCGCATGGGCTTCATCTCCGGGGCCAAACTTTACGCTGGCAAGCTTGCCACTGGTGGGACGCCGCAGGAAATGAAAACTTGGGCAGCGCAGCAGTTCAA
>CANIZT010000389.1 GCA_947471905.1 Verrucomicrobiaceae bacterium
CGGGCGGCCATCGTGTTGACCGGTGACGTCCTTGAGGTCGTCGTCGAAGCGGAAATGCGCGACGAGGTCGGCTTGGGCGGGCAGCGGCGCGAGAAGGAGTGCGGCGAGGAAGGTGAAGATCGGTTTCATGGTTTTCATTTGGAAAGTCGTTTTCACTGACCGATGGGGTTCACGAACTCGTCACGGTTGAGCTTCTTGTCGCCATCTTTGTCGCGGGCTCGGAATCGCTCGGCAGACTCTGGATGGTTCTTGAGTCCGGTCTGGAACTCGGCGGGCGAGAGGAAACCGTCACCATCCACATCCCATTTCGCAAAGACTTCGACACGGTCCTTCGTGGCGCTGGCCTTGGGTTTCACGGTCTGCGCGGAAACCGATGGGGGACGCGAATCCACCGGTTGGCCGGTGGCGGATGCTTGGTCGCGTGCAAGGCTAGGCGGCAGGGATTTCACCCAGGCCAGCGCCTTTCCGGTGAGCGACTTCACTTCCGCAGGATGCTGGGCGGCGAGGTCCTGGGTCTCGCTGGAATCCTTGACGATGTTGTAGAGCTGCGCGGCGGTGCCGTTGTGGTTGACGAAGAGCTTCCAGTCGCCCTCGCGGATGGCGAGCATCGGCGGCATTTGGCTGTCAGCAGTGACCTGCGCATTGAAAATCCATTCCCAGTGCAGCGGCTTCGTGCGCGGCGCGTTGGCTTTGCCAAGCCAGAGCGGGCTGAGGTCTTCGCCATCGGGTTTGAGGTTTTCCGGCAGCTCGACCCCGGCCAGCGCCGCCACCGTTGGCAGCAGATCGACGGCTCCCACCACGCTCGTCTCGTCCACGCGACCTGCCGGAACCTTGCCGGGCCAGCGCACGAGGCCGAAGGTGCGGATGCCGCCTTCATACATGCTGCGCTTACGCCCCCGCAGCAGGCCAGTGCTGCCTGTGCCGGCATTCGCGGCATTGCTGATGCGGTAGTCCTCCGGGCCGTTGTCGCTGGAGAAAACGATGAGCGTGTTCTCCGCGAGCTTCATCTCGTCCAAGGCATCAAGCAGTCGGCCGATCTGGGTGTCGAGATCGGTCAGTGAGGCGCAGAAGACCTGCATCTGGGAGCGAAGATCCTTGGTCTTGCCGAGATACTTTTGCATCCACGGCCCAAAGGCGGGGTCGTCTGCCTTCGGCTGCAAGTCCGCATACACCGCGAGTTGCTCCGGGGTGGGCTTGAGCGACGCGTGCGGGAGCAGCGTCCATACGTTGGCATAAAACGGCGACTCCCGATGCTGGCGGATGAACTGGATGGTTTCGTCCACGATGAGCTGCGTGGATTTGGCGCGGAAATAGGGCTCGGTAGCCTCATTGCCGAGCGATGGCCCGGTGGAGCCGACCGTCTTCGAGGCATCGAAGCCGTATTCGTCCGGTGGCGGCGCACCGGGGCCACCTCCGAGGTGCCATTTGCCGAAATGAGCGGTGGCATAACCGGCGGACTTGAGGAGATCAGGCAGCGTGGTCGCCTTCGGATCGAGCCAGTTCGGCATCGACCGGGCGGCATTCGACGGGTGATCGGAAAAGTGACCATGAACCTGATGCCGCGCCGGGTAATGCGACGTCATGAAGGCCACGCGACTCGGCGAACACACGGTGGCGGCGACGTAGAACTGTTTGAACCACGTTCCCTCCTCAGCGAGCCGGTCGAGGTTCGGCGTCTTCACATACGGATGCCCGGCGAAGTGCGCGTCATTCCAGCCCTGGTCGTCGGTGAGAATGAAAATGACGTTGGGCCGTTTGCTTTGCTTGGTGTCTGCGGCGTGCAGCGCGGCCAGCGGCGCGAGCAGCAGGGCGGTTAAGAGGGTTAATGTGTGTTTCATGCTACTTTTTTTCGAGACTCATCGCCGACATATCCCATTCCTCCAGAGACCTCATTTTCGCACTGCCGATCCGTGCGAAAAACGCCACGCCGAAGCTCCCCCCTGACCCCGGCTCGCCATGGCCGCCAGAGTTCGTGGATGATGGCGAATTTTTCAGTGAGCGATTGAGATGTATGGTGTGCTTTCAGCGTGAGAACGGATATTCATTGATCCAATGGAAGCCACGCGAGATGAGCGGGAACTTGGTGTCGGGAATGCGGTGCAGTTTTACTTCCACGGGTTTGCCATCGCTCGTGCCGGTGAGCAAGAGTTGATCTGGCTTAGGCCGCGCGAAGGTCAGCACGGCGGAGGGTGGCGGGTCCTTCTTTTTGTCGAAGGCCGTGAGGGTGAGGGTGTGTTTGGTTTCATCGATTTTGCATTGCTGCCAGCGAGCCTTGGAAAGCTCCGCCATCGGCGTGATGACTCCGATAATGCTTGCATCGCTGCCTCGAAATTGGACGCCCTCGATGATGAGGTGATTCCATCTTTGCTTGTCCGTGGAGAGGGGCGGAAGCACTTGAGTTTCGCGTTTGAACTCATCAACGAGCCAGATGCCATGCAGCGGTGCTTTGGGCGCACCTGTGAGTTTTGGCAGCCACATTGGCGTGGTGTTGAGAATCACCATCGTCACGTAGAGCACAAGCACGACAACTTTTGAAACCAGTGCCGCAGTATTGGCCCCACGAGACTTAAAGTGCGGTGGAAAGATCTTCTCTTCGACGGGTTGATGCAGGATGAAGAAGTGCCACAGGCGCTTCAAATCAGGTGCGAGCAATAGCAAACTAAAGAGGAACAGTCTCGATGAGAACAGCTTTACGGGCACATCGTAGCAGAAGTTTAGAACCACCACATGTGCCATCACGCCCGCACAGATCAGGGCACCGAGCATCGTGGTGCGACGAAACAGCAACAGGCAGGCGGACAATACCTCGGCGAATCCGGTGAACATCGTATAAGCCGGAGACGCGGCCATGAAGCGCCATAGCAGACCCATGGGAGATTGCTCGCCGATGGGCTGTAGCATCTCCGCCAATCGCAGTGAACCGAACTGAATGGGCACCAGCTTGTTGATGCCATAGCTGAGCATCGTCAGCGCCAGATAGCCGCGCACCACCAGGCGCATCAGTTCGTTCAGGTAAACGTAGGCTGCGCGTTTCCGATCCAGCAGTGTCCACAGCACTGTGATGCCGACAGCCAGGCCCACCCAGCAAGCAAGCTCGACGTAGTTGAAGGTGGTATCACCGCTGCCATTTGGCAGCACCGTGATCTTCACCTGGAAGACCTGCTGTCCGATCCACTTCACCAAGCGTTCCCATTGCCCGGCGATCCGGCTGAGGCCCGTCATTTGCCCGAACAAACCAAACGGCTCGATGATGGCGAGCAGGAGGAAAGAAAACAGAAACCGAAAGCCGATGCGCTTCGGCAGGGACCAGGATGGAGATGACACTTCGCCCATACTTCAATTCGCTTACTTGTTTTCCGATGGCTGCTTATTGAGCGCCAATGGCAACCATTTTTCCAACTGATGCGACTCGCCTTTTATTTCCCGCCACCTTTTCGTATCTTCGAGCGCCTGCCCATCAAAACACACGAGGGCCTCCGGCAACGTGTAGGAGGGCACTTTCGACTCGTCGTAGTTCGTGTCCGGCGGATCGGCGGAACGCAGCGCAGCGAGTGGCGCGAGCAGCAGGGCGGTGAGAGCCGAGCGAAGGAAGACCGCCTTTAATGCTGACTTCAAATGGAAGTAGGCGGCGGCTAGCGTGAGTTTCATGGATCTCTAAACTGGATTGGTTTCACTATTTCCAGAGTGTGTGCAAAGGGACGAAAGGATCGGCCTCGGAATGGCCGGCTCCGACTTCCTGACGCAACTCGACCTTGCTGAATTCTCCTGCCTTCGTGCCGGAAAAGGGCGCTCGGGGGATTGTAAGCACCATTCGGGCAAAGGCCGGTGGGATGACCGCCACGGGGGCGTCCCGCCTTACCATGCCCTCGACATCAAACAGCCCCATGGAAGCCAGAACATACCAGGCACCCAATTGACCTAGATCCTCATCCTGACCAAGCCCGTAGCCATGCACTGGAGTGGTGCCGTAAAAGCGCTCGCAGATGGAGCGCACATACTGGCGGCTCAAGTCGGGCCGCCCGGCAAAATGAAACAGCCACGCCGTGTGCAAGCCGGGCTGGTTGCCATGGTTGTAG
>CANIZT010000390.1 GCA_947471905.1 Verrucomicrobiaceae bacterium
CATGACAGGCGAACGCAAATGTCAGAGACGGGAACTGACAGAACGGGTGCTTAATAAGCCTTAAATAAAGGATTCTCAGTCCGATTGCCATAATTATTCGCGAAAAAATGCGTCCAATGTATTCACAGTCCGGCGGGTTGTTCACACATCGCGCCTTCTAAGCCTCACTTCCGCACCACCCAAATGTTCCGATAGCGCACCGGATTGCCATGGTTTTGCAGGTAGATCGGGCCGGGAGTGTTCTCCTCCTTTTTCGGTGCAGAGGTCGTGGAACTAGGCAGTTCCTGATTCTCGTGAATGATGACGCCGTTGTGTTTGACGGTGATCTTCGCGTTCGCGGTTTTCTTGCCTTCCGCGTCATATTTCGCGGCGGTGAAATCCACATCGTAGGTCTGCCAGGTCAACGGCGGCAGGCACATGTTCACCTTGGGCACCGCGATCTTATAAATGCCGCCGCATTCGTTGTCCTTTCCTTCGAGGGCGAAGCTGTCGAGCATCTGCACTTCGTAACGGCCTTGCAGGTAGAGCCCGCTGTTACCGCGACTCTGGCCGCGTGCGTCCGGCATGTAGGGCAGCATGAACTCCACATGCAGGCTGCAATCGCCAAAAGTGTCCTCGCTAGTGATGCCTTCCATCAAAGCGCCGATGGGTTCATCGACACGAGAATTGGGAAAGCGGTTCACACCTTTGCCATCAAACAGCACCACCGCATTCTCCGGCGACAAAGCCCCGAGCGTGGGCGAGGTGCGGCTCATGCGGTTGAGTTCCATCACGCGGACGCCGTCGGTATTATTCACGAGGATGCTCTGGCCATTCACCTCCGCCTTCAAGGTGCCGTCTTTGACGGTGAAAACCGCTGTTTTCTCCCCTTCAACACGCTGCCCACTGGTCTTGGTCACTTTTTCGCGATCACCATCCCAACCAGCCCCTGGCAACCCACCTTGATAACTCACCGCCTCAAACTTACCGCCGCCCTGCGCCCAAATCTGCACGCCATAGCTCTTGCCCTCGAGTTGGCCGGTGTACTCGCCCTGAATCGCAAAATCATCATCCGTGTGAGCCGGATCCGTGAACGCTTTGGGTTTCGGCGCAGCGGGTTGCTGAGCATGAACGAAAGTGGCGAGTAGCAGAGCGGTGAGAATGAGGCGCATGATGTATGAACGACAAATGAGGATGAGGAATTGCACTCGCCGTCATTCGTTTCATATGCTTTTCGACTCCGCATGTCCGCCACCGCCACGATCACCAACATCTCCTGCTATCAATTCGCCGCGCTCTCCGAGCTGAAGGCGCTGCGCCAGCGCCTGTTGGATCAATGCAAGGCGAGTGGACTGAAGGGAACGGTCCTGCTGAGCACCGAGGGAATCAACATGTTCGTCGCTGGCATCCGCGAGCATGTGGATGCGCTCGTCGCTGAATTGCGCGCCATTTCGGGACTCGAAGGCCTCAAGCCCAAGTATAGCGAGAGCGCCGAGCAGCCGTTCCGGCGCATGCTGGTGCGCATCAAGAAGGAGATCATCGCCTTTGGTGTAGAGGGCATCGAGCCCGCGAAGTACACCTCGCCGCGACTGGAGCCGAAAGTGCTGAAGCAGTGGCTCGACGAAGGCCGCCCCGTCATCCTTTACGACACCCGCAACGACTACGAGGTGAAGCTCGGCACCTTCAAAGGCGCGGTGGTGGCCGGGATCGATTCCTTCCGCGATTTCCCGGCAGCGGTGGCCAAATTACCGCCGGAGATGAAGCACGCCCAGGTCGTGTCCTTCTGCACCGGCGGCATCCGCTGTGAGAAAGCCGCTCCCTTCATGGAGCGCGAGGGCTTTGAGCATGTGTGGCAGCTTGAGGGCGGCATCTTGAAGTACTTCGAGGAATGCGGCAGCGCGCATTACGACGGCGAGCTGTTTGTGTTCGACCAACGCGTCGGCGTCGATCCCGGACTGCATGAGACGGCCTCCTCGCAGTGCTTCGTCTGCCAGACGCCCCTGACCGCCGAGGAGCAGGCCGATCCGCGCTATGTGGAGCATGTGTCCTGCCCCTACTGCTTCAAAACCACCGAGCAGCAACAGCGTGAGCAGATTGACCAACGCCACGCCGCCATCCGTGCCGCCGTGACGCCACTGCCCGGCAGCGTGCCGTATGATCAGGCGCGCCCGCTGAACGTGCCCGAAGCCTGCGATCACGGTACCATCCTCGACTGCCTCTGCCACGTCATGCCGCACATTCCGCGTGAGCAATGGCTCGCCGTGTGTGAGGCCGGCCGCATCGTCACCGATGACCAAACACCCGTCCCCGCGCATCAAATCGTCCGCGCAGGGGAGCGCTACCTGCACCTCAAGCCCGCGCAGCGTGAGCCAGATGTGAATGCGGACATCCGCGTTCTCTTTGAAGACGAGGCCATCATCGTGCTGAACAAACCCGCGCCGCTGCCCGTGCATGTCGGCGGTCGCTTCAATCGCAACACCCTGCAGTTCATCCTCAACACCGTCTGGCATCCGCTCAAGCCGCGCAGCGTGCATCGTCTCGATGCCAACACCACCGGCGTCACCGTCCTGTGCAAGACTCGCCACTTCGCCAGCCAGGTACAGCCGCAGTTTGAGCGTGGTGAAGTCGAGAAAATCTATCTCGCGCGCGTGAAAGGCCATCCACCGCAGGATGAATTCATCTGCGATGCACCCGTCAGCGCCGAAGCCGGCAAGCTCGGCGGCCGCAACGTCGATGAAGCCGGTCTGGAGGCCAAAACCGAGTTCCGCGTGCTCCAGCGCGATGCCGACGGCACCGCCCTACTCGAAGCACGTCCGCTGACGGGCCGCACCAATCAAATCCGCATCCATCTCTGGCACCTCGGCTTCCCGATCATCGGTGACGCCGCCTATCTGGCCGATGGCGAGGTCGGCGAAACCCAAACCCTCGCCGTGGACGACCCGCCGCTGTGCCTGCACGCCTGGAAGATCACGTTCCAGCATCCTTTGACGAAGGAACGCATGATGTTCGGGGCCGAGCGGCCCGCATGGGTGCGTGCCGGTTGAGCCGAGGCCGAAAAACCATATAAAATTGTGGGCGAATCTGATTCGCCCACAATTTAGTGTGGCTAAACAACGTTCGGCTAAACATGATGCACACAATCCGCGATCCGTTCTCCTATGCAGCAAGGTGGGATTCAGTCGGTCTTACCTGTAGCTCGTGTAGACACTTCTATCCGCCTCCAACCTGGCCAGATAAGGAATTCAAGGCACGATGCCGGAAGCACGATATTCCGTTAGTGATCCTCTATGATTCATGCGGCAGTGGCTTCCTCGGTGGAGAGTATTTTTGCAGCGCATATGAGGACGGCGGCCGGACCTTCCTGAAGGCACTCGAAGAGCTTGAGGAGGTCCGGCACGAGCTTGACGCAAACACACTTTACGGAGCCTCCAACGACGCTGACAAACGTAGGACTCTGAAGCAGTTCCCCTTCAGCCAACTCCCGCAAAAACTAATGCCGAACAAGCCGGCGCATACAACCCCTGACCCGCTCTGAGTTCCATGATTACTGGCAGCATAACCCTTTACCCGCAGTCGAAAGCGCGCCCTCGGTTAGAGGTGCATGGCCTTTGACGTTCGCAGGATGTATTGACGAAGGAACGCGTGGTCTTTGAAGCAGAGCATCCAGAATGGGCGAAATGAACAGCACACTGACCGACCCGGCGCACCGCGAATCCTTGCGTACTCTCTATCGTGACACCCTGCTCCACGATGTGATGCCGTTCTGGCTGAAGCACGGCATGGATCGTGAGTTTGATGGCATCATCACGTCGCTGGATCGCGATGGGGCGATCTTGGACACGGACAAAAGCATCTGGTTCCAGGGACGGGCGGGGTGGACGTTTGCGACGCTGTATAACACGGTGGAGAAGCGGGATGACTGGCTGGATGCGGCGGGGTCGTGCCTGGCGTTCTTGGATAAGCATGGCTATGCGACGGATGGGAAGCTGTTCTTCACCGTGACGCGGGAGGGGCGGCCACTGCGGATGCGGCGCTATGTGTTTAGCGAGGCCTTTGCGGCGATCGCGCATGCGGCGTATGCGAAGGCGACGGG
>CANIZT010000391.1 GCA_947471905.1 Verrucomicrobiaceae bacterium
CCGCCATTGGCGATGAGTTCGCGCATCAGCTCATCAACCTGCATCAACGGCGCGACGCCACCCCGGCGGTCGTACATTCGTTCTTGGAGGACAAGGGGCGGCATGCGCTGGTATGAAACTGAAGGAAGACCTCGGGAGGCCGGACGGGAAACGTAATTGGCTGATAATAAGCCTTTCCTAACCAATCGGGAAGCGAAAAATTCGGCCACCCGTCCGTTACCTGAGACCTTCATGCCGTTTCCCCTCTGGATTTCAGCCCTCATCACCGTCAGCGCCATCGCCGCGCCCGTGGACTTTGTGCGTGATGTGCGGCCGATCTTCCAGAAGCACTGCGACGAATGCCACGGCGAGAAGAAGCAGAAGTCCGGCCTCCGCCTCGACATCAAATCAGAAGCCTTCAAAGGTGGCGACAAGCACGCGCCTGACATCATCGCCACCAAGGCCAAGGACAGCCCGCTCATCCACTTCATCACCACCGATGACGAGGACGAACTCATGCCGCCCAAAGGCAAGCTCTCCTCCAGCGAGATCGGAACACTCACTGCCTGGATCAACGAAGGCGCAATGTGGCCCGATGGTGTCGATCTCGCCAAGCTCGCCGACCGCCGCGATCACTGGAGCTTTAAGCCGCTCACAAGGAGTGGGGGCATCCTGCCCCCACAGCAGGGCCAGAATGGCCCCGCTCCGACCATCGACGCCTTCATCTACGCCCAACTCAAAGAGAACGGCCTCACCATGTCTCCCGAAGCCGATCCTGTCTCCTGGCTGCGCCGCGTCACCTTCGATCTCACCGGCTTGCCGCCCACGGCCGAGGAAGTCGCCGAGTTTTTGAAACACAAAGACCACGCGGCTATCGTCGAGCGCTTGCTGGCATCCCCCCGCTACGGCGAACGCTGGGCGCAGCACTGGCTCGATGTCGTGCGTTATGCAGACACGCACGGCTTTGAAGTGAACACCGAGCGCCCGAATGCCTGGCCTTACCGCGACTACGTCATCAATGCCTTCAACAACGACACGCCGTATGATCGCTTCATCAAAGAGCAGCTCGTGGGCGATGCGATGGGCCAGGACGCCGCCACCGGCTTTCTCGTCACCGCCTCCGTGCTGCTGCCCGGACAGATCGGCAAAGACGATCAATCCAAGCGCCTCGCACGGCAGGATTCCATTGACGAAATCGTCGTGAATGTCGGCCAGACTTTCCTCGGCCTCAGCATCGGCTGCGCGCGCTGTCACGATCACAAATTTGATCCCATCACGGCCAAAGACTATTACGCCATGCAGGCCTTTGTGGCCGGTGTCGAGTATGGCGACCGCGATCTGCGCACGCCGGAAGCCGAAGCCGCACGAGCAGAAGCCAAGCGGCTTCAACCACGCCTCGCCGTAATCGACAAAGAACTCGCCCGCTTCGTGCCCTTGGTGAAATCCGGCGCCGAGCGCCCCATGATCAACGCGCGTGAAAACGCGGATCGCTTTGCGCCGATAAAGGCCAAGCGCGTGCGCTTCACCATCAAGGCCACGAACAATCTTGAGCCTTGCATCGACGAACTCGAAGTCTTCAACACCAGCGGCGAAAACGTCGCGCTCGCCACCGCAGGCACGCTACGCAAGTCGGGCGGCGACATCGGCGTCGCCGAGCGGCACGAGCTGCGCTTCATCAACGATGGTCGCTACGGCAACGGGCGCAGTTGGATGGCTAGCGAGAAGGACAAAGGCTGGGTCGAGCTGGAGTTCACAAAGGAGCAGACCATCGAGCGCGTCGTCTGGGGCCGTGATCGCGAGGGCAAATTCGCCGACCGTCTCGCCATCGACTATCAAATCGAAATCGGCGACAGCGCAGGCCAATGGCACACCGTTGCCGACGCGAGCGATCGGCAAAAGTTTGACCCGAAAAACACAAAGCTCGTGAAGCCCACCCTCAGTGGTCTCAGTGCTGATGAGGCGAGGCGCGCCAAGCCGCTAATCCATGAGAAAGCCGCCATCGAAGCCAAGATCAAAGCCGCCGAGAACGCGCAAAAAGTCTTCGCGGGCACCTTTCGCACGCCGGATGACATTCATCTCCTCAATCGCGGCGATCCCGAGCAGCCAAAGGAGTCCGTCATGCCCGCCGTGCTCAGCGCCCTCGGTGATTTGAATGTGCCGAAGGAATCTGCCGAGCAACAACGTCGCCGTGTGCTCGCCGACTGGATTGCCAGCCCCCAGAACCCGCTGACCGCCCGCGTCATGGTGAACCGCATCTGGCAGGGCCACTTCGGCATCGGTCTCGTGTCCACACCGAGTGACTTCGGCCACCTGGGCACAAAGCCCACACACCCCGAACTCCTCGACTGGCTTGCTACTGAGTTCATCCGTGGCGGCTGGTCGGTGAAGCACATGCATCGGCTCATCGTGCTGAGTACGACGTATCGACAATCCTCCATGTCCAACGCCATCGCTGCCGATAAAGATGTCGATGTCCGCTATCTCTGGCGCTTTCCCTCCCACCGCCTTGAAGCAGAATCCATTCGCGACTCGATGCTCGCCGTCAGTGGCCAACTTAATTTGAAGATGCATGGCCGCGGCTTCAATCTCTTCGATCAACGCGGTGGCCTCAGCGGCTTCGATCCCATCGAGACCTTCACGCCCGACAACCAGCGCCGCATGATCTATGCCCACAAAGTCCGCCGCGAACCAGAGACTGTGTTCGGAGCCTTCGACTGCCCCGACGCCGGTCAAAGCACCTCCATCCGCCGCACCAGCACCACGCCGATTCAAGCTCTCAACCTCTTCAACAGCAGCTTCACCCTCGCCCAATCGGAGGCCTTCGCGGCTATTGTGAAAAAGGAAGCTGGAAACGATCTACCAACGCAAATCACGCGCGCTTACCAGCTCGCTCTAAGCCGTGAACCGACACGTGAAGAACTCGCCGAAACGCAGCCCATCGTCCGCCAGCACGGCATCGCCACGCTTTGCCGAGCTTTGTTCAACTCGAACGAGTTTCTTTTCATCCCATGATTCCTTACGCGGAACATCTCTCTCTCGCAGGACGCCATCTTCTGGATCGTCGGCGCTTCCTTTCGAGTAGCGCCACCGCACTTGGCTCCATCGCGTTGACCAACTTGCTCGGACTGGATGGCCTGCTCGCCGCTAATGGTCCAATCCTTGATCCCGGCCGACCTTATGCGCCACGTCAGCCGCATTACCCAGCGAAGGCGAAGAATGTCGTCGTCATCTTCTGCGCCGGTGCGGTGAGTCAGCTTGAGACGTGGGATTACAAACCCGAGCTGATCAAGTGGGACAACAAACCTTTGCCCGGTGGCCCCGCGGTCACCTTCCAAGGACCCGCAGGCAATCTCGCGCGACCGCAGTATGCCTTCCGACCTCGCGGTCAAACCGGCAAGTGGGTGAGTGACATGATCCCACACCTCGCCGAGCTGACGGATGACTTTGCCTTCGTGCATTCGCTCACGAGCAAATCAAACACGCATGGCCCGGCAGAGAATTTCCTCTCGACCGGCTCGGTGCTCGACGGCTTCCCGAGTCTCGGCGCTTGGACAACGTATGCGCTCGGCAGCGAGAACCAAGATCTGCCTTCCTACGTGGCCATTCCCGATCCACGCGGCGTGCCGCAAAATGGCGCTAACAACTGGGGGCCCGGTTTCCTTCCCGCTGCCTTCCAAGGCACCACGATGAGTTCCAAAAATCCCGTGCGGCATCTCTCCGCGCCCGGCGTTTCCGCGCAGGCAGATCAAGCCGCGCGTTCGTTGCTTCAGCGCATGAATGCACGGCATCTCGAAGCCAATCCAGGCGATGGAAAACTCGCCGCTCGCATAGCCAGCTACGAACTCGCCGCTCGTATGCAACTCAGTGTGCCCGAGATCAACGACCTCAGCACCGAGCCCGCCCACATCCTGAAACTCTACGGTGCCGACGACACGCAGAACCCTGACAAAGCAGCGTTCGCGAAGAACTGCATCCTCGCGCGCCGCCTCATCGAACGCGGCGTGCGCTTCGTGCAGCTTTTTAACGGTGCTTATGCCAGCGGCGGCAAACTCAACTGGGATGGCCACAGCGATCTGAAGACGCAATACGA
>CANIZT010000392.1 GCA_947471905.1 Verrucomicrobiaceae bacterium
CATTCATCAGGACGTCATGCGCGTGAGTCACGAGGACAGCGTGAATGATCTCGTCCGTCTCGGTCGCGATTTGGAGAAAAACGTGCTCGCCAAAGCGTTGTGGTGGCACGTCCGTGATCGTGTGCTTGTGTTCAAGAACAAGACCGTGGTATTTGAATAAACTTCACCATGACAACCACCACCGCCATTCTTGCCAGCGTCGTCTGCGGTTATCTCAGCGGCTCCGTGCCGTTTGGTTATCTTGCCGGAAAACTGAAGGGCATTGACATCCGCCAGCACGGCAGTGGCAACATCGGAGCTACCAATGCGATTCGTGTGCTGGGGAAGGGGATCGGCATCCCGGTCTTCCTTCTCGACATGTTCAAAGGCTGGCTGCCGGTGTGGCTGGCGGCGAGCTGGATCACGCACACCGGCGCTGCGGTCGAGATCGTCTCCGTTGGTAAAGTGCTCGCGGGTTTTGCTGCGGTGATCGGTCACATGTTCACGTTCTGGCTCGGCTTTAAAGGCGGCAAGGGCATCGCCACCACGGGCGGTGTGCTGTGGGGCATTTCACGCGCCGGGATGCTTGGCGGCTGGATTGGCTTTCTCACATTCCTCTTCGCGTTCCGTTATGTCTCGCTCGGTTCGCTGGCGGCGGCAGTGGGCGTTCCCACGGCGATGGCCATTCAGATGTGGCGTGAGGGCAAATGGGACTTTGTGCTGCTCGGCTTCGGCATTGTGGTGATGATTCTCGCCTTCATCCGGCATCGTTCGAACATCCAGCGTCTGCTGGCAGGCACGGAGAACAAGGCGTTCACGAAAAAGCAGCCGCAATCATGATGCAGACCGCCACAGTCATTGGTGCCGGAAGCTGGGGCACAGCTTTAGCTTTTATCTTGTCACTGCGCGGTCTCAACGTGCAGTTCTGGGGCCGAGATGTTGAATTGATGGCTCAAATTCATGCGAAACGTCGCAATGAACGTTATTTGGCGGATCTGGTGTTGCCCGACAACATCTTGGCCACGTCCGATCTCGCCGCATTGCAACCTGCCGATATGCTTGTGTTTGTCGTGCCATCCAAGGCACTGCGCAGCACGGCGGAACTCGTCGCTCAAAGCAACGCCGCTTCCAAGGCGCGTGTGCTGGTCTCCTGTGCGAAAGGCATCGAACTTGAAACCGGTCGTCGCATGAGCGAGCTGATCGGTGAATCACTGCCCGGCATCCCGCTGGCCGTGCTGACCGGCCCGAATCACGCTGAGGAAGTAGCCAACAAACTCGCGACTGCTGCTGTCGTGGCTTGCGCTGACGATGATATGGCCAAAGCGGTGCAGTCCTGCTTCACTCTGCCGTTTTTCCGCACCTACACCACCGATGACATCATTGGCGCTGAATGGGCCGGAGCGATGAAGAACCCCTACGCCATCGCTGCCGGCATCGCGCTCGGCTTGAAACTCGGAGACAACGCCATCGCCGCGCTCGTCACCCGCGCACTCGCCGAAATGGTGCGCCTCGGCGTCGCTGAAGGTGGCAAGATCGAAACCTGCTACGGCCTCAGTGGCGTCGGTGATTTGATGGCCACGTGCTACTCCGAGCACAGCCGTAATCACCGAGTTGGCCTCCTGCTCGGCCAAGGCCGGGCGCTCGACGACATCATTTCCAGCACGCGCATGGTGGCCGAAGGCGTGCCGAACACCGCCAGCCTCCATCGCGCTGCCAAAACCCTTGGCGTGCGTACGCCGCTGCTCGACGAGATCTACGCCATCCTGCATCAAGGCAAGGCCGCCAAAGATGGCATGCGTGCGCTGCTTTCCCGCGATCCCCGGCCGGAGGCGGATTGAATCAAGCTACTGGCAGCACCTGTGGCTTGATCACTGCGACCTGCATCGGTTCGAGCACGGTCTTGAGCTTTTCAAACATTGCCTCGTCCTCGTAGGTGCCCACGATGGCACCGCCGCTGCCGGTGAACTTGGCGCTGGCACCGACGCTGCGGGCGCCCTCGACCATGTCCACGTTGCCCTGGCTGAGTTTACAGATGCGGCGGCGGAGATTGAAGTTTTCATTCAGGATCGGCCCGATCTCACGTCCGCGTCCGGCTGCGAGCAGGTCGCGCACCTGCTGGGCGTAGCCAGCCCAGGTTTTCATCGCATTGACCACCTCCGTGTCACCGACGTTCCAGCGGGCGCGCAGGTCGTTGTGCAGCACCTCAGTCCCTTCGCTCAAGCGAGTCGTATAAGCCACATAGACCGGTGGCAGTGATGTCGGGTCGAGTGGCTCATAAATGCCATGGCCATGCTTCGCAATGTGATCGCGGTCGAAATCCATGAACACCACACCCTCGTAGTTCTGGATCACGCGGTCCTGTAGGCCGGCAGGAATGCCGAGTTCCTCGTTTTCCACCGCCAGCACGAGGCTGGGCACGATGTCTCTGGGGATTTCGACGCCGTAGAAGTCCATCAAAGCACGCCAGCAGGCGGTGATGATCGCGCTGGAGCCCGCCATGCCGACCTGGGGCGGGATGTTCGTGTGGTAGCGCAGCGTGAAATTGCGGTCGTGCATAGGAATGCCGTTTTTCTGGCAGTATTCGAAGAAGCGCTTCACACCCGCCTTAAGCAGGCGGATGCCACCGTAGTAACCGAACTGCCGCACGTTGCGCGTCAGATCCGCGATGCTTTCGAAGACGGAGTCATCCCGTTCGCTTGGCGAGATACGCAACTCCGGCGACTCAAACAGTGTCACCTCCGCCCAAAAGTCGCGAATGATAAAGGAAACGGTCTTGCCGAAGTAGCCATCCGAGGGATTTCCGACCAGTCCGGCGCGGGCATAGGCTTTCTTTTTGAGGAGCATGGTTGGTCGGGGTGGTGGAATTAAACGTGAAAGCTAACGACTGCTCTATGCGCTGACAAGATTAAAGACGTTCGTTGATTCAATCCCGATTTGAGGCCATGAGCTTGGTCATCACATGTCTGATCCAAACGGCTATGAACTCCTCGACAGCGGCGCTTTCCAGAAGCTGGAACGCTTTGGCAGCGTTGTGCTCTCACGGCCATGCGCGCAAGCCGTCTGGCAGCAGACCTTGCCCAAGATCGAATGGCAAAAAGTCACAGCCACCTTTTTCCGCGATGGTGGCAATCAATGGCGCGGCCGCGACAAACTGCCCGAAACCTGGGCCATCGACGTCGATGGCACGAAGTTTCAGCTCAGCTCCACCGACTTCGGCCACCTCGGCATCTTTCCCGAGCAGCGTGACCAATGGCGGCGCATCCGCGAAACGTGCGAGGAATATTCAAAACACCACGGTCGCCCCGCGCGTGTGCTGAATCTCTTCGCCTACTCCGGTGGCAGCACGCTGGCCGCAGCGGTGGCCGGTGCGGAGGTCTGTCATGTGGATGCCTCAAAGGGCATGGTCGATTGGGCGCGCAAGAACGCCACGCTGAACGGTCTCGAAGAAAAGCCTGTGCGCTGGATCGTCGATGACGTGACGAAGTTCCTGGAGCGCGAACTGCGTCGTGAACGTCAATACGACCTGCTCATCCTCGATCCGCCAAGCTACGGTCGCGGTGCGAAGGGAGAGGTCTTCAAAATCGAAAATGACCTGCCGCCGCTGCTCTCGCTGCTCGGCAAGCTCATGTCGCCGCAGCCGCTCGGCGTCCTGCTTTCCTGCCACACGCCGGAACTCACGCCCATCTCGCTCCATCACATGCTGCTCCAGCAATTCGGCCGCAACGGCGGCAAAGTGGAGCATGGCGAGATGCAGCTTCGTGGTGCCTCGAACGTTCTGCCCGTCCCCAGCGGTAGTTTTGCCTGGTGGCTCGCCTGATTGAGCATTCGACATTCCGCCTTCGTCATTCGACATTTTCCCAATGCTCAGCTTCCTCCTCCGCCGCGCCTTCAGCAGCGTGATCGTGATCTTCTGCGTGATCTCGATCACGTTTGTGCTCGCGCGGATCACGAAGGGTGGGCCGTTTGACAAGGAGAAGGAGCCGCCGCCGCACATCAAGGAGGCGCTGCTCACGCGCTACAAGCTCAACGGCACCGTCTGGGAGCAATACACCGCCTATGTCGGCTCTTTGGTGCGTTTCGACCTCGG
>CANIZT010000393.1 GCA_947471905.1 Verrucomicrobiaceae bacterium
AAAAGTTCTCCGGTCAATGGCAAAGGCGAGTGAAGCTGCTGCGGGGGTCACTTGCTCCTGAAAATCTCGCTCTGCACCACGGCATGAATCAAATCACGCAACGCATGGCCTTTGGCCTTCGATTGAGCGACGAGTTTGTCGATCTCAGAACGGTCGGAGAAGCCCATGGCGCGACCGGAAGCGAAGGTGAGTAGTTTCTCGATCATACAGCGTGCTACGCGATCCTGACCGGCGAGAAGGAGTTTTTGGAAGTCGCTCATGCCGGCGAATTTTGCGCCCGTGTTCAATTCGCCAGCGGCATCGACCGGAGAGCCGAGGCGGTAGCGCACTTTGCGGCCTTGGACGGTAAGTTTCACCTGCTCACCCTTGTCGATGCTGCGGAAGCGCTCGCGCCAACCGCCGATGACATCGTAGCTTTCCAACGCAAAGCCGGGCGGATCGATCACGCGATGGCAGCCGTTGCAGCTCTCCATGTTACGATGCTTGTCGAGCAGTTCGCGCAACGTGGTGGCTCCGCGAATGTCTGGCTCAACGCCCGGCACACCCGGCGGTGGCGGCGGCGGCTCCATACCAAGGATGCGATCCATGACGAAGATGCCGCGCACAACAGGCGAGGTGTTGGTGCCATTCGCACTGACCTTCAAAACGCTCGCCTGAGTCAAAACACCGCCGCGATGGCTCTCTGGGGGCAGTTTGACCTTTTGCAGTTCCACACCACTCACGCCGGGGATGCCGTAATGCTGAGCGAGGCGCTTGTTGAGCATCGCGAAGTCACTTTGGATGATGTTGGTGACACTGAGGTTGCTTTGGATCAGTTCGGTGATGAAGCCGCGCGTTTCGCGCAGCATGCTGTCGAGCAGCAGTTCGTCGTATTCAGGATAGAGCTGCTTGTCGGGCGTGGTGAACTCGATCTCGCGCAGATTGAGCCAGCCATCGGTGAAATCGGCAACGAAACGCTCCATTGTGGCGGCTTTGAGCAGGCGCTCGGTTTGCGTGCGCAGCATGGCGGGTTGCGAGAGCTTTGCCGCGAGCAATTCAGCATCCGGTGTGCTGCGGGTGATGAAGTAACTGAGGCGTGAAGCGAGCTGGGCATCGTTCAGCTTGCCCGCAGGTTCTTTGAGGAAGAGAAACTCTGGCGAACACAACACGGCAATGGCTGCCGTGCGCATGGCGAGGAGGTAGTCTTTGCTGACTGCGAACTCGGCATCAAAGAGCTTCAAATACGGCTCCGCATCCGCCGCTGTGGCTGAACGACGAAACGCGGCGGTGACGAAGGCAGGGAGCAGTTTGCGCGATGCGGCAGCGGGATCACTCGTTTCTGCGGTGAAGACGGGTTTGTAGCCCGATTTACCCTTCATCCATGGTTTTTCTGGAGGTATCTCGCGCAGCTTCGCATCACCAAGGAGCAGCTTTTGGCCACGTGGCGGCCAATCCGTGACGATGGGACCTTCGAGTGTCACTTCCTGAAATGCCATGCCTTCGCCGGGATACTTGGCTGGGCCATCTTTGACGGGTGAATGACCATCTGGACCATTGAGACCTTGTGGGCTGATCCAAATTCCTTTGTTGGCATCAAGATGCAACGTGTCCTCGACTGTGCCCGATTTGCCGACAGGCAATTCGTGGAAACTATGCGTGACGTTGTCCGCATTACGGAAATTGAAGCTGCCGGTGATGAGGGCAAACACGACCGGTTCCTCGATTTGATAACCGTATCCGGTGACACGCAGTTTGTAGGCGCCAGCTTGCTTGGAGCGTAGATTCGGAATCACCGTGCTGGGAAAACCGCCATCATTGAAAACGACAATGCTGCCATCATCGCGTTTCAACCATTGTTTGCCGATGGTATCTTTGTTACGGTCACTTTCGAGCGTGGCACTTTGCCTTGTCACTTCTGGACGCGTTTCCTGAAACAGTGCCTCATTGAGCGCAAGTTCCGCCGCTTCCATGTAGCGCTGCATTTGAATGCCTGAGATGGAGAGCGCTTCGCCAATATTATCAAAACCCTTCGCGCGTCCATCTTCTGGCAGTGAGTCGATGATGTTCACGTTCACTCCGAGCAGATCGTTGATCGTGTTCTGATATTCACGTCGGTTCAACCTGCGCAGAACGGTGCCCTTTTGAGCATTGTACTTGCTGCTCAAATCGGTGCCGAGCGCCGCCATAAAATCCTGCACAGCATCCACGGAAGGCTGTTTCTTCTTCGGCGGCGGCATTTCACCTGCCGCGATACGGTCAAACACTCGCACCCACTTCTTCAAGGCCGCCGCATCTGTTCCGTTGGTGGAAAGCGTGGACAAATCGAGATCACCTTTCTTCACATCGCCGTCATGGCAGTCCAGGCAGTTCTGATCCAGGAAAGGCTGAATGGCAGGCAGGGCAGCGGACGCGACCGTGGCACAAACCATGAGCGGCATTGCCGCAAGGAGTCGGTACTTCATGATCACGCCTGATTGATGTCCAAAACTCCGGTGCTGAATCCGAATTTTTCCGCTCCCACACCCATGCGCTGAGCGAGCGAGACAAAGAGGTTCGAGAACACGTGCTTCTCTTTGTCGATGGCGATGTGACGACCGTGTTTGAAGCCGCCACCGGCGAGAACAAGCGGGATGTTCGCGGTGCTGTGTGCGCTGGCGTTGCCGAGATTGGAACCAAAGATCACTGCGGTGGTATCGAGCAACGGTCGGCCATTTTCCTGCGTCTTTTTGAGCTTCGTCAGGAAGTCGGCCAGCGCGGTGAACTCGGCTTTCTCGATGACTTCGAGTTCAGCGATCTTGGCAGGGTCCTGGCCATGATGGGAGAGATTGTGCCAATCATTCTTCACGCCTTCGATTTCAGGCACGGCATTCATGCCATTGAGGCGCAGGGTGATGGTGCGTGTGGAGTCGTTCTGCAAGGCGAGCACGATGAGATCCTGCATGAGCTTCATTTTGCCAATGGCATCCGTGCGGCTCTGGATATCGGTGGGTGGCTTCGCATCAACCTTGGGCTTCGGCTTCTGAGCCCACTCTTCGTTCTGCACGAGACGGCCTTCCAGATCTCGCACGGCAGAGAAATACTCATCCAGTTTCTCCTGATCGCGTTTGCCGAGTTCACCGTGGAGTTTTTTCGCCTGACCCATCACGGTATCGAGAACACTACGTCCGCTCTTCAAACCGCGTACCTGCGCGGCGATTTCGTCCTTCGTGCCATCGACGAAGAGTTGCCGGAAAGCGCTGGAAGGCGAAGGCTCCGCTGGTAGCGGCACGCCACTGGCTGACCACGACATGGACTCGCTGCCGGTGCCGAGCACTAGGCTGGGGAAACGCGTTTGCGAGCCGATGTGGTCGGCGATGAGCTGGTCGATGGAGATGGTGTTCTTGAATCCAGCGAGCCCTGGATGCTTCGCAGAGGTCAGCCACGTCATTTCTGACGTATGACCGTTCGCGCCGTTCTGCTCCTCATGCTGGAGGCCCGAGATGACGGAGAAATCGTTCTTCAAATCCTTCAGCGGCTCGAGATACGGCGTGAGTGCGTAATCCGCTCCGACTTCCTTTGGGAACAAAAACGGAGTGTGAAAGCCGAGCGTCGCACACATGGCCAAAAAACGCTGTGGCGACTGTGCAGCGGCGGCTTGAGCCCTTGTGGCAAAGGCTGGCACCATGGCCTCTAAAAATGGCAGCGAGAGAACTGTTCCAGTGCCACGCAGAAAAGCGCGGCGGCTAAGATGGCGGCTGGTGGCAATGTTCATGGCGTTCGTAAGGCTGAAACGACGAAGCGGTAGGTTCTCTGACATCAGAACGAGAATTACAACCGCAGCTTTTTCACCAAAGTCGCCTCCTTGTCCGCGTCGCTTATCGGTTTAAAGTCTACCTTGCAGTTTGGCAACGCTACTTTGATGGCTTCAACGTCAGCCGCAGAGATGTCAACGGTCTCCATCCTTAGCTTGGTGAGTTTGGGCAGGACTTTGAGCTGTGGGATGATTTTTGCGCTAAGACGGGCTTCCGTGAGTTCGAGAGATTCGAGCGTTTTGATCTGCGCGAGCGTCGCCATCGTCGATTCATCAAAGCTGACGGGCGAATCTTT
>CANIZT010000394.1 GCA_947471905.1 Verrucomicrobiaceae bacterium
ATGGAAGCGGTTTCTAAGTCGCGAATTTCCCCCAGCATGATGATGTTCGGCGCTTGGCGTAGCATGGCGCGCAGAGCTGCGGCGAACGTCATACCGACATCTTCCCTCACCATGACCTGGTTGATACCTGCCAGCTCATATTCGACCGGGTCTTCGACCGTGATGATCTTGCGGTCTGGGCGGTTGATGAAATTCAGGCAGGCGTAAAGCGTGGTGGTTTTACCGGAGCCGGTAGGTCCAGTGACAAGAATGATGCCGTCCGGAAGAGTGATGAGCTGCTCAAAGCTAGCCTGATCGTCACTAAGGAAGCCGAGATCAACGAGGCCGAGCTTTAGGCTGCTCTTGTCGAGCACACGCATGACCACACTTTCGCCGTTGTTTGTTGGGATGACGGACACGCGCATGTCGATCTCCTTTTCGTTGTAGGACATCTGGATGCGGCCGTCCTGCGGGATGCGCTTTTCATCCAACTGCATCGACCCAGTCATGATCTTGATGCGTCCGATGATCGCTGAATGCAGGCGTTTCGGATGATGCTCCACATCGATCAGCACACCGTCCATGCGGTAGCGAATGCGGATGTCCTTTTCCAGTGGTTCGATGTGAATGTCGGAAGCCTTTTGTTTGAAAGCCTCCATCAGCAGATTTGTCACCAGCTTAATGACCGGAGCGTCGTCATCAGTCACGCTGCCGTCAGAATTTTTGGGTTTAATAGTGCCCATCACAGCTTCATTGCCATAGATGTTGGCTTGAAGTGTTTTAATCAGCGCAGGCGTGGAGCAATAATACTCAATGTCCGGCTGCAGCACATGCGGTAGCGCATCCAGTGTTTCAAAGTCGTATGGATCGGCTACGACGATCTGCAAGGTGCTGCCATTCGTTCCCAGTGGCGCGATCTTGTATTTCAATGCCACATCAAGACGGACGAGCGCTTTAAGCCCCGCATTCGGCACGAAACCGTTCAGATCGACGTACTCCATTCCGGAGTTAACTGCCACCATCTGCGCGATCTGCTCATCTGAGACCGTCCCTGTCTTGATCAGAACACTAATGACGCTTTCGCCGGGTTTCAGGCCATTTTTTGCCTGCTGGATGTCACGTTCGGTCAGCAGTCCAGATTCCTGGAGCTGTTCGAGTAAGTATGCTTCATTAGAGTACATGAATTCGTATCTGCGTGGCGGGTGGGACGTGAGGTCGGTATTTTTGGATTATTCTCAGACTACAACCTCACGCAGGAAAGTGTCAACGTCTCGGCGTTGCCCGGATGAAAAATCATGAAGATGAATGACAAACTGCCGAATATACCAGCGTTCGACTTGTCCCGCGACTCAATCACGACGATTCACCAACATCATGCACCTCCCTATGCGCTTCACCGTTCCGCTTCTCTGCCTCAGTCTTGCTTTTGCCGGCAACATTCCATCCTCGGCTAATGCGCATGAAGCTGGCACCCAGATGGCGGCCATTGCCAAGGTGTTCCTTGCTGCACTCAGGCCTGAACAAAAAGCCAAAGCCACTTTCGACTTTGCCGCCGAGGAGCGTGAGAACTGGCATTTCATCCCGCGCGAACGCAAGGGGCTCCCCATGAAGGAGATGACGCCGCAGCAGCAACTACTCGCGCACGCACTGTTAAACACCGGTCTTAGTTTCAGTGGTTCCGCCAAAGCAGTGACTATTATGAGTCTCGAAGAAGTGCTCTATCAAATAGAGGGTGCGGATGAGTCCAAGCGTGCTGCCACACGCGAAAAGCGCGATCCGGAAAAGTATTTCGTCTCGATCTTTGGTGAACCTGCAGACAAAGGCCTTTGGGGATGGCGTGTCGAAGGTCATCACCTCTCGTTGAATTTTACCATCAAGGACGCGCAACTCCTTCGTGCTACTCCTGCCTTCATGGGTACCAATCCTGGTGAAATCCGCCAAGGTCCACTTACCGGACTGCGGGTGCTTGCCGTGGAGGAGGAGTTGGGCCGTGAACTGGTCAAATCACTCACCCCTGAGCAATATAAAACAGCTTTCGTCGCCGATGTCGCTCCCAAAGAGATGATTACCGCTGCTGAACACAAGGTCAGTGCGTTATCACCTTCTGGTCTCGCTAATTCGGAACTCAATGAGAAGCAGCAGGCCATGCTCACACGTCTGATTGCAGAATATATTGAGCGCCTGCGTCCTGAAATCGCTGAAGCCGCTCGTTCCGAGATCAAAAACAGCGGTCCGATTTATTTTGCATGGGCTGGAGGCAAGGAACGCGGCGAGCCACACTATTATCGTGTTCAGGGTAAGACCTTCCTTATAGAGTACGACAATACGCAAAACGACGCCAACCATGTCCACAGCGTATGGCGCAGCTTCGATGGCGATTTTGGCCGCGACTTACTCGGCGAGCATGTCAAGCAGGCTCATTGATCTGAACGCAATTCGCGTGCCTGAATTGTTTTGTACACAATTGTTCTCAAGCTGTACACAGCTTGTTCACGCTCGAATGCGCACAACTTCATTTCCAATCGCAAACGATTTCAAAAAATTTCATCGTTCTTCATGGGGATTTCAAAAAAATATATCAAAGAAGAGCTTGTGAGTAGTGACGGTTTCGTCATACAAAGCGTGGTCATTTAAAAAGATCTTCAATGCTCTCTCGATTGCTTCATTGAATCTCTTTTCGATACCGCTTCCCAACCCACTTTCGACCTCACTTCCAACATGGCGCGCAACGATGAAAGCACGAATCAACCTTCCAACAATGGCTCAACGCATCATGTGCATACGGAATTGTTCGCGCTTACTCCCACAGTCTGGGATCGTGTCTGTGAGGTGCTGGTAAAGCGTCTGGGTGAAGACAACTTCCAGCGCTGCTTCAGTGGCACTTCAGCGCGTCTCGCAGATGACGGTCGCTTTATTATTACCGTGCCGAATCCGATTCATCAGCTCTGGATCGAAAGCAATCACACTGCCGCTGTGGCTGATGCCGTGGCCGAGATCACGGGCGTTCCTGCTATTATAGAGTTTCACGTTGCCACTGAGCCCCAACCTGCGGCCCCGTCGTATGCACCACTGCCGGAACTCAAGGCTGCGCGCGTCAATGCTTCAGATACGGCACCTATTCGTTTCTTTAGCGAAGCTGGGTTGAATGCAAAGTTTAACTTCGACAGCTACGTCATCGGCACCAACAGCAGTTATTCCGTTGCTGTCGCCCGTGCGGTTGCTGAAAAACCGGGCCGTATCTATAATCCTTTGTTTTTTTACGGCCCTACTGGTCTCGGCAAGACGCATCTCATGCAAGCCATTGGCCAAGAGGTGCTGGCACGCAAACCGCGCGCCAATGTGCGCTACGTCACCTCAGAGCAGTTTACGAATGAGTTCGTGGACGCGATCAAAAAGCAGACCTTCAGTCAGTTCCGCCAGAAATTCCGCAAACTTGATGTCTTGCTCATCGACGACGTGCATTTTTTTGAGGGCAAGGACAGCACGCAGGAAGAATTCTTTCACACCTTCAATGAACTGTTCAACAACGCGAAGCAGATCGTCCTCGCGAGTGATCGTCCGCCTAGCGAGATTAAAAATCTCGAAAGCCGCCTGGTTTCACGCTTTGAATGGGGTCTTGCTACACAGATTCAGGTGCCGGACTTTGAGACACGTATTGCCATCCTGCGTCGTAAGCAGAGTGATTTCAATGTCTCGCTCGACTCTTGGATTCTCGACTTCATGGCGCAGCACATCCGTGCCAACGTGCGCAAGCTTGAAGGTGCGCTAATGCGTGTCGCCGCTCACGTCTCACTTGAAGGGGCTGTCGCCACCGAATCAGCTCTCGCCACGCTGCTGCATGACGTGATCGACGAGGACAAATCGAAAACGGTCACCGTTGACCGCATTCAGCGCATCATCGCCACCCATTACGATCTGCGCGTTAGCGACCTGACCGGTCCGCGACGCCCTAAAAACATCGCCGAAGCCCGTCAGGTGGCGATGTATCTTACCCGCACACTCACCAAGTTGCCGCTCGTTCAGATAGGCGATGAATTTGGAGGTCGCGATCACGGCACCGTC
>CANIZT010000395.1 GCA_947471905.1 Verrucomicrobiaceae bacterium
CCGCCATAGTTGCCTGACCTGCACTCCACGTTTTGGCATCCAGGGCCATCAGTTCCGCCACAGTCAGCATCGCAAAACGCACCGCTGGACCCATCTGCCGCGCACCACGATCACGCAGGCTTTGTTTCAACAGCTCTGCGGACTCGGTAGCGTCAGCCACCAGCCACACGGGTAATATGTGCTGCATGACTTGGGCGTTGTTCTGTCGCGGCTTCACCACTTCCAACTCCGCGTCCGCAGCCCCCTTCATCATGGCATACGAGGCTAGTTGCGATGACTGCGCCGTCTCCAGCAGTGGCTTGAGGCTCCGCGCCTCGGCCAGCGGTGATTCACGCGTCGCCTCGACCGCCTTTAGATGCGGCGATTCTTCCTTCAACCACAGCACAAATACCGTCACGCAAGCAATCGCCGCAATAACCACAACGCAACGCATCATGACGGTAAGGCGCGCCTTCCCCCGCATACGCCGTTTGCGGCGAACGTTGGGCTGATCTACAACCGCCTCGGGCGGGTGCATGGGAGCGTTGGGATGCATGACAGACGGTACTGACCGGGTAAAAGCTCAAGTCGTCAAGCTATCTTAAATAAGCATCGCCCCAAAGCAGGTGGCACCGGACTCGCCCTCTCGCGGCTCATTGCATCATCGCCTGCGCCTTCTCCGCCACCACCGGCTCATCGCGGAACACCGCTAAAGCCGGTCTTAGCAGGAGCGGATCTTCATCCAGCGTCTTTTCCGCAAGCTGTCGCGCCAAGCGCACCAGCCGCGTGTCAGCCAGCAGTTCACCGAAGAGCAGCGGGGCCTGTCCGCTCTGCGCATGGCCCAAAACATCGCCCGGACCACGCCGTCGCAGGTCTTCCTCGGCGATTTGGAAGCCATCGCTCGTCTCCTCCATGATGGCGAGGCGCTGGCGGTTCTCCTCGTCCTTGTCCTCCACAAACAGCACGCAGTAGCTCGTGTGCGCCCCGCGGCCAATGCGTCCACGGAGCTGATGAAGCTGCGCCAGGCCGAAACGGCCCGCGTCGTGAATGAACATTACCGTCGCGTTCGGCACGTCGATGCCCACTTCGATCACCGTCGTCGAAACCAGCGCGTCCAGCTTGCCCGCACGGAAGCGTTTCATCACATCCTCCTTCTCCTCCGCGCTCATCCGACCATGCAGCAGGCCCACCTCGCAGGGCGCGAGCAGTTTGGACCACTCCTCGTGCCCTTTCGTCGCCGCACCGGCCTCCAGCTTCTCCGATTCATCGATCAGCGCATACACGATGTAGCCCTGGCGGCCTTCCTCGATCTGCTCGCGCAAAAACTTCACCGCATCCTTCAGCTTCGTCTTCGGTCGCACCTTCGTGATGATCTTCACGCCATCGCGTGGCTTCTGGTCGATCGTCGAGACCTCCAGATCGCCGTAAATCGTCAGCGTCAGCGTGCGCGGGATCGGCGTGGCCGTCATTACTAGTACATCCGGCGTGTCACCCTTGCGGATCAGCTTCGCCCGCTGCGCCACGCCGAACTTGTGCTGCTCGTCGATGACCACGATCCCCGTGTTGTGCATCAGCTCCGCGTCATGCAGCAGCGCATGCGTGCCGATGACGATGTCCGGCTTATCCGAGCTGCTCTTCCCGCGCATCAATTCCAAGCCATCCCCGTCCTCGCGTTTCGATCCCGTGCGCAACGCCACACGCAAACCCAGCGGTTCCAGCCACTTCCGCGCGTTGCGGGCGTGCTGCTCCGCCAAAATCTGCGTCGGTGCCATCAAGACCGCCTGCCGGCCGGATTCGACCGCGCGCAGCATCGCCGCGAAGGCCACCACCGTTTTGCCGCTGCCCACATCACCGTGCAGGAGTCGGTTCATCGGCGCACCGGAGGCCATGTCGCGATGAATCTCCTCCAAGCAACGCTGCTGCGCCGTGGTGAGCTGGAACGGCAGCTCGCTGAAAAAATCACGCAGCAGCTCGCCCGTGCCGATTTGTTTGCGCCCGCCGGATTCAATCACCCGCCGCTTCCGCCGCGCCACGCGGAGCTGGTAGCCGTAGAATTCCTCCAGCGCGAGATAGCGCCGCGCCTGCTCCAGTTTCTCCATGCTCGACGGAAAATGCACCTCACGCAGTGCAAGCGACCGCGTCTGACCCGCAAACTCACCCTCCGCGCTCGGTGTCGGCAGCAAATCCTCGCAAAACGCCCCCGGCAGCGCCTGACACACATGCCACGCGGCCACCCGCAGCGCCTTCTGCGTCATCGCGCCCTTCAGGCGGTAGATTGGCGTGATGCGTCCGGTGTGAATCTGCTCCGCATCGTCATCCGCGCCACCTTTGACGATCTCATACTCCGGGTGCGACATGCTCAGGCGGCCCTTCGAGTCCTTGATCACGCCATAGACGATCAATTCCTGCCCTTCGGCAAACACCCGGCTCATGAACGGCATGTTCCACCACTTCAGCGTGAGCTGCTGGCCCAGCAGCCCCGTCGCATGCCGCACCACCGCCTCAAACACCCCGGAACGACCGCCAAAGAACTTATTCCCCGTCTTCGTGATCAAAACATAATGGCACGACGGCAGCGGTCCCGCCTGAAACGCCAGCGCCTGCATCTGCCGCCGGTCCTCATGCCGAAACGGCAGATGCCACATCACATCCGCCACCGTTTTTAAACCCTCCTTCGCCAACAACCGCGCCGCATGCGTAGGCAGGCTGGGAACATCGGTGAGAGACAGGTCGAGGGGAATCACCGCGTGAGATGGAATGCGTCATCGCAAGTGTCAACAGGAGCGCACGCGTCCCGCGTGTTGTTTCCCGCGTCCTCGCGGGAAACCGTCCGAGGATCAACGACTCCTGATTCGACGTTCTAGGATGCTACCACGTCTTGGAACGGCCTTCAGCGGGGAAGCTGAAGGCAGCACGCGAGACGCGTGCGCTCCTTCCCAAACAAACGCGCTGCATGCGCGAATATGCGGAGAATGTTGACCGCTTACTCCAAGGCGACCGGCCACCAATGGACATCGACATTTTGCGTCATGAACCAGTCGCGGAAGCGACGTGAGACGATGATGGCCGGTTCCCTGTAGTGGGGAAAGCCTCCACCCCATCGCTCGGTTGTCAGTGCGATGTCGAAAGGCTCTAGCTTGCGGACTTCGGAAGTAGGAAACCGGTAATGGTCGGGAAAATAAAGATCATCAATGCTGCATGCTTTGCTCGTGGCGGGATCGAACGGCTCACCATCCTCGCCCACGACCTTGTCGAGCACGGGCGGCAAGGTGATGGCGCTCCAAACCTGCCAGAGGGCGTAGTCCTTGTCGCGCGTCCGGAACGAGACTTTGACTGGTCGAAACGACAGCCCTGCGAAGTTTTGTGCTTCCAGTTCCTTCCGATACTCCGAGGTGCAGAAAGGATTCCAACGGTTGACCATGCGTCCAATCGGCTTGTTTCGATAAAACTCCACTTCGAAGCGCCCATCAGGTGGCAACATTTTTCCTTTGCCTGCTTCAAGTCGAACCAGCCAGCGAAAATAGGAGGCATTGTCGTAATCAGTTTGCTCCCAGACACGCTCTCCTTCGATCTGGTAGAGCGTGGGATGCGCCCATGGCAAATCGGGACTGTCTGTCCAGTATGGCTCTCTGCCAGTTATGCGCAGGTAAGAAATGACTTCCTCTATCACTGGATCACCCAATTCGGCCCGCAAATGGAAGCCCACGAGTTCTGCCGGGAAAAACTGCGGCCACCTAGCTCGCATTTCCGAGAGCACTTTCTTTGGCACCCTTCGACCGCAGATTTCTGATTCTGAGTCCGTCTCGTGGATAGTGAATTTAACGAATCGTTTCATGACGAGCATTGCTCATAGAGTGACTTTAGTTGTCGATCCGACCGCTTTCTCCATCACATAATCATCCATCACGAAACCGCTGCCGATGTCGCTGCACACGTCCTCGGTGAAGTGGAAACCGTGGCGGAGGTAGGCGCGGATGGCGGGGGCGTTGCGTTTGTTCACGCGCAGGCGCACGAGCTTGCAGCGCAGGTCGCGGGCGCGGTCCTCGGCCCAGCGCAGGGTCA
>CANIZT010000396.1 GCA_947471905.1 Verrucomicrobiaceae bacterium
AAACAACTTCCGCGCGAAGGGATTGCATTCCGCCTCTGGTTCGACATGCCTCACGGTAGTCCAAAAATCTGCCGCCTTGGTCAGCACCAGAGCAATGAGCGAAAAGAGCAGGGCGGCGTCCACCATGCCGCATCCATCGACTCAGACGGCTCGATTGCAGGCTTTTTCAGCTCCTAGGTTGACGATTTTTGAGGAACTCAGTAGGTGCCGGTGAATCCACCCTTCACCATCATGCACGCCAACAAACACCACCGTGAACCCGCCGCCAAAGGCGACGACCAGATTGCCTTCGAGAACGGCATCTCTTTTCAGAATGCCGGTCGTCATGTCACTGCGCTCGAATGGTATGCCGACGTCAAACCGACGGGTGGTCGCTGGGACATCCAAGCATCGTCGGCCAGGATGTCCCTGCTCATCGGTCTGAAACGGGCAGAAGAGGCGGTAGTCGTGGGGACGCAGGCGTTGAAGCGCATGCGGCATTATTCGGTGTCGCTTGTGAATCAGACCTCACGAGCGTTGAATGTGGTTCAGGGACCGCTGCCTGCTTTGAACCTTTGCCGACAGGCACTGAGGCTTGCGGCATTTCAGCAGAGTCCGCATCTTTGGTTCTCAGCCGCCGCCTATGCATCGCAGTGCAACCAGTTTGGCCGCAGCCTCCGCTACTTGAAGAGTTTCTTCGACTGCTGCGAAGCCTCTTTCGGCGGTGATCTATTCAGTGACTTCGATTTTGCACCGCTCTGGCAGCATTTGCTTTGTGAAACGCTGACGGATGAGGAGATCGCAGCGCTGCGAACACTTGCGACGCACCATCATCGTTCGCTCGTTGCAGGCCTGCGCTGCCCGCTCAGTTATGAGAGCATCGGTCATGTGCCTCCCGGCTTGCGCCGGTTTCTGTGCCTCAACCTTGCCACCATGACCTGGATGCCACGCCCTAATGCCACGAGAGCACAGCAGGCCACCTTTCAGACATGGTACGATGCCGTGCGGCAGGAAGCTCGGCAATCTTTTGAGCATGCCGTGAGCAAAGCGCTTGCCATTCACACTGCCACCAGCGGAGAATGCGCTTAAATCCATCATGCCCGCCTCCGTCCAGCTCCGCATCACCGAAGGCATTGCCAAAGGCAGGATCTTCACCTTCGCCGCTCACGACACCTTCTTCCTCGGGCGACAACCTGACTGCCACATGCATCTGCCGGATGACACCTTTGTCTCCCGCCATCACTTCATCCTCGAAGCCTGCCCGCCGCAGGCCTGCTTGCGTGATCTCGGCAGCCGCAATGGCACCTACGTCAACGGGCGCAAAGTTGGCGGACGCAAAGAATGCGAGTCACCCGAGGAAGGCGCACGCCGCGCTTATCCCGAAGTCACCCTCAAGCACGGTGACCGCATTCAAGTGGGTGACACCGCACTCGAAGTCCATGTCACGCAGGAAGAGAAGCAGGCTGGACCACCGGCCGCCGCACCCGTGCCCAGCTTTGATGAGCTCAATCCCAAACAGCTTGCCGATCTCCTGCTCAAAGCGGCGAAGAAGGGCAAGGCACCGCGTCTCGACATCCCCGGCTATGAAATCGAGAAAGAACTTGGGCGTGGAGGCTTCGG
The DNA here is from genome assembly GCA_947471905.1 of Verrucomicrobiaceae bacterium. Lineage (GTDB taxonomy): Bacteria > Verrucomicrobiota > Verrucomicrobiia > Verrucomicrobiales > Verrucomicrobiaceae > Prosthecobacter. Next base: position 1,600 of record CANIZT010000396.1, read on the forward strand.
CGTCGTCTTCCGTGCCCGTCGCTTGAGCGATGGCGTGCCCGTCGCCATCAAGGTGCTGCTGCCGCGCGTCGCCGTGCGTCCGGCAGAAATGGAGAAATTCCTGCGGGAGATGACCATCACCGCACAGCTCCGCCATCAAAACATCGTCAAGCTCTACGATCAGGGTCATTGCGAAGGCATCCCGTGGTTCGTTATGGAGTATTGCGAAGGCGGCAGTTTGTGGGACTTCATCCGCCAGCATGGCGGCAAGGTGCCGTTGGAAATCGCCAGGCCCATCATGCTGGCCGCGATGGATGGCCTCGCTCATGCGCATCAGTCCGGCATCGTCCACCGCGACCTCAAGCCGCAAAACATCCTGCTCGACCGCGGCGTGGCCCGCATCTCCGACTTCGGCCTCGCCAAAAACTTTCAGCAGGCCGGCTTCAGTGGCCTCAGCATCACCGGTAACTACGCTGGTACCCCGCTGTTCATGCCGCGCGAGCAGCTCATCAACTTCAAGCACCTCAAACCCGTCTCCGATGTCTGGAGCATCGCCGCCACTTTCTATTTCATGCTCTCGGGGGCCTTCCCGTATCCGTTCACGCAGAAGCGTGATCCGATTGATGTGATTTTGAATGAACATGTGGTGCCAATCGAAAAATGGCTTCCAGCACTGCCTGCCAACATCGCCAAAACGATGATGGCATGCCTACATGAGAATTCCCAAGCGAGACCATCCTCAGGCAGCGAACTACGCGCCCAATTTCTCCGCGTTCTGTAAGGTAATATTTGAGCCCCACCCCCCCCACCCCCGACACCCCATGAATGGATCCGGCACCTTGCAAAAGCGATTGCCCGTCATCATATCTGGCGATTGCGTGCGTATCGGAAGACACACCCAGGTCTCCTTCGTACGCACTCTTCGAATCCCCGAAGACGGTAAAGCCTATCCTCTGCCGGCTGGCCTGGGCAGGCTATCGCTTTACCGCGTGGAAGATTACGCCAGCAAGGTGCCCTCGAAATGGCTGTCTGATGGCGGTTTCTTTATCCCACTCTACCAACGCGAAGCTCTTTATTTGGAGTTTGTAGGCGTTAAGTGGCGGCCTTCGATCCTAAAAGTCGCGGTTGGGCGCGTGAATGCGGTCACCGGACACCCCTTTGACCAGAACATCCGCAGGCAATCGCAAGATTATGTGGTCATCCCGGATCAACAATGGCTGGATGGGATCAACAAAGGCAATGGTGTCGTCGGTCAGTTTGTCGCCATGCCGCTCGGCCAAGGCTACACCATTGAGGAACAAGTCACGGACGAAGCTGTGCATGGGGGCTTTCAACTAATGGCCTGCGAGTCGCGAGAAGCAGTGTTCCCCGATGAGTCACCTGAGCAATCGTGTGAAAAAAATGATGCTTACGATAAGCGACATCCCCAAAAGCGGCATGCCGAAAGTTCTCTCAATGCGCAATCAGCAAGTGCTGACATTCGGCATATGGCAGCTCCCGACGAGCTGTTCGGGATGGGACTCGCTGCTGGTGGTTCAATCAAACAAAAAATCATTACCGACCAATACGGAGCTGACAGTTGGGATTCGGAAACCGCGACTCCTGTTTGCATTCACATCGTCAATAGCGAGGCATTTCAAGCCATCACCGGCCTAGAGCCCCCCAAATCACCAATCACTGCTTACTCCTATGAGAAACGGGGGCTTCCCTGGTTCAGAAAATATGAGGAATCGACGCCCGGGCTTCCGGGAGCCAAGGTGTTCAGTTTCATCAAGAGCGTTCTTCAAATTGATCAAGCGCGTGGTATTGCAGGTGTAGGCGCCCAGAAGGGCCTGTCCATCACTCCTGAGATGATTCGACAGATTCATGTGCCAACCGTGGAGGAAAGAATTCAGGACCTTGCAAAGCTAATAGAGACACATTCTCAGGCCTCTAGGTTCGCGGCTTGCATCCGCGATTGCACCGCACTGCTGGACTTGGCTCCTAAAAGCTCGTATGCGCTTCTTATGCGGGCCAAATGCTATATCCAGACAGATATGCACAAACTGGCGGACATGGATGCATCCTCCGTGCTCGACAAGAATCCCAGCAACGTGACCGCTTACATTATCCGTGCGCAAGCAAACATCTCCTCGGGATGGCATTCGCAAGCTGCCTCCGATGCCAAGGCTGCACTGGCATTAGAGCCGACAAACTTACATGCACGCGAGCTTTTGAGGCGGGCCGAAGAGGATAATCGCGGCGTCTATGCAGGGATTCACGAATGAAATTCCTGCCTGAACATACCTTTGGCCCCTACTTGATCAAACAAGTGTTTGAATCAGGCGGAATGGGAACCGTGTTGCAGGCACATCATGGCAGATGGGATGTGGATGTCGCCATCAAAGTCGTCAAAGCGGAGAACGCCGCAGATGCCAGATTCGCCGCGCTATTTGAACAAGAGGCGGAAACGT
>CANIZT010000397.1 GCA_947471905.1 Verrucomicrobiaceae bacterium
GGCAGATTTCCACGCGTTCGGCGACCTGCGGCGGCGCGATTTCCACCGGCACGAAGCGCGTGATGCTGGCGTTGACCATGTCCGACCACACGGGCAGCACGATGCGATTGGAAAACGCGCCGGGATAGATGGTCTTCATCTTGTCAAAGCCGGCCCAGACGCCGCAGGTGACGCCGGAGGTATAGCCGAGGAACCAGAGGTCTTTGAATTCGTAGTGCGTGCCGGTTTTGCCACCAGCGACGAAGTTCCCTAGCTTGTATTCGTTCACGGCCGGACTGCCGGTGCCGCGACGCAGCGCTTCAATCAGGCAGGTGTGTGTCTGATAGGCCGCGATGGGGTCCATGCTCTGCACACTCTTCAGCGCAGACTCGGCGATCTGGAACACGGCCTTGTCGTTGTTGTCCGTGATACGCTGGATGAGATTCAACTTCTGCGGACGACTGCCGAGCGTGGGGAAATTGGAGTATGCCAGGCACATCTCGCTCAAGCGCGCCTCGCTGGCACCGAGGAAGGTGGAGGGATAATCACGCATCTCAGACGTGATACCGGCCTTCTGCGCGACCTGCTTGACCATCGGCACGCCGACACGCTCACCGAGGCGGATCGTAGCGGAGTTGCGGCCCTGCACGAGCGCCTCACGCGAACTCATCGGTGCCTGCGACCACTTCGGATTCGCCACTTCCGCGCCCCATTCGCCAAGAATACCCGTCAAACCGCCAATCATCACGCGGCGGTTGTCCAGCGGTGCGTCATCCACTTTGGTGCCGGGATAAAGCCCGGGGCTGCTGAACGCGGCGGCATACACCAGCGGCGTGAAAGCCGTGCCGACCGAGCGCACACCGTCGGTGGCACGATTGAACTGGCTGTCACCAAAGTCACGCCCACCGACCATCGCGAGGATGCTGCCATCCTTGTTGTCGATCATCAGAGCGGCGGCCTGCAAATACTCCGGCATCGGCTTCGGCGTGGCGGGATCAATTTCACCGCGCTTCAAACGAGCACGGTAGTCTGTCATGATCGCACGGAACTGCGCAAAGGTCTGATGCTCATAGCCGGGGCGTTTCTCCACCTCGGCCATGCGCTTGCTGACGGCCTCCTCTGCCACCTTTTGCATATCCTGGTCAATGCTGGTGTAAATGCGGAAACCACCGATCGAGGCACGATCTTCGCCGACGAGATCCACCACTTCACGCCGCACGGCATCAAAGACATAGCTCAGGCGCGGGTCGGTGCTCTGCGGTGCGGTGATGAGCGGCTTGTTCTTGAGCTTTGCGGCCTCTTCTCTCGTCAGCGTCCCTTCGATGGCCATGCGCTCGAGCACGTAGTTACGCTCCTTGAGGGCACGCTGCGGATGCTTGATGGGTTGAATGTTGTTCGGGCTTTTGATCAGGCCAACGATGGTCGCAGACTCCTCAATTCTCAGTTCCTTCACATCTTTGCCAAAGTAACCGCGTGACGCCGCCTGCACGCCATAGAAGTTCGCGCCGAAAAAGATGCGGTTCAGATAGAGTTCGAGGATTTCGGCCTTCGAGAAGTGCTTCTCGATGCGCTGGGCTAGGAAGGCTTCGAGGATTTTGCGCTTATAGCTTTTTTCCAGCAGCTTGAAGGTCTGTCGTGCGAGCTGCTGCGTCACGGTACTAGCTCCCTGTGTCACTTCGCCGGCCTGAAAGTTTAACCAAACGGCACGGCCAAGGCCGATGTAATCAACTCCGTCATGCTTGAAGAAACGCGAGTCTTCCTGCGCCACCAGCGCGTCGATGAAATGCTGTGGCACATCCGTGATCGGCACGGGCGTGCGGTTCAGCACATAGAGGCGTGACATTTCATCGCCATTGCGGTCGTAGATGATGCTGGCGGACTCCAGCTTCTTGAGTTCCTCGAGATCGTATGTCTCCGCATCCTTGCGCATGGGTGCCACCACTGTGCTGTAAACGCCCAAGGCGGCCAAGACGCCGAGAATGGCCAGTGCCACCAGCGCGCTAAACCAACCGCGCCGGTAGAAGGGCAGTTTCAGGCCGGCTTCGCCGCGCCAGTTGCGCACGGGCTGGGGATCGGGATCATCACGAAACATGGCGTTGGGAAGAAGTAGGGCGTGCAAACTACCTGCCCTTCACATTCAGCGCCAGTTCTTTCCCGCCTTCTGCATGCCATCCTTGACACAAATTCTCAGTGAACAACTCACCGCCGGGCCCCTGCCCTTTGCGCAGGTCATGGAATTGGCGCTCTATCATCCTGAGCACGGCTATTATGGCGCTGGACCACGCCGCATCGGCCGAAAGGGTGATTTTTTTACCAGCGTGAGCGTGGGACCGCTGTTCGGCAAGCTGCTGGCCATGCAGGCCATTCAGGAATGGCAGACGCTCGGTGAAACGGAAGATTTCACGATCATCGAGCAGGGCGCCCATGACGGACAGCTCGCTGAGGATGTTTTGAGTGCTCTTGAAGGCCGGCCGCTGCGATACCTCATCGTGGAGCCGAATGCGCGTTATCGCGAAGTGCAGGCGAAACGTCTCGGTGACCGTGTGCAGTGGGTGGAGAGCCTCGCAGCGCTGCAATCCGGCCCCCTGCACGCTTTTTTTCTCTGCAACGAGCTGCCTGATGCCTTCCCAGTGCATCTCGTGAGATGGAGCGGCACGCAATGGCAGGAATTGTTCGTCACCGCAGCATTCCAGTTCGTTCCCGGCGAGTTTTCATGCGCTGAACTCGCCGAGGAGACCAAACAACTGCCCACCGACCTCGCCCCCGGCCACACGCTCGAAATCAACCTCGCCATGCTCGCGTGGATTCGCGAACTGGCCAACGCAGCATTTCACGGCACCATCTTCATCGCTGATTACGGCCTGGACGCTGAAGAGTTCCATACTGACTCACGGGCCAGCGGCACAATCCGCCGCTATAAGCAACATCACCTGGATGAACGTATTCTCGACGACCTTGGAGAGTCCGATCTGACCACGCACATCAACTTCACCCGTCTCATCGACGAAGCCACACGCCACGGTCTCGTTCAACGCGACTACGATCTCCAAGGTCGTCTGCTAGGCCGACTGGCCATGCCTTGGCTTAAGAGTCTCGAAGGCCAGCCGTTGGATGCAGCCACGATGCGGCAGTTCAATTCCCTCACGCATCCGGCGTTCATGGGGCGGTCGTTTCGATGCCTCATTTTGGAAAAACCAGCCCATTGATCGCTATCACACGTATCCCAGCTATGAAAAAGATGTTCACCATCGTCACCAGCCTGCTTGTCATCGCCTTCACCATCGCCGCCTGCGCCACCTCACGGTCGGGGTATGAAACAGCGCCTTACAAGGTCATCCGCACAGACGGCGACTTCGAAATTCGCGAGTATCCCGAGCTCAAAATCGCCACCACCGCACGCGAAGGGGACAATTCGAGCTTCATGCGCCTCTTCCGCTACATCGACGGCGGAAACGTGGAGAAAGAGAAGATCGCCATGACGACGCCGGTCTTCATGGTGGATGGGAAAATGGCTTTTGTGGTGCCAGAGAAGCACAAGGCCGCAACGCCCGCTCCGGCCTCAGATCAGGTAATTGTGGATACGATTAAAGCACAACGCGTCGCAGTGCATCGCTTCAGCGGCAGCCGTTCTAAAGACAGCGAAACTCAAGCACTGGCAAAGCTGAAAGCCTGGATGCATGCGAATAAGCTTACAGAAGCCGGCGCCCCATTCAGCGCCTACTACGACCCGCCATGGACGCCGGGTTTCATGCGGCGTAACGAGGTATTGGTTCCCATCACACCCGAATAATATTTGTGCGCATCGGCATCACAGGAACGACGGGATTCATCGGCGGGCATCTGGCCGGACTAGCGCAAGGGAATGGTCACGAGGTGGTCGCGTATTCACGCAGGCCGGGAGCAGGCCTGACTCAGCCGAAAGAAGCACCGCACGCGCTGCCCGAGACGAAGCTGGACGCGCTGGTGCATTTATCCGGTGAGTCGCTCATGGGCTTGTGGACGCAGGAAAAGCGTGAGCGCATCTGGAAGAGCCGCGTGGACTTCA
>CANIZT010000398.1 GCA_947471905.1 Verrucomicrobiaceae bacterium
ACGATGCGCGCCTCGACGGCGACTTTCTGCTGCTTGGACGTTTCACGCGCCGCTTCGATCTCGCCCTGGCGGTGCTTCTCGACGACCGAACTGATCGTGTCCTTGAACAGCAGCAGCGTCAGCGGATGCGAGATGGTGATGCCCATCAGCGCCGCCACCACCATGCGCAGCGAGAACTGCGCCGCCTTGCGGAAGAAGCCCTGATAAGCGCGATACGTCGCCAGCAGCGCACGGTCCACGGTGAGGATGATGAACGACCACACGAGCGACACCGGCGCGATGATCAGCCAGTTGTCCGTCAGCGTGCTCAGCGCATACGCGCAGGCGATGATGGCGAAGATGGAGGGCACCAGCACCGTCGCGCCGAAGGCCACATATTTGCGCCGCTCCCAGGCCGGACAGGCATCGAGGTTGTCGGAGGAGGCTGCGGAGAGCCAGAAGAAGACGCGTTCGATGCGGTCGAGGAAGTTCATGCGCGTGAGGGGTTTTCCGAGTGTGCGGGCGGCGGTCGGATTGTCAAACTGCGGGACTGGATTATTGAGAGCCTATGACGCCCGCCCTCGATGACGCATTCATCTGTGATTCCCTGCCATCGGAACTCATGGACAAAGTCTGGGCGGCAGGCTGGCGACATTTCGGCAGGTATTTCTTTCGTTACAGCAGCCAGCAGGCCAACGATGGCAGCACGCAAACGATAACGCCGCTGCGCATCGACCTTGTGCAATTCACGCCCACAAAAAGCCAGCGCCGGGTGCTGACCAAAAACGCCTCTCTGCGCTGGGAAATCGTCCCCGCCGCCCTCGACGACAAGCTGCGCACCATGTTTCAGCGCCACAAGCAGCGCTTCACCCACAACGTGCCCGAAGAACTGGAAACCTTCCTTGGTCCCGATCCCGCCGTCGGTCCCTGCGAATGCCGTATGGTGCGTGTCTTTGACGACGAGCGCCTCATCGCCGCCAGCTTCTTCGATGTCGGCCAGCAGGCCGCCTCCAGCATCTACGGCATCTTCGATCCGGCGGAAAGCCAGCGCAGCCTCGGCATCTTCACGATGCTGCTGGAAATCCAGCACTGCCGCGAGTCCGGTCTGCGCTGGCTTTACCCCGGCTATGCCACGCACGAACCCAGCGCCTACGATTACAAGAAGCAGTTTCGCGGCACCGAGTTGCTCGATTGGAGCACGGGCGAGTGGCTTCCGGCCACCCAGGCAATCAGTTAGCAGTACTGTTTCAAACCGCAGAGACAGGAACACCGCAGAGAAGTGCCTTCTGAAATCAAGACTCTGCGGCGTTTCAATCTCTGCGGTGTGTCTTTATTCCATCGTCCCCTCCCGAGAAGTGAGGCGCGGAACGGTTGCATTCACTCTCCATCTTATGGAGTGGCGACGAGTCGTCGCTCAACACGTCACCGCCGCAGCGCCAGGATCAGTTCATCGAGCTTGCTGGCGATGGCTTGCACCTCGCCGACGGTCGGTGGATCGCTCACGGTCATGACCAAGGGGTTCACGCCATTGCTGTTGTTGCTGCTTGCAGTTGCACCAGCGTCACAACTGCGGTGCCCGGCACTTTAGCATTGACAGTCAATGCCAAATCGAATTACAGTTTTTATATGAGCCTTAAATTTCGCTTCCTCTCGCCGTTTCTCATCCTCCTTGCCGGTCTTGCTGTTTCCCCGTCGGGACTGCACGCCCAGGGCCGGTCGGAAAAGTCGGAAATTCATCGGATCGATCAGGATGAAGGACCGCCGGAACGCGTGAGCAGTTCCGCGCCTGAAATCGAAAGGATCCATGCCCGTGCCCCGCTCTGGGCCAGGGGCAAGGCAGGCGTCGCACCGCAGTTGGCCACCAGCCCCAGCGGCTACCAGCCCGTCCAAGTCCGCCATGCCTATGGCTTCGACAAAATCACTGGCAACGGCGCGGGCCAGACCATCGCCATCGTCGATGCCTATGGCAGCCCCTCCCTCGCCAACGATTTGAAAACCTTCTCCACCGCCTTCGGCCTGCCGCAGGCCACGCTGGCGATTTACTACCCGCAGGGCAAACCTGCCGCCAACAGCGGCTGGGCGCTGGAAACCAGCCTTGATGTGCAGTGGGCGCACGCCATTGCTCCCGGTGCCCGGATCGTCGTCGTCGTCGCCAAATCGGCCAGCATTTCCAACCTCCTCGGTGCTGTAGATTACGCCGTCAAGAATCTCGGTGCCAAGCAGGTCTCCATGAGTTGGGGGGCCGCTGAGTTTTCCACTGAAGCTAAATACGACACCTACTTCAACAAGGCCGGTGTCACCTTCTTCGCCTCCTCCGGCGACAGTGGCGCGGGCGTGATCTGGCCCGCCGCCTCGCCCTACGTGGTCGCCGTGGGTGGCACCACACTACAGCTCGACGCCAGCGGCACGGCCATCACCGAAACCGGCTGGTCCGGCAGCGGCGGCGGCGTCAGCGCCTACTACACCAAGCCAGCCTTCCAAAACAACTTCAGCACCGCCACCAAGCGCAGCGTGCCGGATGTCAGCTATGACGCCGACCCCAACACTGGCTTCCCCGTTTACATCACCAATTACAACGGCTCCACCGGCTGGATCACCGTCGGCGGCACCAGTGCTGGTGCCCCGCAGTGGGCTGCCGCGCAGGCGCTGGTCAATGCCGCGCGCAGCACCTCGCTCAGCAACGCGAACACCGCGCTCTATTCTATCGCCACCACCGCCTATGCCGACTTCTTCGACATCATCTCCGGCTCCAACGGCGGCTTCTTCTGCAACCCCGGCTACGATCTGGTGACCGGCCTCGGCAGCCCGAATGCACCCGCGCTGCTCCCCGCCTTGTCTGCCACGAAGTGACCGAACGCGCAGCGCGTTGGCTCCCGCTCTGCCACTGTGGCGCGGTATCATGCGCCAAGTTCGTGACACCGGCTACCAGCCGGTAGATTGGAAGTACGATGGACATTCGCTTCGCGGCTACGCAGCTTGCCCGTCGATCCCCAGCGCTGCCGCCAATACCCGACAGACAGGAGTGTCTGTCGTACCTCACCGCCGCAGCGCCAGGATCAGCTCATCGAGCTTGCTGGCGATGGCTTGCACCTCGCCCACGGTCGGTGGATCGCTCACGGTCATGACCAGCGTGTTCACGGCATTGCTGTTGTTGCTGGTGCCATTGACCGCGCTGTTGAGCTGCATGAACGTCACCTCGCCCGGCTGACCTTGCGGACCACTGCCGCCGTCATTGCCGTTCTGTCCACGGGGGATGCCGAACTGAAAGCGCACGTTGCTGCCGTCGAAGCTCGTCTGCACGGTGGCTTGCTGACCGGGATCGAGCGTCGTCACGCCGTCCACCACGGCTTGGGCAAAGGGTGGGCCTTGGGCTCCTTGGGGCCCTTGGCCGCCGTCGCTGCCGTTGTTCCCTGGTTGGCCTTGGCTGCCATCGTTCCCGCGTGGGATGCCAAAGGTGAAGCGCACATTCGTTCCATCGAAGCTCACGCCCACCGTCGCGGAGTCGCCGGGGTTCAGCGTCGTCACGCTATCCACCACGGCCGTGGAAAACGGCGGACCTGCGGGGCCTTGGCTGCCATCGCTGCCGTTGGTTCCGTTGCTGCCATTCGCGCCGTCATTGCCGCGTGGAATGCCGAAGGTGAACCTCACGTTCGCCCCATCCCAGCTCACGCTGGCCTGCGCCGCATCGCCGGGATTCAGCGTGGTTGTGCCGTCGATGACTGCGCCACTCACACTCGTCCCATCGCTGCCGTTCTGGCCCGGCGGACCCGCAGGCACAGCGTCGATGAGCGCCTTGAGGCCGTTGAACTGCCCGCGCAGTGGCGCGGACTCGATCTCGGCGTTCGTGGGTGGGTAGGTGGGGTCGAAGCTCATGGCGGTTGAAGACTTGGAGACGAGGAGACGAGGAGACTGGGAGACTGGGAGACCGGGAGATATTGAGACTTGGAGCAGAAGAGGGGATGAGATAAAAGACGGCGATGAAGATCACACGACATACCGAGTTGGAAGTGTTTCAGCGTGCGTTTGAGGCAGCGAT
>CANIZT010000399.1 GCA_947471905.1 Verrucomicrobiaceae bacterium
CAGCTCATCGCGTATTCGCCGGCTGGATTCAAAGCATCCTCCTCCTTGCTGCCACCACGTTCAACGGGCACGAGGCCATAGACGTTGCCGGTGGAGAATGCGACGATACGGCTGCGATGGTAGCGCTCGCACACAAGGCCTGGTAGCCACGCATTCATCGCCCAAGTCATCGGTTCCTGGCCAGTCGAGCCGAATTTCATGCCCGCCATGTAGATAACGTTCGCGACATGGGGCAGATAGGCCACGGCATTGGCTGCCAATAGGTCGCTGGCGATGACTTCGATGCCATGGCTCTGCAATTCCTCTGCTGAACCCGGGCTACTAAAACGCGACACGGCGATGATACGCCGCTTCGTCCCAGCCTCATCGCTGGCTCGTTTTGCCATGCGTGCGAGCGACGGCCCCATCTTGCCTGCGGCACCGAGAATGATGATGTCGCCCGGCAGCACGCGCATCAAATCCACCACGGCAGGCGTCGGGCGGCTGAGGCGTTCTTCGAGTTCTTCCAGATTTTCGGGCGGCATGAGCGGATATATGAACGGATTTCCCCTTCGGAAAAGTCTTTGCTTCACCGCATGGCTTGCCATCATGCGCGCTTCCACCGCCCATGCACCCGGACATCTCTCCCATCGCCGCCGGTCTCGGCATTGCCCCCGAGCACCTCATTCTTCATGGACGTCATATGGCCAAGGTCAGTCTCCAAGCGCTGCAATCAAAGCCGCCGCGTGGAAAGTTGATCCTTGTCTCCGCCATCACACCGACACCAGCCGGCGAAGGAAAAACCACCGTCTCCATCGGTCTGTCGCAAGGATTGAAGAAGATCGGGCAGAGCGTCGCGCTCGCTCTGCGTCAGCCTTCGATGGGGCCTGTCTTTGGCCGCAAAGGCGGCGCGACTGGCGGCGGCAAAAGCACCGTGCGTCCAGCGCATGCCATCAATCTGCACTTCACCGGCGACTTCCACGCCATCACCTGCGCGCACAACCTGCTCTCCGCCGTCATCGACAATCAGCTCTTCAATAACGAGGCACGCGTCAAACCAGATGGTGTGCTGTGGAAGCGCGTTATGGACATGAACGACCGCGCCCTGCGCAGCGTGCGCACCGCCGTGGGCAAACCAACCGAACGCATCACCGGCTTCGACATCACCGCCGCGTCCGAGATCATGGCAATCATGTGCCTTGCTGAATCGCTGCATGATTTGCGCAAACGTCTCGAGCGCATCGTCGTCGGCTTCACGCCGGAAGGCGAGCCGGTCTTCGCCAAAGAATTTCGCGTCACCGGAGCCATGCTGGCGCTGCTGCGCGAGGCGCTGATGCCCAACCTCGTGCAAAGCATCGAAGGCGTACCCGCCTTCCTGCACGGCGGCCCGTTTGCGAACATCGCGCACGGCTGCAACTCGGTCCTCGCCACACGCATGGCGCTCGCGCATGCCGATTTTGCCGTTACCGAAGCCGGATTCGCCTTCGATCTCGGCGGGGAGAAATTCATGCACATCAAGTGCCGTCAGGCCGGTCTTGCGCCTGCAGCCATCGTCATCGTCGCCACCATTCGCGCATTGAAAATGCACGGTGGCGTGGCGTTGGACCAGCTCACGCAGACCGATACCGCCGCGCTGAGCCGTGGACTGGAAAATCTCGCCGCACATCTCGACAGCGCCGCACAGTTCCAGCGTCCAGTCATCGTCGCCATCAATCGCTTCCACACGGATGACGATGCTGAGATTGCGCTCGTGCATGAATTCTGCGCCGCACGCGGCGTCCCCAGTGCCACTGCTGATGTCTTCGCCCACGGCGGCGATGGCGCCGTGCAACTCGCGGAAAAAGTGCTCGCCGCTTTGCCGCAGGAATCGCAGCCGCTGCCGTTCTTGTATCAGCCCGACGACAGCGTCGAAATGAAGCTCACCGCCATCGCCACCAAGATCTACGGTGCCGATGGTGTGCAACTCACCGACGAGGCCAAGGCCAAACTCGTGCTCTTTGCCCGCAACGGCTTCGACAAGCTGCCGCTCTGCATGGCAAAGACGCAGGACAGCCTCTCCGATGACGCGAAGAAACGCGGACGCCCGCGCGGCTTCACCATCACCGTGCGCGACTTCGAAATCGCCAACGGCGCCGGATTCCTCGTCGCCTTGACCGGCACCATGATGCGTATGCCCGCGCTGCCAAAAGTTCCCGCTGCCGAGCGCATTCAGGTCACGGATGAGGGCGTAATGAGCGGTATCTAGCGATGTCTTGCCCCCGCCATGCGCACGCTTTAGCATTCCGTGCGCATGATTCTCGCCCGCACCCTCATTTTTGGCTTTCCGCTGCTCGTCACGGCGGTGGCGTGGTGGGCGGCGACGGAATCGCAGCGCAGCCGTTCGCAGCACAGTGATGGCATCGTGGTCATGCTGCCGCAGGGAGTGCCAGCGCTGAATCCCTTCCTGCCGGCGACCGAGGTGGAACGGGAGATCGTCGATCTCGTGCATGAGCCGCTCTTCCGCATCGGCGCGGATGGAGCCTTGCAGCCAGCGCTCGCTGAAATGTGGCGCTGGTCACAGGATGTAACCTGTTGGTTTGCTGATGAAGTGTCGGCCAAACGTGCTCAAGGGCTGTTGCAGGCGCAGATTGGCGAGACCAATCCTTGGACAGATTGGCATCTCACTTCTGTGCGTGTGATGGAGAACAGGCTCCTGCTGAATTTCAGCGATGCGAACGCCTCTGGTGTTCAACGCGCGCTCGAAGTCATCGCCGGACTGGAACTGCAGCCCATCGCGTTTTGGCGCATCGAGAGGCACACGCCATTGCGTCAGGCTTGGGACAAATTCGTCGCTGGTTCCTCGCAAGTACGGCAAATTCAGCGTGTGTGGTTCGATGGCGCGAATGCCTGCGAGATTGTCGTGGCAGGCCCATCACAACGGCTACTGGATGAACTGCATCGTTTTTTCGACACCAACACGAACGAACCGACCACATTGAACCCGCTGGCTGAAGTTGGTGCGCTCAGCGAACCGGTGCTCGATCTCGACATCCGACCCGGGCAGAACTGGCACGATGGCACGCCGGTCACGGCAGAGGATGCACTCGCCACCATCGAATTCCTACGCACACGCGACTGGCCGCTGCCGAATCGCGAGGCATTACGCCATATTCAATCTCTCGAAGTACAAAATAACGGTTCACGTCTGCATGTGACCTATCGCAAGCGCTATGGGCCGGCTCTGGGCGCTTTCGTTGATCTGCTTTTGTTACCTGCGGTGTGGCTAAAAGCTCATCCTGATGCCCGGGAGGCTGATTTCATCCAGCAAGCGCCATCTGGAGCTGGAACTCATCGTGTCGCCGTCCGCGATGCACGTTCGCTCATCCTCGTGCCGGTGAATCACGAGAAAACGACCGCACGTTTGCTGTTCAACTTCTCGGCCTCACCATTGATGACACAGATCGGCGTACGCACCCGCACGGTCGATCTCGTCTGGCCTGCGTCAGTGGCGGATAATACGCATCTGACGCAATTGCGTTTCACGCCGCCACGACAACGGCTCGTTGTGCTCTGGAACACGCGAAATGACATCTTGAAAAGTGTACGGTTGCGTGAAGCGCTGGCGCTGGCCACTGACACTGAAGATCTCATCCGCTCGCTGCCCGGACGCCTGGGCCATGTGGATGCCAGTTTGTTTGCGTCCGGTTTCTGGTTCAGCACGCAGGCGAAACGCAGTCCTTTTCAACTCGAAGCCGCGCAGAAAATACTAACGGATGATGGTTGGCTGCGTAATGTCGAAGGCATTGCTCGGAGTCCAGACCGAACCTTTCACTTCACGCTGCTCGTTCCTTCAAGCGACGCGCTACATGCACAGACGGCGCAGCGACTCATCGCTCAGTGGGGAAAAATCGGGGCAAAGGTGACAATAGAAACGGTCGAGGACGCGCAAACGCTCGCGCAACGTCTTCACGAGCACCACTTCGATGCTGTTTTGCTGGATCAGCGCTTCGA
>CANIZT010000400.1 GCA_947471905.1 Verrucomicrobiaceae bacterium
AAAACGCGGTTAAAAAGTGCGGCGGGTGCGCCGGGTGGCGTGGTGGTTTAAAAGTGCAGCACCTCTGGTTTAACCAGGAGGATGTTCACGAATATGGAGCAATGGAACGAGATACGACGCCGGGTATTGGTTGAGGGAGTGAGCCGTCTGAAGCGCATCCCTTGCACCGCGAGACGATCCAAGTTCGGCGTTTGCACGTCTTTGTTGCCGTAGCAGCCCAGCGCATTCCATCCCATTTCATCGGCGAGGATGTGGAGGATGTTTGGCTGCGCCGCGAAGAGCGAAGGGCTGAGGACGAGGAGAAGAATAGAGACTCGCAGCATGAGTGTGGGAGGTTACTTGGCGGCGGGCTTCATCACACCCGACATTGGATGCCCGCTCACCGTGTCCCAGGCGATCTGCTGGAGTAGTGTGTTGAGCTTTGCTTTGTCGTCATCGCTCATGTCTTTGAGCAGCTTGAAGGCTTGTGGCACGGGCAGGCCGACAGGACTCTTTCGGTAGATGACGGCGTAGTGGCAGTAGCTGGAGAGGATTTGCAGCGGGGGATTGGCGTGGCCCCAGTTGTCGCGGAACAGGTCGGCTTGGGCTTTGAGGCCGGGGGCTTCGCCCTTGACGATCTTTTCGCGCAACGTCACGGCAGCCATGCCGACGGGTACGATGAGCACGGCGTCCTTGCCGAGGCGCTGGTTGATGCCTTTGACATAGTCCTCGATGTCTTTGGCATAGCGCAGCGTGGCATCGCGGAGCTTGGCGAGCTCGGTGGCGTTGTGATCGACCTTCTTGCGTGTCTGGAGCGGATAGACGGGCTCATACTCGTCATTCGGCATCCAGTATTCCTGCACGGTGATGCGTAGAGCCGGGTTGTGCTCGAGGCCGAGCTTCACGAACTGCTCGATGGCCTCGTCCGGCAGCCAGATGGGCGAAAGCGTGAGCACATCTGCTCTACCCGTCTTCAAGACCTGCTTCACTGCGCTTTTTTCCTCCGGTACATCCCAGTGCTTCTGCACCGTAGAACCGCCGATGCTCGAAAGGCCCACGAGTTCGTGCTTTAAGCCCGCCGCCAGCGCCATCTCCGCGACTTGGCGATACGTGAATACATGAAAGCTATGCCCGCAGGTGGCGACGCGTTGCCCGGCGGTGATCGGCGACTGCAAATCAGTCGCGCGGATGGTGAGTGTAGCAAGACTGAGTGTGGCGAGGAGAAGGATGGATCTCATGCCCATCTAACGTCGCAATTTGCCACATTACTCACTTAGCTTGCCAGATGCGCACATCATCAAAGAGCACACCTTCGCCGTTCACGGTGAAGTGGAAACTGCTTTTCGCCTCGTGAGCGATGCCGGGTGATTTTAAAGTGCCCAATTCTTTTCCATCCACCGTCAGGCGCATTTGATCGCCAAGGATTTCGATCATGACGTTGTGCCAAGCTTCGGGGGCGGGTGTGAGCTTCACCACGAACGAACGCCCAACCAGCAGTTTCGCAACTTCCGCCTTCTTCGCCGGGTCCTTTCGCATCAGGTCGATGTCGTTGCGCATGGCACCTTCTTTGTCATCGGCGAGCAGAATCTGCTTCGGGGTGAATGCCACGCGACAGATGTGGCCTGCATGCGAGCCTTTGAATTTCTGCTCGTCAAACACCGCGTTGAAACCCGTGGAGCCGTCGAGCTTGTACTTGAACTCGACGATCACGTCCTTCATTGGCCGATACACGCGACCTACGGCACCGTGGTCATCGCGTGTCTGCCAGCCTTTGAGCACGCCGTTCTGCACAGCAAAGGTCGGGATGAGCGGTTTCCAGTTGCCTAGGTCGGAGCGCTCGAAGTCGTCGGTGAAGAGCAGTTCACCTTTTTGAGCGAGGGGCTCGGCGGCAAGAAATGAACCGCAGAGGGCATAGAAGAGCACTGAGAGGATTTTCATGGGCGTTTATAAAAGTGATGTCATTTGCCGATGCACCAGAGGTATTCCTGTCGCGTGGGGCTGGTCTTGGCGGAGCGGAGGTAGATGCGGTTGTCGCAAATGGCGGGCGTGCTGAAGCATTCGTCGCCAAGCTGGTTTTGGCCGAGGAGGGTGAATTTCTCTGACGTGGCTTCGAACACTGATGTGACGCCTCCTTTGCTGGTGACGTAGATGCGTGAGTCAGCCATCACCGGCGAGCCGTAGAACTCGCGGTCCACTTTTTCGTTCCAGAGTTCTTCGCCAGTGGCGGATTTCCAGCAGACGGCACGGCCTGCATCTCCGACGGCGAAGACGTGGCCGTTTTTGACGAGCATGGAGGGCACATAGGTCTTGGTGACGTTCTCCCACGCGATCTTGCCGCTCCCATCGACCTCGAGGGCCATGGTGTGGTTCTTGGGATAACCACCGCCAAGAAAGACGCGGCTGCCATCGGTCACGGCGGTGACGACGGTCTCCTCCGTGCTGCCGTCGATGCTCCAGAACTTTTTGCCGGTGAGCGGATCAAAGCTCTCGACCTTGTTGCAGCCTGCGAGCACGGCCTGGACCTTGCCTGCGGCCATCACGACGGCGGGCGTAGCGTAGTTCGCCACCGGCGGGCGAGCCTGCTGCCACACGATCTCGCCGGTGATTTTGTTGAGGCCGGTCATCTTGCCGCCACCGCGATGATCGGCGGAGACGAGGACGATGTTTTGATAAATCACCGGCGAGGAGCCAAAGCCCTGATGCACCTGGAAATCGCACACGCGGCGCTGCCAGAGTTGTTTGCCGCTCAAATCGAGTGCGGTGGTGAAGATGGCTCCGTTGTTGAGGAAGTTCACATAAAGCCGCTCGCCATCGCTCACGACATCGGAGGAGGCCTGCGAGGAGATTTTGTGGCCTTTGGTGTTCAGGTTGCCGCGATGCACGACGGTCTCCCAGCGCGATTTGCCCGTCGCGCGGTCAAAGCTGAGCACGAACTGCTCCTCCGTCTCCACATCCGCCGTCGCGAGCAGCACTTGATCGCCAACGACGATCGGCGAACCATGCCCGCGACCACGCACGGCAGCCTTCCAGACAAGGTTTTCACTCTCGCTCCACTTCACCGGCAGTTTTTGCCCCGGAGAGGCATGACCGTCACCCGTGGGACCGCGCCAAGCAGGCCAGTCGGCGGCGAAAAGGGACGTTGCCAACATAGCGAGGTAGAGCGGGGCGAGTTTCATGAAGATCTGGATAACGCGGCGAAGCAGCCTGCACTGTCATCTTCATCTGAGGGATTATTTCAGCCTTGCAGGAACTCCTGTCTCGCTGAGATCTTTGCCGATGCCATACGAACCGCCAGACTGCGCCAAAGAGCGCTTCTCGAATCGAGTGGCAGCCCCCTCACACCCCGTCCCCGCGCCATGTCTAGGGCCAACACGACCCGTCGCCCGAAAAAGCAATTTCGTAGCAGTTGTCAGCGGAGGACTCTGTCTCTGTCATGCTCTCGCTCACGCGGCACAGGCACTCCTCAGGACTAGCGTCCATGGGCAGAGTGAGAGGCTGACTCTGGACTCACAAGTTGCGCACGTCACCTTCGCGGCGGACTTGGGTGTGGGTGGCAAAGAAACGAACGACGTCCTGGTTGCTGGCGTAACGGCTCATATCAGCAGGCAGGCAGATTAGAAGTCACCGCCGCCACCAAAGTCGCCGCCGCCGGAGTCACCACCGCCAAAGCCGCCGCCGGAGTCATCGCCAAAACTGCCACCTGAGCTGGTGTAGTCCGTGTCGGTGCCAGTGAAACCACCGCCGTCCGTGTACGCGGGGTCCACGGGGGCCGCCCCGTAGCTGTGTGAGCCCATGAAGTGGTCATACATCCACATGCCGGCCGCAGCGCCGAACATGCTGCCCATCATGTTTTGCAAGAAGCCGCCACCGCCACCCACGCCGCCGTAGGGCTGGCCCATGTTATTGACGCCACCCCCGCCGCCGGACATGGCGCGGAAGAGGCCGCGAATGAGGCTGAAGCCGAGC
>CANIZT010000401.1 GCA_947471905.1 Verrucomicrobiaceae bacterium
GCACAGTGGTACCACCCGTTCCCATTCCGAACACGGAAGTGAAACGCTGTTGCGCCGATGATAGTATGGCGAAAGGCTATGCGAAAGTAGGACGTTGCCAGATTAAACATCACCCCGCATCTCGTAAGAGATGCGGGGTTTTTTGTGCCACTTAGAAACTGAGGTTTTAACCACGCTTGCGACCGCGATTGAAAACGCACCTCAATTCAAACTCAGAAACGATCGCTGCTACTTGCGATCAAGTGACAGCACAAAAATCAAACGACCTTCTTTCCACGGCGGACCACCAATGAATAGAGGGCTACCAGCGCGCAAAACGGCGTCGCTTTTAACAAGCACTTGCTGCTCGCGCCAAACCTGCAAATGCAAATTGACCCCACCCTTGTCCGCAGGGCCTTTGGAATCAATTTTCATGAACAAATCACGCGAGGGAACGACCCATGATTCATACTCTCGAAAGATGTCCTGCTGATGCTGCCCGAGAATCTCGAAATGCTTGAAAGGGAAAACTTTGGCCAGTCGCTCGTTCAGCTTTGGCAGGTGAGTTGGGGCCTGTTCAGCCGCGCCAGTGAGTTGTGCGGTATTATTGGTGGCAAAAATTAATGCGCCCCAAACGCGTCCATCTGTTGCAGGTTTAACTGCGGACAGCGACTGAGGCGCGACGGGTTTTTGCTGTGCTTCGGCTGCTGTGCACAGCAAAAGCAGGGAAAGAGCTGGCAGAAAAGATTTCATCCGCGGGGAGCTTTGGTCCAGATCATCGGGGTGCCGGCCACGTCGCGTGAAATCATGAGCAAGCGGACCCCTGCGGCATCATAAAGCGTGGTTGAAGCGAATTCAGGTTCCATTTCACTGCTTTGAACACTGATTCCTGAAATCTTCTTCTCCTCAGGCACAGCATCAAGGCCATCCAGCATCAAGACAGTGGCGTCTGCAGCCGCATCGTGAAAAGTGTGGGCACGCACATGAGTGTTGGGTGTGTATGAGCTGAGGATGGTGCTTTGGGTTGGAGCGACTGAAGCGGGGCGGAACAATACAAAACTCAATACAGCCAGCGCCATGGCACCTGCTGCCGCAAACCATGGCTGCCGCAGCCAGCGGAGCAAAGTCGTCCAGCTTGGCGATGCCGTCTGGCTTGAACGTGCTTCATCAGCCTCCATTTGGGAGATGCGCACTTGGATCTGTGAATTAAAAAAGTCTGCGTGCGGCATTTTCATCTCAGCAGGCAAATGAGAACGAAGAGTTGCGCTCAAAGCACGCATTTCCTGTGCTTCTTTGGCGAGCGCCGGATCGTGCTTGAGGTGTTCTTCAAACGAAGCGCGCTCCGTCTCGTCCATTTCACTATCAAGCCAGCGGCTGAGGTCATGATTTTCAGAGGGTGTTTTCATAAACGTCTTTGAGTTGTTCTTGAAGTTTTTTGCGAGCGTAAAACAGACGCGACATCACGGTGCCGAGCGAACATGGAATCATTGCGGCGATTTCTTCATACGCGAGACCTTCGACTTCGCGCAGGACGATGACCTGCCGATGTTCAGGTGAAAGTTTCGCAATGGCCGTCTGGATTCGCTGGCCGACTTCGGCATTGCGCATGGCCACGTCAGGAGAGGGGTCACCTTTCGGAGCAGTCTCCGCACCAGCGGCGGCACGATGGGCGGTGTGTTCGTCATCGAATTCGCCGTCGCCTTGGATTTTCTTCTTCCGCAGCCAGTCATAACTGACATTGTGCGCAATCCGATACAGCCAGGTGTAGAAACCGGCATCCAGCTTAAAACTTGGCAGCGCACGCCATGCCTTGATGAAGGCCTCCTGTGCGAGGTCCCAGGCTTCAGTTTCGTTTTGGATGAGGTGATAGGTCATGGCATAGATCCTCCCACGGTAGCGTGTGACGAGAACGTCAAAAGCCCGCGTGTCGCCTGCTTGGCTGCGTTTGACCAAGTCGATGTCAGAGACTTCGCCAAGGTCAGTCGCGGCTGAGGCAGGCATGGATAAGGATGGCAGAGGATTGACGGCTTGGACCGGAGATTTATTCGAGTCGCAGACCGTTGGGAGCAGAAAACGTGCGGCGCGTTGAATCAGGGGATTTTCAAGCTCTGCCCGAGGCGGATCAGATCACCGCTGAGTCCGTTGGCGCTCTTGAGTTTCGCCACCGTGGTTCCCCTCTTCCGGGCGATGGCGGAGAGAGTGTCACCTTTAACCACAGTATATTTCGAGCCGGCAGATTTTTTGGCGGTCGATTTCGTCGGGGTGGACTTCTTCTTTGCCGAGCTGCTGGATGCGACGGTCTTTTTGGGAGTGGACGAAGTGCTGGTTGGGGTCGTCTTCGTCGCTCCGCTGAAAGCGTAAGGGTTGGCGGGCGGTTCAGGCTGGACTGGAGCCGCCGGGGCTGGGGGCGTCTGATACTTCGGGGTGGACGGCGCAGCGTATCCGCTTTGGCCGGGATACGGGTTGTAGTGGCCGTCGTTGCCGTAATTCGAGGCGTAGGGATCATTGCTGCTGGATTTCTTCATGTTGTCACAGGAAGCCAGAGCGAGACAAGAGGCTGACAGGGCGATGAAACGAAATGCAGTCATGATTGGGGGGATATTCCGGCCTGCGAACCTCGTTGGCAAGCGACCAGCGCACAATGAAATCGGGCGCAGTCTTTCTCAATGCCAATTTTGCCGCCTTTGCGTCCGCGTTGCGATTCCGGAACTTGGGCGAAACAGAGCGCCGCCCAAACTCGTTCTCGCCTGCCAGGCAAATCTTCCGACACAGACCTTGCCAATTCGCCCGCTCTTCCCTAGCTTCGCGTCCCACCCATGAAAATCGGCTTCAACCTTCTGCTCTACACCGGCCACGTCACCGAGGCGAACTACCCAGTCATCGAAAAACTCAAGGCCACCGGCTACGACGGAGTCGAAGTCCCGATCTTCGACGTTAGCAACCCGGCGCACTTCAAAGGCCTCGGTCAGGTGCTCAAAGACAACGGCCTGCAATGCACCGCTGTCACCGTGCTGCCCGATGAAGCACACAATGCCATCAGCCCCGTCGCCGCGAATCGCCAGGGAGCCATCGATCACCTGAAACGTGTCCTCGAATGTGCCCACAACGCCGGGGTGCAGACGCTTTGCGGTCCTTATTACCAAGTGCTCGGTCAGTTCACCGGTGCATTCCCTTCCGAAGCGGAACTCGCAGGTGCTGCTGAGGTTCATCGCGCCATCGCCCCTGTCGCCCAAGCCGCTGGTGTGAAGTGCGCCATCGAAGCCTTGAACCGTTTCGAGTCGCATCTCCTCAACACCATGGAGCAGGCCGCCGCCTATGTGAAGCGCGTCGATCATCCGAACTTCGGCACGATGTATGACACCTTCCACGCGAACATTGAGGAGAAGAACCCGCTCAAGGCCATCGACACCGTGTTTGCCAGCGGTAAACTGAACCACGTCCACATCTCTGAAAACGATCGCGGCACGCCCGGTCGCGGCCATATCAACATCGTGGAGCAGATCAAACACCTCAAAAAGATCGGCTATGACGGCTGGATGACCATCGAGGCCTTCGGCAGCGCTCTGCCCGATCTCGCCGCCGCCACTCGCGTCTGGCGCGATTTCTTCCCCAGCACCGAGCAGGTTTACACCGAAGGTTTCGCCCTCATCAAAAACGCACTCGCCTAATTTCGTAAGTCATCAAACAACCCACTCAACTATGAACACACCAACCACCACCTCGGCAGCGCCCACATCGCGCCGCCAATTCATCGGCACCACTGCCGCCGCCAGCGCACTCACTGTCGCACAATCCGCCTGGGCCGCAGGCAGTGATGAAATCAAAGTCGGCCTCATCGGTTGCGGTGGTCGTGGCACCGGTGCCGCAGGCCAGGCGCTCAGCACCTCGCAGCAGGGCATCACCCTCCATGCAGTCGCCGACGCCTTCAAAGAAAAGGCCGATGGCGCTCTCAGCAAC
>CANIZT010000402.1 GCA_947471905.1 Verrucomicrobiaceae bacterium
AAGTATCTGTATCGCATCGCGCGGCTGTTGCAGGATCGTGCGCGTGAGTTTGCGGTGGCGGAGACAATGGATGGTGGCAAGCCGATCAAAGAATCGCGCGACTTCGATGTGCCGATGGCCGCGGCGCATTTCTTTTATCATGCGGGTTGGGCGGACAAACTGGAGTTCTTGGCCCCAGGAAGGCAAATCGCGCCGCATGGCGTGGTGGGGCAGGTCATCCCGTGGAATTTTCCGCTACTGATGCTCGCGTGGAAAATCGCGCCAGCACTCGCGGCGGGCAATTGCGTCGTTTTGAAGCCTGCGGAGACCACCAGCATCACTGCGCTGAAGTTTGGCGAGATTTGCCAGGAAGCGGGTCTGCCGAATGGTGTGGTGAACATCGTCAGCGGCGCGGGCGAGACCGGCGCGGCGGTGATCAATCATCCGCTGACCACGAAAGTCGCTTTCACTGGCAGCACGGATGTCGGCAAGATCATCATGCGCTCCTTGGCGGGCACCGAGAAGAAGATGACGCTCGAGCTCGGCGGGAAGGCGGCAAACATCGTCTTTGATGACGCGCCGCTCGATCAGGCCGTGGAGGGCATCGTGAACGGTATCTTCTTCAATCAAGGTCATGTGTGCTGTGCTGGCTCACGCTTGCTGGTGCAGGAAAGCGTTGCGGAGCAAGTGCTGGCCAAACTCAAGCGTCGCATCGCTGTGCTGCGTGTGGGCGATCCGATGGACAAGAATACCGACCTCGGTGCCATCAACAGCCGCGAGCAACTCACGAAGATCACCGAACTCGTGAAGACCGGCGTCTCAGAAGGCGCGGAGATGCATCAGAGTGCCTGCCGATTGCCGACGAAGGGTTTCTACTTCAAGCCAACGCTGTTCTCCGGTGTCAGCATGAGTCACCGCATCGCACGTGAGGAAATCTTTGGCCCCGTGCTCAGCATCCTGACCTTCCGCACGCTCGAAGAAGCCGTCGAGAAAGCCAACAACACCGCCTTCGGCCTCAGCGCCGGCGTGTGGACGGATAAAGGCAGCCGCATCCTAAAAATGAGCACGCTGCTCAAGGCCGGAGTCGTCTGGGCCAACACCTACAACAAATTTGATCCCACCAGCCCCTTCGGTGGCTACAAGGAGTCTGGCTTTGGTCGCGAAGGCGGCAAGCAAGGGCTGCTCGATTACTGCAAACTCGTCTAAACCGCCATGTCACGACTTCACATCACCAAAACCCCCAAATGCTACGTCGGCGGTGCTTTCATCCGCAGTGAGAGCGCACGCGTGGCTGAACTGCACGACGCCTCTGGTGCGTTCTTTGCCAACATTCCGCAATGCACGCGCAAGGACCTGCGCAATGCCGTGGAAGCGGCAGCGAAGGCGGGGCCGGGCTGGGCGAAGCGCACGGCTTTTAATCGCGGGCAGATTTTGTATCGGCTGGCGGAGATGATGGAGGCGCGTGGTGTTGAGTTGGCCGAGGCGATCGCGCTTGGCGGCAGTTCCAAGGCGGATGCTTCACGCGAGGTGGCTGCGAGCATCGAGCGCGTGGTGTACTACGCGGGCTGGACGGATAAATACGAGCAGATCCTCGGTAGCGTGAACCCGGTGGCCTCGGCGCACTTTAATTTCACCGTGACGGAGCCGATGGGCATCATCGGCATCATCGCGCCGGATGATGCGCCGCTGCTGGCGCTGCTATCGCTGATTTTGCCGACCATCACGAGTGGCAACAGTGTCGTGGCCGTCGCGAGCACGACGCAGCCATATCCGAGCATCTTGCTGGGTGAAATGCTGGCCACCAGCGATCTTCCAGGCGGCGTGGTGAATCTGCTCACGGGCCAGCGCAGTGAGATGCTGCCTACCTTTGCCACGCACGAGCATCTGCGCGCCCTGAGCGGTGCGGTGAATGCAGCGGAGCGCCAGGAACTAAGACTTGGCGCTGCGGAAAGCGTGAAGCGCGTGCGCCTGCTCAAGGCTGAAGAGCCCATCGACTGGTTCGCTGATAAGATGCAGGGTGTGGAGGAAATCCGTGCGCTGATCGAGTTCAAGACGACGTGGCATCCGATTGGTGCTTGAGGTTGCTCTCGGGCGATGGCGAGTCAGTATGGCGGCCTCTATGTCCGCCTATCATTCTCTTTGTGAAGTTGTTTCTGAAATCGCCCTGATCACCTCGACCGAATCGGTGTTGGGGTGGGATCAGGAGACGTATATGCCGGGTCATGCGCTGGATCATCGGGCGAGGCAGCTTTCTTATCTCACAGGCAAGGCGCACGGGTTGCTGACGTCCAAGCGAACGCTGAAACTTCTGGAGCGTGCGGAGACGGAGATGCCGGAGAATGTGACGCAAGCGGCGAACGTGCGCGGTTTGCGCCGGGACATCGATCGGGCGACGAAACTGCCGCAAAAGCTGGTGCAGGAGGAAAGTGAGGTCTGCGCCCATGCGAAGGCAGCATGGGTCGAGGCGCGGGGGAAATCTGACTTCGCGATGTTTGCGCCGCATTTGGAGAAGGTACTCACCATCGCGCGGAAGAAGGCGGATTTGTATGGCTACGAGGACGAGCCGTATGATGCGCTGCTCGATCTTTACGAGCGTGGCGCGAAGACACGCGAGGTTGCAGTGTTGTTTGCGAAATTGAAGCCGCAGTTGGCCGAAATCGCCCGTGAGGCAGTGGCGAAGTCGGATAAGGTGAAGTCAGGGGCTCTGCGTGGTCGCTACCCGATCGAGAAGCAGCAGATTTTGAATCGGGAGATCGCGGAGGGCATTGGTTTTGATTTTGAGGCGGGCCGCATCGACACGACGGCGCATCCGTTTTGCACGACGCTGGGGCCTGGCGATGTTCGCTTAACGACGCGGTATGATGAGAAGGATTTTCTGTCGTCGCTCTTTGGCGTGATGCATGAGGCTGGGCACGGATTGTATGAACAAGGTCTGCCCGGGCTGGATTACGGCCTGCCGAGTGGCAGCGCGGCTTCGCTGGGCATTCACGAGTCCCAGAGTCGGCTGTGGGAGAATCATGTGGGCCGCAGCCGTGTGTTTTGGCAAAAGTGGCTACCACGCGCGGCGGAGTTGTTCCCGCATCTTCGCAAAGTGAAGCTGGATGTGTTCATGAAGGAGATGCTGCGCAGCGAATTCAGCTTCATCCGCGTGGAGGCCGACGAGGCGACGTATGACATGCACATCCTGCTACGCTTTGGCATCGAGCGCCGACTGGTGAAAGGCGAGTTGGCCGTCAAAGACGTGCCGAAGGTCTGGAATGAGGAATACCGCGAGCTTTTCGGCATGACGCCGCCCGATGATCGGCACGGTTGTCTCCAAGACATTCACTGGAGCATGGGCGGACTGGGTTATTTCGCGACGTACACACTGGGTAACCTGAATGCGGCGCAGTTGTTCGCGACGGCGAAGAAGCAGCGGAAGATCGCAACGGCGCTGGAGAAATGCAACTATGCGCCGCTGCTGACGTGGCTGCGCGACAACGTGCATTCCTACGGTGGTGCACTGCTGCCGCAGGAGATCATCGCGAAAGCGACTGGCAAGCCGACGGATGCGAAGTGGCACATCCAGCATCTGCGGGAGCGGTACGTGAACTAATCTCTCCGCACATGGCGGATGAGGCCGATCATGACACCTTGAATCATTAGCTCTTGGGCAGGGATAAGATCCGGGTACTCGGGGTTCTCGGCTTTGAGGAAAGGGTGTGTGTCTTTGACGAGGTAACGCTTCAAGGTCGTTTCGCCATCGATGAGGGCGGCGACGATGTCGCGGGGGCGTGGCTCGCGCATTTCGAGGATGACAAGGTCTCCATCGCCGATGAGGGCGCCGATCATGGATTCGCCGCGCACCTTGAGTGCAAAGCTTTTCGCGGTGCGTGGGATGCCGAGGGTGTTCACATCGACGGAGATGCATTTTTCAGCGTGCTGCACCATGTCCGCAGCAGACATGCC
>CANIZT010000403.1 GCA_947471905.1 Verrucomicrobiaceae bacterium
GAGGGCATTCGCGGCGGAGGCGGCAGAGGAAGCGCCACGGGCGGCGATGATGGCTGCACCACGTTTGCCGACGGTTTCGCAGAACGGACCTTCGAGCCAAGCCTGGTCATTGATGACGGAGGCCGCTGGTTTGCCGCCGATGGTGGCGTGAGCAAAGGAAGGGAACATGGTTGGGCTGTGGTTGCCGTAGATGAAGATATCTTTCACCTCGGTGAGGTCCACGCCAGCTTTTTGCGCGAGCTGGGTCTGGGCGCGGTTTTGGTCGAGGCGCACCATGGCGGTGAAGCGATCCGGCGTGAGGCGCTTAGCTTGAGAAGCGGCGATCATGCAGTTGGTGTTGGCCGGATTGCCAACGACAGCGACGCGGGCATCTGCGGCGGCCACCGCATCAATGATTTTGCCCTGCTCGATGAAGATTTTGCCATTGTCCTTGAGCAAATCGGCACGTTCCATGCCGGGACCGCGGGGCTTGGCACCGACAAGCAGGCACCAGTTGGCGTCCTTGAAGCCGACGGCGGGATCGGAAGTCTGGACGATGCCTTTGAGCAGCGGGAAGGCGCAATCGTCGAGTTCCATGGCCACGCCTGCGAGGGCAGCCAGCGGCTTTTCAAACGGAGCCTCGATGAGTTGGAGGATTACCGGTTGATCCGGGCCAAACATGGCACCGGAGGCGATGCGGAAAAGGAGGGCGTAACCGATTTGACCGGCGGCGCCGGTGACTGCGACTTTGATGGGGGCTTTGGCCATGATGATTGGGGTAGGGGAGCGGCCATCAGAGCAAGATGAGGCGGGAGGGCAACTTCCGGGTGAGATTCATGGCAGAAAATGCTTGGGCGAAGGGCCTAGTCCTGTTATAAACCTGATTTTCCAAAACTTTGATGCTCCCGCAGTCCTCCCCGAATCGTTCCAACGCCAAATCCATGCGCCGCCTGATCAGCCGCAGTGTTTTCGTGTGCCTGATGTGCAGCCTTGGAGCTAGTGCGGTTTCGTTCGCCCAGCCTTCTTCGGTTGCATCGCTGGCGCAGGCCGAAGCAAATCGTCGTGCTGTGCAGGTTAACAAGGCAGGGGATGAGATCGAACGTGGCTACAACTTGATCAATGAACGGAAAGCAGAAGAGGCCTTGGCCGTGTTTTCTGCCGCTTACGAGGCTTTGCCAAACATTCCTCTGGCTCAAGAGCATCGCTTTGCCGCTCGCAACGGCTATGTGGTGGCAGGATGTCTGCATGCGCAGGAACTGGCTGCCAAAGGAGATCTAGCTGGAGCCAATACGCTGCTGGACAAACTTTTGTCCGCAGAGGTCGCGCCTAGAGATGCGCGAGTGTTGGCCCTGCAGAAGCGCTTAAGCGATCCAGACCGCTTTCCTCCTGCTCTAACGCCACAGCACGTGGACAATGTCGGAGCAGTGAAGACACTGTTGATCAAAGCGAACTCGTTCATCGAAATTGGTGACCCAGACAAGGCCATCACGACTTATCAGGATGTGCTGCGCATTGATCCATCAAACAGCGCCGCACGACGAGGTATGGAGCGGGCGGAACAGGAAAAACAACGCTACTACAAAGCCGCCTACGATCATCAGCGTTCCAAAATGCTTAGCGATGTGGATAAGACATGGGAAGATCCTGTGCCGCTGCCGGAACTGGATGTCAGCGCCATGTTTGGGGCCGCGCAGAACCAAGCTTATACACAAAGCGGACGCGAGGCCATTACCCAAAAGCTACGCACACTGATGTTCCCAAAGGTGGAATTTGCTGGAGCCACGCTCGATGAAGTGACCGAACTGCTGCGTGTTCGCAGTCGTGACCTTGATCCGCAAGGCAAGGGAGTGAATTTCGTTCTCAGTGTGCCGCCCGAATCCCGCAACAAGCCCATCAGTCTCAATCTCTTCAATGTGCCAATGGAAGAGGTATTGCGTTATGTGAGCGAAATGTGCGGAGTCACCTACAAGGTGGATGATCATGCGGTGACCTTTGTTTCCATCAGCGAACGCGATAGCACGATCATATCGCGTTCATTTCGTGTGCCGCCGGATTTTATTCAAAGTGCTCCCGCTGGCGATCCGGCTGCCGCAGCTTCGGCTGATCCCTTCGCCGCACAAGCACCCGCTGGCGGCGGTGGAGGCTTAACCATCCGCCGCATGGGAGCCAAAGAGTTTCTCGAAGCGCGGGGTGTGACCTTCCCGGAAGGCACGAGTGCGAGTTTCAATTCAGCGACGAGCACACTTACCGTTCGCAACTCCCTGGCCAACATGGAGATGATCGAGATGTTCGTTGAACAGGCGGCCAAGAATGCACCTAAGATGGCAGTGGTCACCGTTCGCATGTTGGAAGTGAACCAGGAAAACCTGGAAGAGTTGGGTTATGACTGGCTGATGGGTGGAGTGGGTGCGAATGCTAACAATGTCTTTTTTGGCGGCGGCACTCCCGGAAACGGCAATGCCTACTCGGCAGCGAACTACCCCTTCGGAAGCAATGCAACGATACCGGCAGTCACAGTCAATGGTCTGCAGGTTTTTCCGCAGCAAAACGTTACATCTGCCGTTGGGGGTAGTACTCCTTTTGGTATAACGCCGGTCAATGGCGGTGGTGGCGGCCCGATCACTTCAGGACTCAGATCCGGAACCTCAGCAGCTGGTGCAGACTCTATCGACAGCCTACTGCGGACCGGTTCTCCTATAGGTAGTCAGAATGTGGCACCCGGTGTATTATCAGTAGCCGGAGTGTTTACCGATCCGCAATTTCAGTCAGTCTTGCGAGGCTTGTCACAAAAAAAGGGGATTGATGTCAACGCTTCGCCCAGCGTGACTACCAAAAACGGCCTCAAGGCCACGGTGGAGATCAGTCGGGAGTTTATTTACCCGACGGAGTTTGACCCGCCGCAACTACCGCAGGGTGGTGGTGGCCGTACTATTTCTATTCCGGTGCAACAAATTGCCACTCCAACAACACCTACGGCCTTTGAGATGAGAAAAACAGGCATCCTGCTGGATGTTGAACCTGTGATTTCAGAAGACGGCCGTACTGTTGAGCTTACCATCTCGCCATCATTGACGGAGTTTGAAGGGTTTGTGAATTACGGATCTCCTATTAATGTTCCTGCCAGCTTCAGTTTCTCAGCAATTACGCAAACGATTGGGGCACTTACTTCCACTTCTTTTGTCCCGACTAGTTCGCCGGAACAACTCATCACGCCCAACCTGATTTTGCAGCCAATCTTCAAGTCCCAGAAGGTTTCTACAGCAGTTAAAATTTGGGATGGTGCCACTGTAGTCTTGGGCGGTGCCAAGATTCAAAAACGCACCCTGACAGACGACAAAGTACCAATCATTGGCGACCTTCCCTTTGTGGGAAGATTTTTCAAAAACAGTGTTACCAAGACAGATACCAAGAACATCATTATCTTTGTCACTGTCGAAGTGGTTGATCCTTCCGGTCGTAAGATCAATCGAGAGACCGCTGCGGTGAGTCAGTGAATGTTAATTTGGCGGGGCTGCGGGTGCTGATTGAGCACATTCAATCTTCTCGGCCAGCGCAAGATCCAGCGCGGTGAGCCCGCCTACACTGTGGGTGGTTAGTCTCACCGTGATTTTGCACCAGCGCACCAGCATGTCCGGATGATGATTCAAAGCCTCAGCGAGCAGGGCAATTTGCTGAACAAACGAAACGCCGGCCAAATAACTGCCAAATCGGAACTCTTTCACCAACTCACAGCCTTCTACCTGCCACCCTGGCAGTTTGTGAAGTTTGGTTTGGATGGCAGCATCGCTCAACAACTCTGGTTTCATCGCAGCAGCATTTGGCATGAAGAAACCGTCTTCAAGCATCGGAATTGCATTTCTCCTGCCGCTGGACTAGATACGCCCTCCCTCTGCCAGCCACCTGAATGTCCATCGCCAA
>CANIZT010000404.1 GCA_947471905.1 Verrucomicrobiaceae bacterium
CCTGTTGAAGCTGCCGCGCAAAGCCGAAACCATCGCGCTCGAAGAAATCACCATCCTGCATGCCGGTGAGCTTGGCACCGCGATCCTCGAAACCGTGGATGACATCATCAAAGATGTCGCGCCCGAGTTCATCGGCACCGTGCAGAAAGAAAATCTCGTGTTCGCCTGCTTCGATCTCTCGCCCGTCGAAGTCACGGCCTACGAAGACAGTCATCAACGTCTCCTCTTTGCTCCGCAGGAACGCGGCATCGTCGTCCGCAATGAAACGGGCGTGCATCACGAAGACGAAACGCATCGTGGCGAGAACAGCGACCGCGAACCTCGCGTCGGCTCGCCCATCCACGCCTGGCGCACGCTCGGCCTCATCGATGCCCAAGGCGTGCCGACACGTCGCGGCGAAATCTTCAGCTTCTTCCAGCACGGCGAAGGTCTCGCCATTTGCGCAGCGCTCGAAGATGAAAGCTATCACGCCGATGAACTCGTGAACCATCTTGCCAACCTTCGCAGTGGTTCCAAATTCGATCTCCCACACGCAGCTGGTTCCGAACGCCTCGCTGCGGTGTGCCGTGGCACCTACGGCTTCATCAATCATCACGGCTATCTCGAGAATGGCCTGCCCACCGATTACGGCGAAGGCGCAGCCGAACTCCTTGATGCCCTGCTCCATCCCGAACGTCCCGGTGCCCAAGATTTAAAGGCTGGCATCGCCGAAGGTGATATTTCAAGAGCCTACGTCGAATGGCTCAGCCTCCTGCGCCACATCACC
Organism: Verrucomicrobiaceae bacterium; assembly: GCA_947471905.1. Lineage (GTDB taxonomy): Bacteria > Verrucomicrobiota > Verrucomicrobiia > Verrucomicrobiales > Verrucomicrobiaceae > Prosthecobacter. The sequence goes on from CANIZT010000404.1 coordinate 767, forward strand.
CATGCCCCTGCTCACCCTTGGCGGCGCTGGACCGAATTGAAGGAAGCGGCCAAGCAAACCCTCAAGCACCATACCAAAACCCTCCGCCACTTCTTCCACCTCGATCTCCCGCCGCTGACGAACAAGCAACGGCATGGCAAAGTGAAGCATTATTACTTATGAAGAAATCTCTCAGCATGGAGAGCAGTCACAAAAAGCGCGCCGTCCGGCTCTCCTTGCACTTCTTCACCTGCTCGGGCGTTCCTGCGGCAACGACACGCCCGCCTTCGGCACCCGCCTCGGGGCCGATGTCGATGAGGTAGTCGGCTTCGGCATAGACGTCGGGGTGATGCTCGATGACGACGACGGTGTGGCCTTCATCGACGAGGCGATGCAGCACGTCGATGAGTTTGGCGACGTCTTGGATGTGCAGGCCGATGGTCGGCTCTTCGATGAGGTAGAGATTGCGCTTCCCGGCCTTGGTGATGCCTTTGAGCTGCTCTTTGATGGTGCGGCCGTCCCCGCTGCGGAGTTCGGTGACGAGCTTGATGCGCTGGGCCTCGCCCCCGCTGAGCGTGGGGCTGGGCTGGCCGAGTTGGAGATAGCCCAGGCCAGTGTCGGCGAGCAGTTTGAGCGGACGCGCGATCTTTTGCACGGGCGCGAAGAACTCGGCGGCCTCAGTGATGCTCATGCGCAGCACTTCACCGATGTGTTTGCCGTTGTACTCGACTTCGAGCGTCGCCGAGTTGAAGCGCAGGCCGTTGCAGGTCTCGCAATGCACGCGCGTGGTCGGCAGGAAAGCCATTTCGACTTTGATCTCGCCATTGCCGCCGCAGGTTTCACAGCGTCCGCCTTCAGTGTTGAAAGAGAAACGGCCTGATGAGTAGCCACGCGTTCTGGCGAGCGGCACCTGCGCGAAAAGCTTCCGAATGTCATCCCAGATGCCCACATACGTCGCTGGACACGAGCGGCTCGTCTTCCCAATCGGCGATTGATCGACCTCATGCACCGTCTGCAAATTCTCAAAGCCCGTGATGCTCTTCCAAGCGTGAACGATCTTCGCCTTCGACTTGCTGATCTTCTCGCGCACCGCTGGCGATAGAGCGCCATGCATCAGCGAACTCTTGCCGCTGCCGCTCACGCCCGTGAGCACGGTCAAACGACCGAGCGGAATCGCAACATCGACGTTTTTCAAATTGTTCGCCGTCGCGCCAGTCACACGCAGCCAGCCGTCCTTCGATTTGAGCGCAGGCAAGGCGCGTCGTTCGCCACGTGATGGATGTTTGAGTGGTTTGTTCAGGCTTTGGCCCGTCACGCTCTTCTTGTTCTTCAAAAGATGCGCCAGCGTGCCTTGCGCGATGACTTCGCCGCCGAATTTTCCCGCGCCCGGCCCGAGGTCGAGAATCGTGTCCGCACGCCGCATCGTTTCGTCATCGTGCTCGACGATGAGCAGCGAGTTGCCCTTGTCCCGCAGCGCTGACAGCGTGTCGAGCAGCTTCTCGTTGTCGCGCGGATGCAGGCCGATGGTCGGTTCGTCGAGCACATACAACACGCCGCGCAGATTGCTGCCGAGCTGTGCGGACAAACGAATGCGCTGCGCCTCACCACCGCTGAGCGTGTCGGCGCTGCGATTGAGCTGAAGATAACCGAGTCCCACCTCCTGCATGAATTTGAGTCGCTGCTCGATCTCCTTCACGATGTCGCGTGCGATGATCGCCTCCGTGCCTGCAAACTTGAGTTTGCCCATCAACTTGCCCGCATCGCCCGCTGTGAGCGAGGTGAAGTCTTGAATCGTGCTGCCTTGAAGCTGCACCGCACGGCCAATCTCGTTGATTCGACTGCCGTGACAACTTGTGCAGGTCTGGCGTGGCGCATCTTCCTCGTCCTCGCTGTTGAAACGGCGCTCTTCCTCCATCTCGGCCTCCAGCACCGACACATCGGGCTGACGATCACTCAGATCGAGTTTGCGACCGACGACGCCAAAGCCACGGCAGTCTTTGCACCAGCCATGCGGGCTGTTGAAGCTGAAAAGTCGCGGATCAAGCTCTTCAAACGACAAACCGCATGAAGGACAGCTCATCTCCGTGCTCAGCACCGAAATCGATTTGTCTGCCAAACGCAGCTTGATTGTGCCTTTGCCCATCTTGATCGCTGTTTCGACCAGCGGACGCAATTTCTCATCGGAATCGGCCTTCGTGACCTTTGCGATCACCGCATCAATGTTGTGCTCCTTGAAGCGCTCTAGTCGTTGGAAGCCCAACGTCTCGCGAAACTCGCCATCGACGAGCAGCGTCTCGATGCCATGCCGCTGCGCGTGATCCGCCACTTCGTTGTGGAAACCTTTGCGTGCTTTGATCAGCGGTGCCAGCAGATGCAGCGGCCCTTTGGTCGCCTGCTTCATCACGGCATTCAAAATGGACTGCACGCTCTGCTTCTTCACCGCTATGGCACACTTCGGGCAATACTGCGTACCCAGCTTCGCAAACAGCAGGCGCAGGAAGTGATACGACTCCGTCACCGTCGCCACGGTCGATTTGCCACCGCCACGCGAGATGCGTTGCTCGATGGCCACCGTCGGCGGCACGCCCGTGATCAGATCGACCTCCGGCTTCTCCATCTGCTCCACAAACGTCCGCGCATACACCGACATGCTGTCCAGGAAGCGCCGCTGCCCTTCCGCAAAGATCAAATCAAACGCGAGTGACGACTTGCCCGAGCCGCTTAGGCCGGTGACGACGACGAATTGATCACGCGGGATGTCGAGCGAGATGTTCTTGAGGTTATGCTCACGCGCGCCGCGAATGCTGATGACGTTCTTCGTTTCAGGTTTCAGGTTTAAAGTTTCAAGTTGGCGCGTGCGGTAGCTAGCAGCCGATTCGGCAACCCGACTTGAAACTTGAGACTTGGAACTTGAAACCAACTCACGGAGGTAACGCCCTGTATGCGAGACCTCACACTCCGCCACCTCCTCCGGCGTTCCCGCAATCACCAGCGCACCGCCCGCAGCTCCACCTTCCGGCCCGAGATCAATGACCCAGTCGGCGCATTTGATGACTTCGAGATTGTGCTCAATGACGAGCAGGCTGTGGCCTTCGTTGACGAGGCGTTGCAGCAGTTTCACCAGCAGCGCGATGTCATC
>CANIZT010000405.1 GCA_947471905.1 Verrucomicrobiaceae bacterium
GCGCAGTTGCTCTGCGCGACGGCAGAAGAGGTGGTGCGCGACAGTGATGTGGTCATCGCTTCGCAGAAATGTGTGGATGCCGAATCTTTACGCAGCGTGGCCGAGGCAGGGAAGTGCGTGATTGATGTGAATGGCTGGCCGGAGCTCAAGGCACTGCCTTGGAGCTACGAGGGCATCTGCTGGTGAGACGAAGTGCAATCAGCGCCTTGCGTGCCGCGTGTGTCTCGACATCATCCGCAGACCATGCCGACCACCTACCACATCGTTCCCACTGAAGCCCACAACGCACTCGTCCGCGCCGCCTATCAGCACCGTGGCTACACACAAGCGGAAGCCGCTGATGGCGCACGTTTTTGCGAGATGGCATCGGCGCATGGCATCCGCACGCACAACGCCATCAAGGCGCTGCATCTGGATCACCTCTTTGGCAGCGCCACAGGCGGCTGCAAACCCGGCGCGGAGATTGAAGTGATCAAGAAGCCCTTCGCAGCGAGCGAAGCGTGGGATGGCAAGCTCAAGCTCGGTCAAAGCGTGGCCTTCAGCGCGATGGAACGCTGCATGGAGATGGCAGACAAATACGGCATCGGCCAGGTGAGCGTTGATAATGCCTTCCACTATCTCTGGGGTGGCGGTTACGTGATGGATGCAGCGAAGAAGGGCTATATCGCCTACACGAATTGCACTTCGACGCTTGGCGAGGTCGTTCCTTTCGGCGGCAAGTTCCCCGTGCTCGGCACCAATCCGCACTCATGGGGGCTGCCGACGCAGGATGCCTGCGGCTTTCCCATCGTGATCGATTGGGCCACCTCCACCGTCGCCATGGGCCGCGTGCAGCAGCTCAAGCGTGAAGGCAAGCCGCTTCCTTCCGGCGCTGCGGTTGATAAAGAAGGCAAACCGACCACCGACGCGAATGAAGCGGCTTGGTTGCTGCCCTTCGGTGCCCACAAAGGCTACGGCCTCTCCCTGCTCATTGAAGTCATGGGCGGCATGATCGGCGGTGGTCTGCCGACGCTACGTGGCGGTGGTGCGCATCCCGACATCAAATCCAAGCCCTTCCCAGCAGGTGAGAAGCGCACCAGCAGCTTCTATTTCCAGGTGATCCATCCCGATGCCATCAGCACGGGCCTGTTCTCCAATGGCCGCAACTTCAACGAGAACATCAAGGCGGTGATCGACGACATCCTCGGCCACGGCAACGAGAACTGCATGCTCCCCGGCCAACCCGAGGCGCAAAACGCCGCTCACACGGCCAAAGCAGGCGGCCTGCTCTTCAGCACCGCCGAAGTCGAAGCGCTCAACGAGATCGCCGATGAAGTGGGATCGACACGTTTCGACGTGGCGGCGATGGGGACGTATGACGTGCCGTGAGTCTTCCGAAACAGCCGAGGGCGGTTGGTTTCTCAACCGCCCGAGGCCTCAGTAAATCATCGCATTTTCCGGCGCGGTCGTTTCTTCGACCTTCGTGGCTTCGATGATGGGGACGGTTTGATCGCCTTCCTTTTTGTAGTTCATCTTGCCGGTGACTTTGACCCAGGTCATGTCTTTGAATTCGGGAGCCTTCTTGCCGAAATCAACAGGAACGGAATACGGGCGCGCATCAGCGGCGCAGCATTGCACGAGCATGCGGAAGATGCGTAGGCGGTGGCCGTCTGGGTTGTTGACCTTTTCGGGCAGGATCTGCGCCACGGTCTCGACCATCTGGCCGGTGATGACCTTCTGCACTTCGACGTCACCGCCGGTGTAGTAGAGTTCGGGCACTTCGAGAATGAAGTTCCCGTCCTTGCTTTGCGGTACCTGGGCTTTGAGATCTTCAAGGGTAAATGAGCCATAGCTCTTCGAAGCTTGCGCGGGCTTGGGGAGGTCCTTCTCGTTCACCTTCTTGGCCCCGTCGGCCATGGCGGCGGAGGCTGCATTGACTCCAGGAGGCGGTGTCGTCGTGACGTTCGCTGGGGGCAGGGAAGCGGAAGCGACTGGGGGTGTATCGACCACTTTGGCCACGGTCTTCGGTTTGTTTTGCAGCGAGAACTGCTCCGCACGCGAGGTATCGGTGTAGTTCGGGTCGTAGAGGCCCTTGTTCACGATGGCATTCGGGCTGTAGCGGTCCGGCGAGGACAGCGCGGCCCATGACAACGGTGCGGCAAGAATCAGCAGCACGGCAATGCGGCCCGGCCAGGAGCTCTCATCGAGAATACCATGCGCGTGGCCTTCGTGGCTGTGTGCGTGACCGTGATCATGCGTGTGGCCGTGATCGTGACCGCAGCCGCCTGCTTTCTTCGCGTGATCATGCCCGCAATCTTTGTGTTCGTCATGAGAATGGTCATGCCCGCAATTTTCATCATGAACGTGATCGTGATCACAAGCCGCACCATGCTCGTGCTTGTGTTCATGACCGTGGTCATGGTCACAGGCACCGTGTTTGTGGGAATGATCGTGACCGCAGTCCTTGTGATCATGGTTGTCGTGACCATGATCATGGCCTTCACAGCCGGGATCTTCCGCGCCCATGGTCAGCAGGTTGAAGAGACCCAGCACCGCCAGACCGATGCCGGAGATGAGCACCATCGGGCGGAAGATGCCATCCGGCGGCAGGTAGTTCACCAGCCGGCCGCTGATGTAGAAGTAAAGCAGCACGCCGCCCCACAGCAGGAGCATGGCGACACTGAGAAGATGAACGAGGGTGCGGGTTCCACTCATGGCGATTTAGGGTTTGTGGTAGAGGCTTTGAATGAGCTGCATCCATGGCCCGGAGAGCAGGCCGATGAGAATGAAGAGACCGATCAGCAGAGATACGACGAACTTGCGCTGGAAGACGCTGGAGTACATGAACAGCAGCTTGATGTCCATCATCGGGCCGAACACCAGGAAGGCCAGCTTCGCCGCCATCGAGAAGGCGGTCATCGGTGCGGCAATGAAGGCGTCCGAGGTGCTGCACAGCGACAGCACGATCGCCAGCCCCATCAGGGAAGGAATGGCCAGCCAGTCGTTGCCCGCCACGGTGTTCAGGAGGGACTGGTTGATCTGCGTGTTGAAGGCGGACGTGATGGCGACGCCGATGGCGAAGTACATCGCCGTGTCGAGGAAGTCACGCATGGCGCTGCGCATCGCGTGGACGAGCTTGCCGTTGAAGCCGACAGCGGGTGCATGCGTGTGGCCGTCATCTGCGGCAGCTTCGGCGATCTTGTTCGCGATGCTATGCCGCAGCACCTGGCCCGGCTTGAAGCGCAGCACGATGAGGCCCACGATCACCGCCACGAGGTAGCCCAGCGACAGACGCGCAATCGTCATCGTCGCATTCCCCGCTGTGGCAAAGGACAGCCCGCTGAATTCCTTGAACGCCGTCAGCGTGCTGATCGCCACGATGGGATTCATGATCGGAGCCGAAAGCATGTAGGTCACCGCGCAGGACAGCGGCAGGCCCTTCTGCACCAGCCGCCGGATCACCGGCACCACCGCGCACTCGCACACTGGAAACACCAGCCCTAGGAACCCGGCGATCAGCGTGGACAGCACCTTGCTCTTTGGCAGCACACGATCCAGCAGCTTCGCCGGCAGGAAGGCGTCGATGATGCCCGAAAAGATCGTGCCGATGAGAATGTAGGGCGCTCCTTCAAAGACGATGCTCAGGAAGGCCATGAGGATGTCCCCCATGCGGCTGGGGGCGGGCAGGTCGGCGAGAAAAATCATGCGTGGTGGTGGGTCAGTGCTAAACGCTCCGAAAGAGCAGTTTCAAGCGTTAAACATCGGCAGCAGCGGTGGAATGTCGAGCCGAACGAAATGAACCGCATCGAGTGGCGCGGCAAGGAGTGGCCCGCACGCTCCATGTGCAGTTCGGGGATGAAGGGAGCGCGGTCACATTGTCCCCCGCTTGGAACAGCGGACAAA
>CANIZT010000406.1 GCA_947471905.1 Verrucomicrobiaceae bacterium
ACCGCCTAGGCCTGACTCTCATTCCATCTGTCTCCAACCTTCAATTTCCAATCATCATGTCCACCGCCACTGCTCCTGCCTCTGCAGCGCCTGTTGTTGATCCAAACAAGCTCACGAAAAAAGCTCTCACTGCCGACCATCCGACGTGGTGCCCCGGCTGTGGCGACTTCGCCGTGCTGAACATCTTCTACCGCGTCTTAGAGAAACTCCAGTATCCGCATGAAAACATCGTCTGCGTGGCTGGCATCGGCTGCTCCAGCCGCTTCCCTTACTTCATGAACACGCACGGCATCCATTTCATCCATGGTCGCGCCCTGCCGCTCGCCACCGGCATCTCGCTGAGCCGTCCGGATGTGCATGTGTTCGTCTTTGGCGGTGACGGCGACGGCTTCTCCATCGGCGGCAATCACCTCAATCACGCTGCCCGCAAAAACATCAAACTCACCTACGTCATCATGGACAACTTCGTCTATGGCCTGACCAAGAAGCAGACCAGCCCTACGAGCCCCATCGGCTTTAAGAGCAAGACCGACCCCACCGGCAGCATCGACCGTCCGATCAACCCGATGAAGCAACTCCTTGCCAGCGGTGCCACCTTCATCGCCCGCACGCATGCTGCGCAGGTGAAGCATATGGAAGAAGTCTTCACCCGCGCCATTTTGCATGACGGCTTCAGCGTCGTCGAGTGCCTCAGCGAGTGCGTCATGTTCTACGCCGGTGCCTTTGATGACAGCTGGCCGAAAAAAGGCGGCACCTGGGAAACCATCGACGAAACACAGCACGACGTGACCGATGACCAAGCCGCCTTCAAGCTCGCCGAAAACCTCGCCCCCGGAAAATTCGGTGTCTATTATCAGGTCAATCGCCCCACCAAGAACTCTCTCGAACAAAAGTGGATCGACGACACACGCTCCAAGCTCGGTGATGTCAGTCAGAAGGACATCCTCAAGAAGCGCTTCGAGGCGATGCGTTAAGCTAGCGCTTGCACATTCCGTGGCTGTTTATTAAACTGCCACCATGACCGTCACCCTTACAGAATGCACTGAGTCCCTGCTCAAACGGCAGGTTGCCGAGGGTGGCTATGTGAGTGTGGAAGCCGCTGTGGAAGCCGCTGTTCAGACCGCCTTCGGCTGGCGTGCAACTGCCGCTCTCGAATCATTGCTTGATGAGGCCCTTTCTCACACCGGGCGCCGGGTGCCACTTGTGGAGTTGCGCTCAGAGCAGGCATGAAGCCGGTGGTTTTCAATCCTGTGGCCATTGACGATCTCGATGAGCTGACGAACTACATTGCGCAGGATAATGTGGTGGCGGCCAAGGAGGTTCGCCTCGCTGTGTTCGACACAGCGGATCGAATCGGCCAGCAACCGGGGCTCGGCATTCGTCCCAGATTCAGTTCATCCAAGTTTGCGGGTATTCGTTTCATTCCTGCCGATGTGTATCCCCAGTATTTGATCTTCTATCTCGAAGGATTGGATGAAATTGAAGTGCTTCGCGTGTTGCATGGGGCCAGACATTTACCGCCTCTTTTCGAATAACCATGCGCATTCACACGCTCGATCTTCATTTCCAAGGCATCCCCGGCCTCATAGCCTCCTACCTCGTTGAGAGCGGTGGTGAGTTTGCTTTGATCGAAACCGGGCCCGGATCGACGCTACAAACACTGCGCGAGTCTATTCGGGCCGCTGGCGTGGATGAATCGGCTATCAAGAAAGTCTTCGTCACGCACATTCATCTCGATCATGCCGGTGCCGCTGGCTGGTTCGCGCAAAACGGTGCCACGATCTACTGCCACCCCAATGCTGGCAGGCACTTAATCGATCCATCGAAGCTCATCAGCAGCGCCCGCATGGTCTATGGCGATCAAATGGACTCACTCTGGGGTGAGATGCTCTCCGCACCCGCCGAACGTGTCATCGCTCTGCAAGACAACGAAGGCGTGAACTTTGGCGACATCGAGATCACCGCTTGGGACACACCCGGTCATGCACGGCATCATCATGCCTTTGTCATTGGCGATGTCTGCTTCACTGGCGATGTGGCGGGCATGCGTCTCGAAGGCAGCAGTTATCTTTCCGTCACTGCCGCTCCGCCGCAATTTGATCCCATTGCGTATGTGCAATCAGTGGATCGACTCATCGCTGCGAACTTCAAGACACTCTACCTCACTCACTTTGGTTCGGTGAGCGATGTGGCATGGCATCTCCCCACCTACCGTCAGCGCATCATCGATGTTGATGAACGCGTTGCAGCCGGTTTCCGTGAAGGCATCAGCATTGAGGAGAATCGTCGGCGTTATGCTGCCGCAGAGCATCAGATTGCCAAACAAGCCGGAGTCAGCGAGGAACTCTGGCTGAAAGGTGAAGGGGCCAACGTTACCGCGATGTGCGCCGACGGCGTGCGATTGTTTTGCGAGAAAGGGCGCTAAGCTGGACCTTTCGGCCCACCACAAGCAGGATGATGAGCACTCCCACGCGAATCATCCACCAGCGTTGCTCGTTCGACGGTTTGGCATTTTCCGATGACGGTTGCTTGAGCTTCTTTTCGGCCTCCTGCACGAACGGATCATCGGCAAAGCCAGTGTCATAGGTGTATTCCGGTTCCTGTGCGGTGAAAGGAACCTCCTCGGCCTTCCCGTCCTGCTCAAACATGCCGCGAATCGTCTGCATTGGCCCCGTTTGCTCGAAAATCTCGAACGCGATCCAGAAATCCTCCAGTAAACGGCCCTCCACCGGCACCGCGAAGGTCACATCCACATTTCGTGCCGCAAACTCGAACTCCGTCATCGGCGGCGTCACGCTCGCATTTGGCCAGAGGTATTCAAACTTCGCCCGTGTGCCCAGAGCAGCCTTCTGCTGGTTGATGTCGAGCCGGATGTGCGAATTCAAATACTCCACCACCACCGGCTGCGCTCCAGCCAACTCCGCCATGCTGAGTTTCCCGTCGCTATTCATATCCATGCGCACAAACCGCGTCAGCGTCAGAATGTTGAAGGTGAACCTCGCCTCCAACTGATGTGGTGTTGGCCGCATGCGCATCTCGCTTTGGTCGGCTGGATGTCCGCAAGCGGAATGACGAAGCGCGAATGACAGAATGACGAATGTCCAAAGCGCGCTGCGCCTCATCCACTCATTCGTCATTTGCCATTCTGATTTCGTCATTCCGACTTAATCCACATCGGCGACACCCACACAAGCTCTCCGTTGGTTTGTTCGCCGCGGAAGTAGTAGTAGCTGGTCTTGCCTTTCTCGGGCTTCGGATCGGTCCAGGTGAGGCTTACTTCTTTTTCCTTCGGCGCATTCATGGGGATCTCGACGTTGTCCTTGATGAGCGTGACTTTCTCAAAGGGCATAGTGCCGATGAGGTCCAGTTCGATGGTGGGAGCACCTTTGACGGTGAATTCGTCGCCCATCATGTGCTCGGTGCCGTCGGCGGCTTTGCAGCGGCTGTCGGCGATGATGTTGTCGGTGGCGCCATAGGTGTGACGCTTGCGCATGGCATTGATGATGCCTTCACGGCTCGTATCCTCGGCATAAACCATGGCGTAGCTGATGTGCGTGCTGCCGTGGTCGCTGCTGCTTTGGAAGCTGAATTTGTAGCCTTTGGCGAAGGCGTCGGAAACCCAACCGCCTGGCTCCCAGCCGCCGATGGCGTCGTTCTCGGTTGGGCAGCGCGGGCAGCCGGGGTATTCGTAGTTTTGGCGGGCACCTTGATAAATTTCGACCATCGGCTCGAACTCGCCGCCCCAGTTTCGCCAGTCGGTGCCCATGTTGCCAACGCTGGTGTGGCTGGCGCATACACCGCCGAATTGCTTGAGGTATTTGTAGAGCATGAGCGTGTCTGGCGCGGGC
>CANIZT010000407.1 GCA_947471905.1 Verrucomicrobiaceae bacterium
CGTAAAAAGTATGACACGCTCGGTGCCAACTGGCAGGAACCTCAGGCCTCCGCCGCCCATGAGCAAGACGTTCACTTCGGCGGCACGGGTTTCAGCGATTTCTTCGAGCAATACTTCAGCGGTGGCAGCCGCTACGGCTTTCCGCAAGGCTTTGACGAAGGCATTCCCACCGGCGCAGGCAGAAGTCGTGCGCGTCGTGGTCATGACATTGAGGGCGACATCCTCGTCACGCTGGAAGAAGCAATGCATGGCACGCAGCGTCCGATCTCGCTGCAAACGGTGAATCGTCAGACCAGCGCGGCGCAAACTCACTCCTTTGAAGTGCGCATTCCACCCGGCGCCACCGATGGCCGCCGCATCCGCGTGCCCGGCCAAGGGGAACCCGGCAGCAACGGCGGTGCGGCGGGAGACCTTTACCTGCGCGTGCGCCATGCCTCGCATCCCGAGTTCACCACTCACGAGACTGAGGTGCATCACGAACTCGATGTCGCTCCATGGGAAGCAGTACTTGGTTCGGAGGTGGTGGTTCCCACACTCGATGGCTCCATCAAGCTGCGCATTCCTGCTGGTGCAGAGAATCATCAGAAGCTTCGCGTGCGCGGTCGTGGCCTGCCAAAAGGCAAGACTGGTGAGCGCGGCGATTTTTTCGTCACCATCAACGTCGTGCTGCCCACCACGCTCAGCGACACCGAACGCGCCCTGTGGGAGCAATTACGTAACACCAGTACCTTCAAACCACGCGCCTGACATGAACGACGCCACACCTCAAACCTATACACTGGACATTCTCGCCGAGATTACCGGCGTCTCCACGCAGGCGATCGTGCTATATCAGGAACACGGCCTCATTCGTCCCGATTACGACGATGAAACCGTCCGTGCGCTGGGCCGCATCGAACATTTACGCGAGACTTGTGAACTCAACCTCGCGGGTTTGAAGCTGCTCACCAGCCTGCTGGAGGAAGTGGAGCAACTTCGCGCTGAACTGCGCACTCTGCGCTAAATCTGCAGAGCACCACCAACTCGGCACGCAGCAGAGCGTTGTTAAGGTCCGCTACAATCGGCGATCACCCAATCGCTCGCTTCAGCAGATTCGCTGTGATTCGCTGCACACGCTTGTCGGTGCCATGCGGACGTGAGTAGTGGCTCCACACCGGCATGTGGCCCGGGGGTTTGCTCAAACCCTGTGCCCACCAAATGGTCGACGCATTGAAGATAAAGTTGCCCTTCGGCCCATCGAAGATCACGGCCTGCCACTGCTGGGGATTGTGACCGCCTTGAAAGGCGGTGCCACCGGCCAGGATTTCAAGGCTGGGGATGTCTTTGGGCGCATCTCCATGGTATTCCCAACCGATCATACCGGGAATGGAGTCACCTTTCTTCATACCGGTGCCTTCAAAAATCCAATGCTCCGGCTTCGTGCAGATCCAGTCGCCGCCACCGTTCACGGGGTCGATGTTACGCACCCCCATGAGATAACCTTCATCCGGGCCGCGATGTGGGAAGGGACCGACATCCCGCTCCCGAGCGATGGCATACTTGTAGTCGCCGCCGTAAGGACCGCCGCGAAAAATGCGGCGATTCGGAACGCCAACGGCATTTGAAGTAAAAGGCGTGACCCAACAGACGGAGTTGCCAGAGAGGAAGAGCAGATTCACCCCCGCATCACGCATCTTCTCCACACTTTGATACTGGCGGATATCCCAATACTCGTCGTGGCCGATGCTGATGAAGACCTTGCATTTCAAACCGTGATCCGGGGTGATCATGTCGGCGTTGGAGCAGTAGGTCACATCATAGCCTTCCTTCTCCAACCAGTAGGCGGCGGGAAACTCAAAGCAAAGCCACTCACCGCTGCCAACCGACTGAGGGTTCTCATAGATCTGCGCATATTTGGCATACGGTCGGTCGAAGCTGACATCGGACCACGGCCCCTGATTACCCTTAGGATCGGTGTAGAGAGAATAATTGTCCGGCCATTTGTTGTAGGCCTGCCAGGTGTTGTCGCTGCACTGGAACAGAATGTCTGCCTTGCGATCATCCGTGACAATAAAGACAATGTAACTCTGCCAATACGGTTCGTCCTTCGATGCTGGCAAGGCCGTGAGTCTGCCGAGATACACACCACTGACCCAGTCTGCTGGTATCGTGAGCGAAGCGGTCTTCTCCCAGCGGCATTCTCGCAGACGTTTCACACCGATCTCGGGAACAGGCTGTTCGTTGCCATCAAACGGCCCAAGTTCCGTCATCAAACGCGCTCCTTTGCCGCCGTAGTAGCCGGTGCGGAAGATTTCGATCTTGAATCGAGCCGCTGGCTTTGTGCTGACAAAAATATCCAGTGTTTCACCTGCTTTCACCGACTGGCGGGAGCAGTAAGCTTCAATCACCGGCGAGCGAAAACCCTCGCTCTTATCGAGGCGCATGCGAGTGAGTTGCCAGTCGTTCGAACCGGGCTTGGCGTTCTCTTCGGTGATTAATGACATGCGCTGAATACGCACCCGTTCGCCGAAACTGTTCAATAGGTCGCTCTGCCGCCGGACAAATCAAATACAGCACCGGTCGTGAACGAGCAATCCTCCGAACTGAGCCACGCGACGAGTGCAGCGGCCTCCTCTTTCTTGCCAAAACGATTCATCGGGATCTTCGAGAGCATGTAATCGATGTGCTGCTGCGTGAGTTGCTTCAAAATGTCGGTCTCGATCACCGCTGGTGTCACCGCATTGACGATGATGTTGCTGGTAGCGAGTTCCTTGCCCAAGGACTTCGTTAAGGCAACGACACCGGCCTTCGAGGCGCTGTAATGTGCGGCGTTTGGATTCCCTTCCTTGGCAGCGATGGAGGCGATGTTCACGATGCGACCATAGCCATTCTTGAGCATGTTCGGCACCACGGCATGACAGCAGTGGAAGGGACCGTTCAAGTTGATCGCGATCACACGTTGCCATTCAACCGGATCCGTTTCCCAGGTTTTCGCGTTCGTGCCAGCAATGCCTGCATTGTTCACGAGGATGTCAATCTTACCGAAAGCGCCGATCGTTGATGCTGCTCCGGCCTCAACCGATGCCAAGCTCGTGACATCGACGGTGGCGGTGTGTACTTTGCCAAGAGCAATGAGTTCGGCTTTAGCGGCAGCGAGGGCCGCGGCATCCATGTCCCACAGGCACACGTGAGCGCCAGATTGCAGCAGACGTTCTGCGATGGCGTAGCCGATACCGCGTGCGCCACCCGTGATGATGGCAACTCTGTCTTTGAGGTCGATTTGATTCATGTGGGCAGAGGAATCGCGTCTAGTCTTCCCAGACTTTCAGCAACTCCACCTCAAAGATCAGCGTCTCATTCGCACCGATATCGATTCCAGAGCCGCGTTTGCCGTAAGCCAGCTCTGACGGGATGAAGAAGCGGAATTTTGCCCCCTCATTCATGAGTTGCACGCCTTCCTGCCAACCTTTGATGACACGTTTGAGCGGAAACTCCGCCGGTTCGCGGCCAGCGAGGTAGGAACTGTCGAACTCGACGCCATTGAGCAAGGTGCCGCGATAGTTCACGACGACGGTGTCATTCAGTTTCGGATTCGCGCCAGTGCCTTCGCGCATGATTTCATACTGCAGGCCACTGGCGGTCGTGGTGACACCAGTTTTCTTGGCGTTGTCTTGGAGGAAAGCTTTACCGGCATCGAGAGCGGATTTGGACATGGATTGGGAGGTTGGGAGCCTGTTCTTCCTGCAGCCGTGCTTGAGTGCAACCGCAATTCAATCGCAACGCGAATTGGATTCGACGAAATCCACGCCACTTTCCAAACGTATCGTTTCTACCCCCGAAAATCTCTATCCATGCTTCGAAGC
>CANIZT010000408.1 GCA_947471905.1 Verrucomicrobiaceae bacterium
AGCGCCGCGATTTCACCATCAACGGCCTGTTCTTCGATCCGCTCACGGATCGCGTGATCGATTACGTCGGCGGTCAGGTCGATCTGCGCATGGGGCTGCTGCGTGCCATCGGCGTGGCGAAAGATCGTTTTGAGGAAGACCACCTGCGCATGCTGCGGGCGATTCGTTTCGCCACGGTACTCGGCTTCGACATCGAGCACGCCACCTGGGAGTCCATCTGTGGCTTGGCCGAGAAGATCAAGAGCGTGAGCATCGAGCGCATCCGCGAGGAGTTCGTGAAAACGATGCTCAGCCCGAATCGCGTGCGCGGTTTCGATCTGCTGGTGAACAGCGGCCTCATGGCGCAGTTCCTGCCTGAAATCCTCGTACTGCAAGGCTGCGAGCAGCCGCCGCAGTTCCATCCCGAGGGCGATGTCTTCATCCACACGCGGCTCATGCTCAGTCTGCTGCCAGCCGATGCCTCATTGCCGCTCGTGATGAGCGTGCTGCTCCACGACATCGCCAAACCGGCCACGCAGACGCGCGATGCCGACACGGGCCGCATTCGCTTCAACGGTCACGACAAACTCGGCGCTGAGATGACCGGCGGCATCATGCGGCGGCTGAAGTTTGCCAACGATGTGATCGAACCCACCGTCGTCGCCGTGGAGAACCACATGGCCTTCATGAACGTGCAAAAGATGCGCACCGCCACGCTGCGGCGCTTCATGGCACGGCCATCGTTCGATGACGAACTCGCCCTGCACCGCGTCGATTGCCTCGGCTCAAACGGTTTCACGGACAACTACGAGTTCCTGCTCGCCAAGAAGGAGGAATTCGCCAGCGAACCGCTGCTGCCGCCACGCCTCATCAACGGTGCCGACTTGATCGCCCTCGGCTGGCACGCTGGCAAAGCCCTGGGCCGCCTGCTGACCACGCTGCAAACCTTGCAGCTCGAAGGCACGCTCAAGACGAAGGAAGAGGCGCTGGCATGGGTCGCTGATCATGCGCCGGTGCCGGACGTGTTTGAGGCGGTGGAGGAATAGCCCTCTCCAATCTCACTTGGTTGCCAGCGCTTCGGTCCGCTTCTCGGGGCTCAATCGCCGCATGGCAGCGACCTCGCGATGGAAGGCTTCGAGATCACCGTTGTGGTGCTTCAGCAGGCGCTCAAAACCCGGCACCAGCGTGTAGTAGGTGGCCACGGTGTTGAGGCGGGCGTTGTTCCAATGCTGGGCGGCGGCATGCTCTAGGCGGCTGTGTCCCGTCTTGGCGCGCAGTTGAGCGGCCTCGTGCAGCATTTCCTCAAAGGCTTGGTGCTTGGCTAGACGTTCGCTTTCAAGGCTGCGATGAGTTTGCGCATACACGCCCTTCAGTTTCTCCCGTGTGCGCAGCAGCAACTCGATGACCTCGCGGCCTTTCTTCAAACTGGCCTCATAGGCACGTAGGCCACTCAGATCGCCCTTGGAGCGATACCAGCGGCGCACACCGTCCTCGGCATTGGCGGTGGCGAAGGCTTCATTAAAGTCGGTGTCACCAGGAATGAAGACTTTGGCGTGGGTGAGTTCATGGAAGACGAGTTCGGCCAGATCCGCATCACTGCGATGCAGGAAAGTGTTCAGCACCGGGTCTTTGAGGTAGCCGAGCGTCGAGTAGGCATCGACACCGCCGACAAACACATCGAGTCCCTGCTTGCGCAGCCGTGCGCCTTCACGCTTGGCGTCTTTTTCATCAAAGAAACCACGATACTTCAAACTGCCGACCAGCGGATACCACCAGGTCTTTGCCTCGACGGAGAATTCCGGTGCCGCAAACACCACCCACACGACGTAAGGCCGTTTCAGGTCGCAGTACTTGCCAAAACTCTTCGTCGGCAGGTGCAGTGTGCTGGCGGCAAAGGCGCGTAGCTCCTCGATGAGCCGCAGCTTGCGTTTGACCTCGGCACCGATGGTGGGATCTGCCAGCACCGTGGCATTGGGCCGGGATTTGCGCGACAGCTCCATTTGCCCGCTGATGGCCTGGGTATAAAACGACAGGGTGCTGCATGAGCACACCAGCAGTGTGGTGAGGAGCGCGAACCAGTTGCGTGCAGGCATCATCGCTCCAGTGTAGCGGGCCACTTCCAACCGACAAACAGCAATGTCTTTCATCCACGACGATTTCCTGCTCTCAACCAAGGCCGCCAGCCGCCTGTACCACACCTTTGCCAAGAACGAGCCGATCCTGGACTACCACAACCACCTGCCGCCGAAGGACATCGCGCAGAACAGGCAGTTCAAAAACCTCTTCGAAATCTGGCTCGAAGGCGACCACTACAAATGGCGCGCCATGCGCTGCAACGGCGTGCCGGAGGAGTTCATCACCGGTAAAGCGAGTCCGCGTGACAAATTCATGGCCTGGGCCAAAACCGTGCCACACACGCTGCGCAATCCGCTCTATCACTGGACGCACCTCGAACTGAAGCGCTACTTTGGCATCGACACGCTGCTGGATGAAAAGTCCGCCCCAGCGATCTGGGAACAAACCGAAGCTGCACTAGCGAAGCCAGAAATGAGTGCCCGCGGCATCCTGCGCACGCAGAAGGTAAAAGCGCTCTGCACCACGGATGATCCCATCGACGATCTCGCCTGGCACCGCCAGTGCGCCGCCGATGGCCTCGAAGTCGGCGTGTATCCCACCTTCCGTCCTGACAAGGCGCTGACGGTGCATCAGCCCGAGGCTTGGAACGCGTGGTGTGACAAACTCAGCGCCGCCAGCGGCATCGAGGTGAAGAGTTATGCGACTCTGCTCGACGCGCTGAAACAACGTCACGATTTCTTCCACAGCATCGGCGGTCGGTTGAGCGATCACGGCCTGAACTACTGCCACGCGAACTTCGTCAGCGATGCCGAGGCCGAACGCATCTTTCAAAAGGCCCGCAGCGGCACCGCCGCGAGTGCGCAGGAGCAGGATCAGTTCGCCAGCAACATCATGCTCCACGTCGGCAGGCTCAATGCCGCACGCGGCTGGACCATGCAACTCCACCTCGGCCCGGTGCGCAACAACAACAGCCGACTTGCCCGCCAGATCGGTGCGGATGTCGGCTGCGACAGCATCGGCGACTATCCACAGGCGGAGACGCTCTCCCGTTTTCTCGACCGCCTCGACACCGAGAACGCTTTGCCCAAAACCGTGCTCTACAACGTCAATCCCGCGCACAACTACGTCTTCGGCACCATGGCCGGCAATTTCGCCGACGGCACCACGCCCGGCAAAGTGCAGTTCGGCTCCGCGTGGTGGTTCGTGGATCAGAAGGAAGGCATGGAGTGGCAGATCAATGCGTTGAGCAATCTCGGCCTCCTAAGTCGCTTCATCGGCATGCTCACCGACAGCCGCAGCTTCATGAGCTTCCCCCGCCACGAATACTTCCGCCGCACGCTGTGCAATCTGCTCGGCGCTGACATCGAATCAGGCGCCATCCCCAATGACGACGCCCTCGTCGGCAGCATGGTGAAGAACATCTGCTACGCGAATGCGCAGGCTTATCTGGGCCTGAAGGTGTCCTAGCCCACGAACAGGTACGAAAGCCTGAGATTTGACGTCACGATGAAATTCTCTCGCCGTGCACCTTGAGACTTGGTAGTCTTTTCCCACCTCTGGGTTGTCCGCCTAGAAAATACCGCATGAAAAACATCCCACAGCCACCAAGCTCCGCAGGGATATTATCATCACCTGCGACGGTGACCCGCGATGAGCGTGTGCGCTGTGATTTCCTGCACAGCCTGCTCGATTACATACCGGACAGGATTTACTTCAAGGACAAGCAAGGCCGCTTCATTCTCGTTAGCAAAGCTGAAGCCGATTACCTCGGTGCCCA
>CANIZT010000409.1 GCA_947471905.1 Verrucomicrobiaceae bacterium
GAGTCCCAGCATCAGCATGCCCACCGCCGACATGCCCGCGATGCCCGGCATGAATCAGCGCTGGGACGCCCGCGTCGATTTCGCCAATCCCAACGCGCCCGCCAAGCCACTCACCGCCTGGGAAGAGCTGTGCCAGACATTGTTGCTCTCGCCAGAGTTTGCGGTGATGGAGTGATGATTTCGTCACGTTTTCGCGTGGGTTGCAGTTCGCTTCATCGCGGGAATGGTTGGGGAGTTTGAATCGCTGGCTCATCACCTTTACCTTGTTCAGCATCAGCGCACACGCTGATGGGCCTTGGTCGTGGCTGAATGCGGAGCTGGGTGTCATTGAGCAGGAGCAAAGGCAGCTTCGATCTGTGATCGACTCGCTGCCAATATCACCCGCAGCTCAGCCACATGAGCACGCGGGCTTTCACAGCGGCTTCGCGCCGAGGCAGGACTCCATCCGCTGGGTGCAGGTCGATTTGGGGAAGGAATACGCGATGGATGAGGTGATCGTGATTCCAGCCATGCTTGGCAGCGTGGAGGCTTATGGTTTACCCCATCGCTTCCGGGTCGATGCGTCGAATGATCCGCTTTTTGGCGAATCGATCACGCTGCTCGATCAAACAAGCAGTGATGTCTCTTTAACGCTCGCTCCATGGCGCATCGATGCGAAAAAAGCGATGGCGCGTTATGTGCGCTTCACGGCCACCAAGCTCTCCACGCAACCTCGCTTGAGCCAGCGATTCATCTTTTGTCTGGGCGAGTTGCTTGTCTTCAGCGGCGGACAAAACATCGCGCTGCAAGCGAGTGTGCTCGCGCCTAATTCCGTCGAGACATTGCCCACATGGTCGCCAAAGCATCTCGTCGATGGTTGTCACGCTCTTGGTCTGCCAGTCAAAAACGATGATGTGAGCAGCAACGGTTGGCATAGCGCTGTGTCGAGCACCGCTGATGCCACGAAATGGGTGCAGGTCGATCTCGGCTCCGTGTGTGAAGTGCAGGAGATTCGTCTCATCCCGGCGCACCCGCGTGATTACCCGGATCGCTTTGGCTTCGGCTTCCCGCGTCGTTTTAAAGTCGAGGCAGATGGCCAAGCCATCTTTGATAGCACCACGACCGATTTCCCGAACCCTGGTGATACGCCCGTTGCCTTTCCAACGCCTGGATTGAGAGCGAAAACCATCCGCATCACGGCCACGAAGCTCTGGGAGCGCAGTGGTGACTTCGTTTATGCGCTGGCTGAGTTGCAGGCCTTCGCGGATGGCAAAAACATCGCGCTTGGCAGCAGCGTGACCAGTTCCGATGGCACACTGACGCCTTCTTGGCAGCATAGTTTTCTCGTCGATGACCGCAGTAGTTCTGGCCTGCTCATCAACGAAGAAAAATGGCTCACCGATTTGTCGAAGCGTCGCGAAATTACTCATGAGCTCGCCGAACTCGATCTTCGGCATAGCGTAGGTGTTTCACTGGCTCAAACGCGTGCGGCATGGCTTGGCGGCTTCGTTTTACTCGGTGCCTTTGCATTCACCTTCATTGCGATTCAGCGCTCCAAGCGTTCACGCCGCCTCGAAATGGAATCTTTGCGTCAGCGCATCTCCCGTGATTTGCATGATGAGATCGGCAGCCATCTTGGCAGCATCCGGCTCATGTCAGAGCTGGCACTACGCGAGAGTGGCGACAGCGAATCGCTCCAGGAGATCCATCGTCTAGCGGGTGAAGCAGCCGAGTCCATGCGTGGCATCATCTGGCTCGTGCGTGAGGGCGATGCGCCGAAGTTGACCAGCCTCGTCGAAGCCATGCGCCAAAGCGCAGCCTGCTTGTTGAAAGGCATCAATTGGACAATCGATGCGCCCACCGCCGATGATTCGACAACTGCAGCGCTTGAGTTTCATCGGCAGATCTTCCTCTTCTTCCGCGAAGCAGCCCACAACATCACACGCCATGCCAAAGCCTCTACCGTGACCATCGAGATCAGTTGGAAGTCGAAGCGCTTTCATCTCCACATCAAAGACAACGGCTGCGGCTTTGATGCTGATGCCGTCACAGCAGGAAACGGCCTTGCCAACCTTCGCCACCGCTCAGCAGTGCTGAATGGCAGCCTTCAGATCACAAGCGAGTCAGGCAAAGGCACCCACATCACCCTCGACGCACCACTCTCATGAATACCATCTGGATCGTCGAAGACCACGCTTCCTTCCGCCGCACGCTTGTGCGTGTGCTGAATGCCGAAACAGGCCTGCAATGCACACGCGACTTCGATTCGTGTGAAAAAGTCCTCGCTGCACTCGCTCATGATGACGCACCTCATTTGATTTTGCTCGATGTCGGCTTGCCCGGCATGAGTGGGCTCAATGGCATCCGCTTCATCAAAGAACGCGCTCCCAAAACCCTCGTCGTGATCCTCACGGTCTTTGAAGACGACGACAAAGTCTTCTCTGCCGTCTGCGCTGGAGCCAGCGGCTATCTTTTAAAGACCAGCAGCGTCACCGAGATCACTCAAGCCGTGCGCGATGCGCTGGCAGGCGGTTCCCCCATGACCTCACGCATCGCCCGCCGCGTGCTGGACATGTTCACCAAGTTCGCCCCGAAACACAGCGACTACGGCCTTAGTGAACGCGAAAAGGAAATCCTCCAGCTCATGACCACTGGCCTGATCAAAAAAGAAATCGCCGACCGCCTCACGCTCAGCATTCACACCGTCGATACCTATCTCCGCCGGATTTATGAGAAGCTGGCGGTCAACACGCGAACCGGTGCGGTAGCAAAGGCGTTGAAGGAAGGACTGGTGTGAGCCTGTCCCGCGGGACGTCTCCCCGAGTTTTAGGAGGTAGTTGCACGCTAAAGAAGTCAGCGGCGCGGCGTTCTGTTTTGTTTCAATCATGACTTTCCGCCTCAGCTTTCGATCATCATTCACTGCCGTGCTCACCACCAGTCTTGGACTGACGGGTGCCATCCGCGCTGCAGAGCCGTTTGATGCCTTTCTAGAGACGCACTGCATCAAATGCCACGGGCCGGAAAAGGAGAAGGGTGATTTGCGCATTGATCAGCTCTCGCGGGACTTCAAGCTGGGCGCGGATACGCATCATTGGGCGGAGATGATGGAGCAGGTGAATTCGGGCGAGATGCCGCCGAAGAAGGAGAAGAAGCCGACGCAGGCGGAGATGTCGGCTTTTGTGACGAGTCTTGATTCGCGCATCAAAGAAGGCCGGGCGGCGCGGATGGCGGCACGGCCTGCGGTGTCGCATTACCGGCTGAGTCGGAAGGAGTATCAAAACACGGTCTATGATCTGCTCGGCGTGCGCTATGATCCTGCCAAGCCAGGGGAGCTGAACGAGGACACGCTGTGGCATGGATTTGAGCGCATCGGGTCGGAGCTGTCGCTCTCGCCGTCGCATGTGGACCGCTATTACCGCGCGGCGGAACTCGTGCTCGACCGCGCTTTTCCCACGACAGCGGGTGAGGCACGAAAGGTGCGCAAGACGGCGGCGGAAATGCGTTACGGCGGCGGAGAAAAGCAGCAGGTGGCGTTGGACCGATTCGGCATCAAGCGACCGCTGCGCCAACTCCTTTTTCCTGGTCATCTCCAGACCGCGCTTTCGTCCGGATGGTTCGGCAAGACGGGGCCGGAGCACAGCGGGCTTTACAAAGTCCGCATTCAGGCCAGCGGCATCCGGCCGATCGGCGGTCAGGCGGCGCACCTGAGCATCGGCAAGCGGACCGGTGAGGAGACCGTGGATGGGCTCATCGAGTTTGATCTCACGGCACCGGAGGACAAGCCGCAGGTCTATGAGTTCGAGGTGTTTCTCGAAATGCCGGCGGCGCTGGATTTTTGCGTGGTGGCGACC
>CANIZT010000410.1 GCA_947471905.1 Verrucomicrobiaceae bacterium
AGCGCTGCAGCGTCCGCTCTCAGCACATAAGCCCACTCGCCAGGATGATGCAGGGAGGCATGCACAACCTCGTAGTCTTCGGCCTGCATCGTCATTGGCAGAGCCGTCAGCCAGTCTGTCTGCCCCGGAGTCAGCACGCCCCGTGTCCACTCGATGGACTGCCGCGTGGCGTCCTTCACGTCATCCAGTCCGGCACCGGTGGTCACCATCGCATCGTGATTGCCCTGCACACATGGAATGCCGTGCTCCATGAGAAGATCAATGCAGTCGCCGGGGCTGCCGCCATAGCCGACCACGTCGCCGAGACACACGCGTTCGTTGATGCCGTGATCTGCCATGTCTTTCAGCACGGCACGAAGAGCATGGGCATTGCCATGGATGTCACTGAGGATCGCCACTGATTTGTTCATGTAGGCAACTACGGGCGTCGCTAAATATCGTCAACCCGGTGGGGCTCATTTATGACACACTGCAAGGTTGTCAAAACGGCCGACTGGGTTCAATATGACGCTGTTAGCATCAAGAACCGCCCGTTGGCGACAACGAGCGTGGCAACCTGGCAGTGAAAGCTGCGAAGGTGCCGGGATGAAGGCTCCGGTCTTCGTCCGATGTGCAGGCTCTTACAGGCCTGAAGTCGGGTCCGCTCTTGGTGCGCAAAGTCGCAACAACTATTAGCAAACCCGATGAGCCAAGCACCCTGCCACAACATCCGCCTGTCACTGCGCACCACCGCGCTGAATGCCGACCACCACCTGTGGAATAACAACGGCACTTACTGGTGCCACTTCACCTTACACGGACCTCGTGGAACGAAGCAGCGCATTCGCCGTTCCCTCCGCACCGCCGACCTCGCTAGTGCCCGACAGAGGCGTGACGCCCTGCTGTCGCGACTGAATGCCTTGTCCATCCCGCCTTCCGTCGTCCTCGCCGCTTGATACAAAACACCAGCCCAGATCGAAGCCATGAGCCGAAAACACAAACCGCGCCACAAGGCACCTGTAAACCACCCCGCTCCACCTGTGGCCAAGCCACCTCGCTCGATCGTTTCGCTCGCCAGAGAAGGCTTCAAACCCATTACCCTCGACCAGCTCGGCCTCACCAAGGATGAAATGAAAATCCTTGCTGGGGGTGCGCGCTCCCAGTTCCCGCATGAAAATTCCAACACCCCATGATCTCCCATGTCCACCCTCGCCGAAACCCTCGCCGAACTGACCTTCAACTATGCCGAGCGTGAGGCCGTGTGGCTCAATCGCTACAACAAGGACGACAAAAATCTCGAATGGGCCTTCAAGGAAGGCTTTTACCAGAAGCGAATTCGCGAGCTGCTCGGGTTGATTGCCGATGAGAACCTGGAGAAGCTGCATGCCATCATCACGGCCAGGCTTGAGAACCCGCCGGGTGAGGCCACGAGACGCCGCAGTCCGGCGGAGACGATGGAATTGATCGGCAGGTTCCGCCATTCGATCGAAAGCCCGGCATCTCCAGACGAGAGCGCGCTCTCCTGAAAGGCCAGCAATCTTGCCGTCGCCAGCAGGTGGATGTTCATGGCGATTGCCGAAGTCCGTTTCCTGACAAACATTTCGCCACATGATTGACGCCGACACCCTGTTTCATGCCCACCTGCCGTTGGCGGAGAAGATCACCGGTGGCTATGCGAATATCCCCGGCGTGAGCATGGACGATGTGCGGGCGGTGGCGCAGGCAGCATTGCACCGGGCGGCGTTGGCGTTTGATCCGGCACGCGGGGCGTTTGAAGCATATGCGGCGCGGGCCATTCGGAATGCGCTGAACTCGCTGCATCAAAAGGAGGCCCGCCATGCCCGGCAGCTTCTGCCGGAGGCTGATCTCGCCCTCGTGGCCTTCACCACGACGGGCGGCACCGCGCCCAGCCAGCGGCTGCCAGATGAGTTTCAGGATGTGCTGAACCAGGTTCGCTCGCAGGAGAGCCGTCACGTGCTGGAAAATTTACTGACCTCACTGCCTGTAAGAACTCAGCAAATCCTCGCTCTTGTCGCTGAGGGCCACAGCTACGCCGAGATCGGCGAGCGGCTGGGTGTTTCCAAGCAGGCTGTTCATAAAGCTGCGAATACGGCCTTGGACAGCCTCCGCGAACAACTGGCCGCTCAAGGCTTCAACGGACTCGACACTCAGGGGTTTCTGCGCACAGCTACACGCTGATATCAAATCACTCCCCTTATGCCAACACTCGAACGCGCTCTCCAAATTGCCGTCCACGCTCACGCCGGTCAGAAAGACAAAAGCGGTGCAGCCTACATCTTCCATCCTATCCGTGTGATGATGCGCTGCTGTTCGCCAGAGGCAAAAATCGTGGGACTGCTGCATGACGTGGTGGAAGACACCCCCGTGACGTTTGAAGAACTGGAGGCGGAAGGTTTTTCGAAGGAGGTTCTAGCTGCATTGCGGCTGCTCACCCACGCATCCGAGGTGCCTTATGCGGATTACATTGAACACGTGAAAACCAACAGCATCGCGACCGAAGCCAAGCTCGCCGACCTTGAGGACAACATGGATATTCGACGCTTGCAGGAGGTTGACGAGAAGGCATCCGGTCGGTTCAAGAAATACTTGGCCGCATATCGGAGGCTCAGTGCCAATTAACGATTAAATTTCAACCCATCCCCATTCTGCCAGCCAAGTCTCTCAGCTTTGGATGTTTGGCAAAGCCATGCAGATCCTTCGCCATGATCAGGTAGCGTTTTGCCTCTTGGAAATCATGGTTATTCATTGCTGCGGCAGCTTTACTGATAAGCCGATTGAAACGAGCGGTGTCATGATGATGATGTGCGCCGGACTTGGGTCGGGCAAGTACGAAAGGGAAATCTTGCAGTCGCGAATACTTGTCTGAACCTCCAACGGGCTGCTTTAGCACCAGCTCGGCTTTGTGTATCAACTCACTCAGACGATCACCATGTTCTGAATCGAACGCGGCCATTCGCACTTTGAATGTCCGCCAGTCCATGCGTCCTGTCGCTATCATGATGAGGCCGTAATTGATGTTGCCCTCGAAGTAGTCAGGGCGAGAGCGCACCAGGCGGTCAAAAAGAACAAAAGCCTCGTCGATGCGGCCTATTTCGATCAAAGACATGGCGCGGTTGTTCACGGAGTCCGCCGCAAGCTCCACTGTTTCGCATTCAAGGAACTCAATGGGTTCCTCGAAGAGTTCTTGATGAATAGTATCGAGTGTTTCAGCCAACTCACGGCAAGAAGGTCTTTTCTTAGGTTCCTGCGCAAAGCACCGGGTCAACAATTCTGCCACCCGGCGCGGCATCTGTGGAAGGCCAGGCATGCAGAAATGGTGTGAGCAGAACTCCGAGAGCACCGAAGGAACCACTCTGCCATCGTTCCAAAAGAGACCTCCCATAAACATTTGAAGGATTGAGACTGCCCAACTCCACACATCCGTGAACGAATCGAGCCGGGCTCCGTTCAACTGTTCAGGAGACGCATAAGCCTGGGTCATCCCTGCGACGGCCGCCCTGCCGTCTGCGCGAATGGCTCGCGCCAGCCCGAAGTCCGCAACTTTCGGGGTGCCTTCGGCGGTTAAGAGCACGTTTCCAGGCTTCACATCTTGGTGAATAAGTCCGTGTTTATGCGCCCAGCCGAGTCCCAACGCAAAGCCTGCTGAAACCTCAATAATTCGCGATACAACGGCCGCGTCATCTGCCTGATAGAGTGTTCTGTTTGTGATCCCATCGAGCAAACTCCCCCCCTCAACAAACTCACCACACAGACAAAGTGTTCCCTCGATTCGTTGCGTGTAATAGCAGGTCGCCACATACGGATGCAGGCCGATGCCAGCCCACG
>CANIZT010000411.1 GCA_947471905.1 Verrucomicrobiaceae bacterium
CTCACCCCATGCGCAGCACCATCATGACAAGCCATGAAAAACTTCCTTCGCAAAGTGAAGCTCTCGTTCCTCGCGATGTTGTGCGGCTGGGTCGCGTGCAACATCGCCTGGTGGGTGGGAGCGATTCCGATCCTTTTAAAGCCGGGTTCCAGTCTCAGGGGCGCCGATTTCATGATGAAAGGCACATTCACAGGAATAGTTGTCTTGATCGCATGGCTGGTGATTTTCCTGCCCACCGATCTTTACGTGAGCAACACCTCGCGGCTGCGCAGGCCATGGACGGCGGCATGTTATGGCTTTCTCTCCGCCTTTGCCATCGTGGTGGCGGTCTTCGTAGCCTTTGCATGGAATGACGTAGGCCGACTCGGCCTAGCCGGTGGCATCCGCGCCACCTGGAGCCTAGCCGCCCTGCCCTACGCCCTGGGAACCTGCGCCACAGGTTGCGTCGCCGCTTACGTCCGTGCACGCATGGACCAACCCAAACCTCAAGCATCGCCATGAACACCCTCACCATCTTCTACGACGCCCACTGCGGCCTCTGCTCGCGCTTCCGGCGCTGGATGCTGGACCAAGCGGCTTACGTTCATCTCGACTTTATGCCCTACGATTCCGAGCAGGCGAGGAAACGCTGCCCCGATCTCCCGAACCTCCGCGCCGATCAGGAAATCGTCGTCATGGGCGATGACGGATCGCTCTGGCAGGGCGCGGGAGCCTGGGTGACATGCCTGTGGGCCTTGCGCGAGTATCGCGAGTGGTCGCTGCGGCTTGCCAGCCCTGGCATGCAGCAGATCGCCCGCCGCGCGGTGCATTGGATCTCCAGCAACCGCATCAGCCTTTCGCATCTGCTGCGCTTGCGCAGTGATGATGCGCTGCGTGCGGAAGTGTCCCATGTTTCATGCGACACAGGCACCTGTGTGGTGGATTGATCCGAGCAGGCGCTCAGCAAATGCTTGAAGGAGCACCGCCGCCTGCGTTGTAATGCCTCCATGCATTTCCTCCGCTGCCTTGCCGCTGCTTCGGCTCTCACCTTCACGCTTCATGCCGCCGAGGAAAAACTCCGCCTTGTGCGCGAAACTGATGCGCTGACGCCGGAGCAAGAACGTGCCGCCTTGCATGTGCCACCCGGCTTCGAGGTCCAGCTCTTCGCTAGTGAGCCGCAGATCAACAAACCCATCAACATGGCCTTCGATGCTCGTGGCCGCTTGTGGGTCTCCTCCACCGTCGAGTATCCCTACGCTGCCGAAAAATCCCGCTGGAGTGATCCGCAAGGCACGAACGTCAAAGGCAGCCGCGATGCCATCAAAATCCTCGAAGACACCGATGGCGATGGCAAAGCCGACAAAGTCACCGACTTCGCCAACGAACTCAACATCCCCACCGGCGTCCTTCCCTGGCACAAACCGGAACACAAGGCCGGCTGCATCGCCTGGAGCATCCCGAACATTTGGTACTTCGCCGACACGGACGGCGATGACATCGCCGACCATCGCGAGATCCTCTTCGGGCCGCTCGGCTACGAAAAAGACACCCACGGGATGTGCAGCAGCTTCCGCCTCGGCCTTGATGGCTGGGTGTATGCCACGCACGGCTTCAACAATACCAGCCACTTCAAGGCGAAGGACGACAGCACGCTCGAACTCCACAGCGGCAACGTCTTCCGCTTCAAACCCGACGCTACCCACGTCGAAATCTGGACCCATGGCCAGGTGAACCCGTTTGGTTTGTGTTGGGACCGCTACGGCAATCTCTACAGCGCCGATTGTCACAGCTCGCCAATCTACCAGCTCATTCGCGGCGCTTGCTATCCGAGCTTTGGCAAGCCGGACGACGGCCTCGGCTTCGCGCCCGTGATGTGCGAGCACAGCCACGGCTCCACCGGCATCTGCGGCATCGTTTACATCGACGGCGGCGTATGGGGCCCCGAGTGGGACGACCACACACTGGTGGGCAACTGCGTCACCTCCCGAGTGAATCACGACAAGGTCACCTTCACCGGCTCCACGCCCAAAGCCAACGAACAACCCGACTTCATCACCAGCGACGACCCATGGTTCCGTCCCGTCGATCTCCAGCTCGGCCCCGACAACGCCCTCTACATCGCCGACTTCTACAACAAGATCATCGGCCACTACGAGGTGCCGCTCGATCATCCAGGACGAGACAAAGAACGCGGACGTATTTGGCGAGTGGTGAAGAAGGACTCGACTGCGCCATCGGATAACTTTACCGCCATGTCAGCAAAGCAGATTGCCGATGAGCTGGGCCATCCAAATCTCACTCGTCGTCATCTCGCGCTGCGCGAAGTAGGGCTGCGTGGCACCAAAGAGTGGCTGCCAGAGTTCTTCCGCGTCTTTGAATCTGGTGATTCCATGGTGGCACAAGGTGATCACGAGCCTGCCGATCAGCGGCCCAACGACATCGGAGACTTTGATTATATTCTTGTCAATTGGCCGCAGTCTGATATGCGCATGGCCTATACGACATGGGCGTTGTCATACCTCGGAGAGCGCTTTCTCGTATCGAATATTCTACGAGCACTTCACACGGGCGGATCTTGGGTCGAGGACAATGGCTCGGAGCTTAATGGTCTTGTAATGTCTCACGCGGCACAGGTCATTGGCTCCTATAACAAACTCCATCCTTGGGAGAAGTGGAACCTGGGCATCGCATTCGATGGTCGTGGCAGTGCGATAGGGCGGGCGGCAACTCAGGCGCTCCTGCAACGACCGGACTTTCTGGTTGGTGATCCAAACTGGCACGGGATTATGGTGAAGATGCTGGTGCAGCTTACTGACGATCTGCTCTCACCAGCTGGGCCGGAGAACTGGTTGTCTCACAAGTTGGGCGATACGGCTTATGTGTACTCTCTGCGATTGCTCTTGCGAGACGTGCTTTCGCAGCCCGGATGGCTGGAAGACTCCGAGGCACGCAGATGGATCGAAAAGATGATGGATAAGCCTTGGTTCATCGAAGTACTCCAGGCTGTCCCAACCGCTGACGCAGCCACTTTTTCCCTTCAACACCTCCAAACCGGCCAAAACATAACACCTGCCAGCATCAAGCACATCGCACGCTTCGGCGATCCCGCGCTGCTCCCGCAAGCCATCGCCCTCGCCAAGAAGTCATCACTCCAGAACTCCAAAACTCCACTCCCGCTCCTCACCGCCCTTTCGGACGGCTTCAGTGAACGCGGCACGCCTCCGCCGCCCGAACTCGTCGCATGGGCACAAGAACTCGCCACGCAGCTTCTCAATTCCACCGCCACCAAGCCCACACCCACCTGGACAACTCTCGGCGATGCCATATGGACCCTTCAGCCACGCAAGCTCACCGATGGCACCGAGGCACCCGTCCTGCAAAGCATCGTCAAAGGCGGTGGCGATGAAGAAAGCCGCACGGGCACGCTGAAGTCGATTACCTTCACCGCACCGGCCAAACTTTCTCTCTGGATCAACGGCCATCGCGGTCCACCGAAAGCCGAGCCGCACGCCAAGAACGTCATTCACCTCCGCGAAGCCGAGACAGACCAAATCATCTCCAGCGCCTTTCCACCGCGCTCCGACATCGCCAAACAAGTCGAGTTTGATCTCAAGGATCACATTGGGAAACCCATCACACTCGAAGTCATCGACGGCGATGGTGGCAAGGCCTACGCCTGGCTCGGCATCACCCGCATTGAGCCTGCTGTCATCAGCGTGAATGATTTCCAAAGCGCCGACATCACAAGCGAGAGCCTCAAAACTCTCGCCACCATGCTCCAGCACAGCGCCCCGGCCGCGTTGCGCGAAAAA
>CANIZT010000412.1 GCA_947471905.1 Verrucomicrobiaceae bacterium
CGCAACTCCATCAGCCATCTGGGCCTTCGTGAGGAGCGTGCGATCATTGTCTGGCATGGCGGCGTGTGGCGGACAGTCCGGCGATTCGCGTGCTTGTCAAATCACCCGATGCCGAGGTTGCAAAGCAGGCGCGCCTTTGGTTTGATGCGCCCATGAAATCATTTCCCCGTGCCATCTTGATGTTGGCCCTTTGCGGACCGCTGGCCAGTTGCGATATTTTGCGCGAGAACAAGCTGCTGATCACGACCCACGTACAGTCGGAGGAGATCGTGCACCCAACCGAGATCATGAAGCTACCGATCGGCGGCACTCAAATGACCTTTCGGAAGATTCCTGAGTTCAGCCAGCGCAGCATTTCAGGATTCGAGTCTTTCCAGGCCGAGGATGGCCAAGGCTACGGCGTGCTGCTGCAACTCGACACCAAGGGCAGAAACGCGCTCGATCTCGTCTCCCGCATGAATCGTGGCATGGTTCTCCTAACGATGGTCAATGCCATGCCAGTGGACATGGTCGAGATCGACAAACCAATCACGGACGGTCGCTTCACCATCTGGCGTGGACTGTCCAAAGAGACCATCGACAAGATGGGCAAATTCTATCCGCAGCTGAAGTACATGAAATCTTCCTCGCGCTGGATGGACATGCTGCCCTCCACAGAAACAGAAAAGAAGCAATCAGTCAAAGTGGCCAAAGATGCGGAGAAAGCCGAAGCCAAGGCCAAACTTGACAAAGAACGCGGCATCCTCCCTCCAGCGCCCAAGACCAAGGACATCCCGCTCGAAGGCTACAAACTGCCCGGCACATGAGGAGAATTGCTTTAATCGCAGCCAGCGGCCTCGTCTTGGCCTCATGTCCTGTTTTGGCACAAAGCACGCTGCTCCTGCCCACGGACAATCGTGCGCTGTTTGACCATCCTGCGGAGTTTTTCCAGTTTGTGGACCGCGATTTCGAAGGGGCAAAAACCACGCCATGGGAAGGCGGTCAATTTGGCTTTGTGCGTGATCCGCGGCGCATTGGCAGCCGCATCGCCTATGCGCGGTTTCACGAGGGTCTCGACATCAAGCCTCTGCAACGTGATGCCAAGGGCAATCCACAGGATGAAGTGCGTGCCATTGCTGATGGCGTCGTTGTCTATGCCGCAGCAGCCGCTAATCTGAGCAATTACGGTCGCTACATCGTGGTGAAACATGACTGGGGCGAGGGACCATTCTGCTCGCTCTATGCGCATCTTCGTGAATCACGTGTCGCGGCCGGTCAGAAGGTCAAAGCAGGCACGACTCTCGGTATGCTGGGTTACACCGGTAGCGGCATCGACCAACGTCGTGCCCATGTCCATGTGGAGCTGAATCTGTTTCTCTCCAGCCGCTTCGATGCCTGGCATGCGGCCAACTTCTCCACGCCTAATCATCACGGGGTTTACAACGGGCTGAATCTCATCGGCCTCGATTTGCAGGCACTGTACCTCGCGCGAAATAAGAACACTGCCATCACCGCCGTCGAAGCCCTGCGTGCGACGGAAAGTGGCTACCGCGTGGCCGTTCCAAGCAATGCTGCGATGGAGATCGTGAAAAATTATCCTTGGCTACTGGATGGACCGCGCCCTGCAGGCGGGGCAGCGAGCTGGGAAGTCACCTTCAGCCGCTGGGGATTGCCGCTGGCCGTGAAAACATCAAACATGGTCGTCTCACAACCCACCGTGACGTGGGTGAAGGATGCGGGCATTCCGCATTACACTCAAACTCGCGGTTGTGTGACTGGCAGCGGCAGCAGCGGTAAGCTCACGGCTGAAGGGCTGAACTTTGTGAAGCTCCTTTGCGGCTGGTTTTGATCACGGCTTCGCTTCCGACTCCGGCACATAGAAGCGGCCCATGTGCTCGAGAATTTTCGCACGGAGTTCTTCGCCGTCGATTTCGCCATTGTGGCGGAAGATGACCTCGCCGCCGGGGGCAACGACAAGCGTGTGTGGGATCGGCCCGGGCCATTCAGGATCGAGCGCCTGGATCAAAGCGTCGCTGCTGGCTTCATTGAAGACGTAAGCGTTGCCCTTGCGGCCCTCGGCTTTGAGTGAAGGCTTCAGTTTATCGTGAACGATAGCGTTGTGCTTTTCTAGAAAGGCCTTCACCGCCGGCAGTTCCTTTGGATCATCCATGCTGATGCTGATGAACTCAAAATCACGCAGGCCAAACTTGCGCGAGGTAGCGACGAGTTCGGGGAATTCCTTCACGCACGGTCCGCACCAAGTGGCCCAGACATTAAAGAGACGAACTTTCTTCGTATCGTTCTTGCGCAGAGCCGCAATGCCTTTCGCGTCGATCAATTCGACCTCCACCTCGCCTTTCTCCCACTTTTCGTTGTCGGCAGCGAGTTGGCCGCGCTTGTCGATCCATTTGGTGGAGCAACCATGCGGCTTCGTGACTTCCACGGGCACCGGTTTGCCAGCCAACAAGGCATCGATGGCATTGCGGGCATCGGGAGATGTCACCATGGCATCGTCGGCATAACGTGAATCGTCCAAACGTCCCTGATAGCGAAGCTTGCGCTCCTTGTCGAAGATCATGACATGCGGCGTGGCCAAGCAGCCGTAGGCGAGCGCCGTCTTCTGTGTGTCGCCATCGTAGAGATAGGGAAAGTTGAAGCCCTGCTCCTTGGCATGGTGCTTCATTTCGGGGAAGCTGTCGTTGTACTTCGAGTAGCCGAGTTCATCGGGCCGCAGGGCTGCGGGATCATTCGGATTAATGGCAATGAGTTTCAATCCTTTGCCTTTGTAGTCTTTCACGATCTTCTTGATGCGTCCTTCCACTGCCTGCGAAGTAGGACAGTGATTGCTCAGAAAGGCGACCATGAGCAAATCGGCACCCTCGTAGTCCTTGAGCGTGTGAGTTTCTTCGTCGATGCCGACCAATTCGAATTCGGGCGCTGACTCACCGATCTTAAGTTCATGAAAACCTGCGGGCTGTGAAGTCGGCTTTTTGGCTTTGGGCGTTTCAGCATTGGCAAGAACCGAAAGCATTGTCGCCAGCAGGCAAATAGTGAGCTTGTTCATGGTCGTAATCATTCGGGTTTAGCGGCCTGACAGTTCCAACACAGGTCAAACGAGGCAGGATTGGATTCTTTGCAGCAAGGACAGAGCCATTCTTCGGCCGTCATGATAGAACCGACCTCATGATGCGGTTTCAGCAAAACCAGGGCCTGTTCGTACTGCTCATCGTTGATAATGCAAAGCGTCGGTTGGAAGACCATCGCCAGCATGTTTACAAGCTGGGAAGTGGTTTCATTCTGGATGAAGCAGGGAATCCCGGCCTCATCGAGCACCGACTTGTAGAAGCCGATCCGCGTGGAATCCATGCTGGTGTAGAGTTCGCGCATTGGATTCCGCAGATAGGATTAAACCTCAAACTCATCCGCTGGATCAAACGGCGGCATGGGCACATTGATGATCTTGAGCTTGCCGACGGCGCGATGCACACAGCCGGGCCGGATCATGACGGTGGTCATCGGCTTTAGCGGAATGATTTCGCCATCGGCTTCGAGATGGCCCTCGCCTTCGAGGACGATATAGATCTCGGTCATCTTCTTGTGGTAGTGCGCTTTGGAGTCGGCGTGGATATCCGTGAGATGCACCGTGGCCAAGTTGTTCCAGTCCTCCTTGAATGCACGGCGTGCCTGACCACATGGGCAAGGCGTGGGCGGAATTTCATCAAGCTGAGCGACGGCGAAGCGAGGAGTGCTCATGGGAGGAATTAGAGTGCAGCCAGC
>CANIZT010000413.1 GCA_947471905.1 Verrucomicrobiaceae bacterium
CCGACGCCCCCGCCGCGTGCAGCGACGCCACCCTTTCACGCAACGGACACCCCGCGCCTCGCGGGGCTGCCACCAAAGTGGTCCGCACAGTCCCCTGTGCGGTCATCGAAGAACCCCAAACCCCGCACAGAGGACTGTGCGGACCACTTTGGTGGCAGCCCCGCGAGGCGCGGGGTGTCCGTTGCGTGAAAGGGTGGCGTCGCTGCACGCGGCGGGGGCGTCGGCGCAGGAAATGGGGGCGGCCCCCGAACGCTGGACCGCTGCCCCCGCGCCGCGCATCGGAGCCCCAGAACGGCGGAACTCCGCCCCCGCGCCGAATGGGGGCGCTACCATTGGCCGGAGGGAAGCCCCCGCGCCGGCCAGCGACGCCCCCGCAGGCTGGAACTCCGCCCCCGCCGCGTCCAGCGCTGCCCCCGAGCGAAATGGGGGCGGCGTTTTCCGGGGGACAAGCCCCGTTTCAGGCCGAAAGGCGGCCCTCGGAGGCAAAATCAGTCGAGTTGGGCGGGAGAACGGGTTCATCGCGGGTATCGGGTGTGATGCCGCAGATGGGAGCACAGCCCCCGCGAGGGCCGTTAGTCCGATATTCAGGACGGACCTACTCGTCCTCAATCCCGCCGAAGAACTTCTCCAGCGTCACGCCCAAGCCCCAGGCCAGCCGCGCCAGCACATGCACTCCGGGGATGGTTTCACCGCCTTCCACCCGGCTGATGGTATCCCGCGAGACACCGCACTTCAGCCACAGCGCATACATGCTCAACCCACTGCGCTCCCGAAGCTCCTGATGCCGACGCGGCAACCGCTCGCGGATGCGCTCGGCGTATTCGTGGGCGTCGTGGTTGTCCGGCGCGGAGGGCATGGGGGTTCATCATGCGGGTGGCTGCGCTTGGGTGGCGGGCTGGTGAAATGGGATGCTCTGTGAACTTTAGCGTTGGGGCTCGCTCTTCTCGGCGTCGAAGAGGGCCTTGAAGTAGTCGTAGGTGGGCACGTGGGAACCATCGGGGCGGATGAGCCAGTTGCCCACGCATTGCTCGGCGGTGGCCATGACGCCGGGCGGGAGGCCTTTGCCTTCGTATTTGCCGCCCATGCGCAAGTCGTTGTCATAAATCTGCCAGTGGATCATGTAGCGCACACCGGCGCGCAGGGCGGCAGCGACCATGCGGTGGAGCGCATAAAAGGCCGCGCCCGAGGTGTCGCCTTGGTAAACAGGGTAGTTCTTTTTGATTTTCTCGAAGCCGTCCTCGCTCGCTCCGAACTCGCCGAGCATCAGGTTCTCTGCGCCAAAGATGCCATCGTGCGGAGCCTTGCTGGCGAGGTATTGCAGGCGATCCAAGAGGCCGTCTTCTTTGCCGGGTCCCCAAGTCTCCCACGATGACAGGCTGTAGAGATCGCAATGCGTCTTCGGCACGACTTTATCCACGACGAACGGCTTACCCTTCTCATAGGGCTTGCCTTCGGCGAGGTCCTTGATGGAGGGAACGAAGTTGACCTCAAAGGCATGCAGCACTTGCACGCGATCCGTGCCGCAGTCGCGACGCGCTTGCTCCACGGCGGCCTGCCGCGTGTTGATCCACTCGCACATGCCCTGATAGGCGGTATCCCAGGTGTCGGGGTTCGCGTCCTTCAACGCGTATTTCATCACGTTGTCGGCTTCCCAGTTTTGCAGCACAAATGTTTTGCCGGTGCCGCGATAGCGAGTGAGCAGATGGCTGGCGAGCCGATACATTTGATCGTGGACCTTCTGCTTGTCGGCGTCGGACAGGCCGCGCTGCCAGAAGTTGTCCCGCATGCCGATCTCGGCCGTCTCCAGCACGAGGGTGTGAAACGGCATGGCGAACACGGCCTCGTAATACGGTGTCTTTGCCAGTGCTTCGAGATCGGGCACGTCCTTGGGCCACTCGCTGTGCCAGCCATACTGCTTCTCATAGATGGAGTAGAACCACAGCTTGAGCACCTTTGCTCCCAGCGTGTGCACCGCCTCCGCGCCTTCGATGAGAAAGGGTTTGTCCGTGAGCGCATACTTGCCGCTGACGTGCGTGACTCCGAGGATGTCGGAGATCTTTCGCCCATGCAGCAAGGCGCGAGTTTCAGACACCGCATCGGCTACGGTGAGCTTTTGCGAAGGTCCGGCGATGATGGCGTCACCAGCGGCGAAGGTTGCGCGGATCACCAGGGTGAAAGCGGTCACACCAAGCACAATGGAACACCACGATTTCATGGGAGATGAACGGGTTCTCATGACGCGCCATCATTTCAAAACCACATCGGAGAGGATCACCGTGTCCGAGGTGACAGGCAGATGGGAACAGAAGCCAATGCCGACGTAGAACGGACCGTCGAAATGGATATCAGCCGTGGTTTCGACTTGATGCAAAGGTTCGCCATTCAGGCTGACGAGGAGCGCGAAGGTGTCGCCACGCTTCTCGATGCCGAGGCGGATCGGCGGGGCGTCGGCGGCTCGATTCTCGGCTTTCACACGGCAGGCTTCGACGATCTTCGCGCCCTTCTCCGGGCGCTGCGCCAGATGGATCAGTCCGCCGCCATGCAAGGCGACCATGATGGTTTTTGAATCATCGTTGAGGTCCTGGCGAAACATCAGCACGGCCTTGCGGTCGTAGTAGCCTTCGCGATTCGGAAACGTGATGGTGGCGCTGAGCGAGGCATCGCCGGACATTTGCTTCCAGGCATAGCGGCACTCGTCGCGCTGATACCAGATGTTATAGCTCGCCGAGGTGAGCCGGTATTGTCCGTTGCGGGCATTGAAATTGGCGTTGCCCGGCAGCAGCGGCCCTCCGATATCGGCCTGTCCCTCGAAGATGCCCAGCGGCTGATTGATGATGACGGTGGGGCGATGAAAATCCGCCGGTGGCGGCACTTGCTTGTGCGGATTGGGCTTCGGCATGCTGGGCAATGACCAATCTGGCGGCACGGGCTTCGTGACACTGACAAACGCCAGTTTCTTGCTGTCCGGCGACCACGAAGGAACGTTGAGCGTGCCCTGTCCGCCGAAGAGTTTCGCCAGCACGCGAATCTCGCCGCCAGCGACGGGCATCAGGCGCAGCATCACGTCGCGGTTCTCGGGATGTTCATCAGGGATCACGTCTTTGCCGAAGCTGATGAAGACCATCCATTTTCCATCTGGGGAGAGGTGCGCAAACCAGTTCCGATATTCGTCCGCGACCACGGGCTCTTGCGCCGACCCATCGGGTTTCATGCGCCAGATTTCCATCGTGCCATTGCGCTCGGAGTTGAAGTAAATGAAGCGCCCGTCTGGCGAATACTCCGGGCCATCATCAAGGCCGGGATTGGTCGTCATCCGCTTCTCTTCACCGCCCGCGGCGGGGATGGTGTAAACATCGAAGTTGCCATCGCGCTCGGCGCAGTAGGTCAGCGTTTTGTCATCGGGCGACCAGCCATGCCAATAGGACGGCGATAGCGGAGTCACCAGCCGTGCTTCGCCGCCATTGATGGGCAAAACATAGATGAGTGACTTCTTGTCATCGCCCCTGGAGCTCACGGCGAGCTGGGTGCCATCGAAGGAAATGCCGTGGTCGTTGTTGCATTTCTTCGCCACACCAGTGTCCAGCAACTGCGGCTTGCTGCCCGGCTGGATCGCGGGCTTGTCGTCGCTGGTGATGGGCAGCTTGTAGATGCCGCCTTTGAAATTGAAGAGCAGGACCTTGCCATCGCGCGACCAGTTCGGAGCCTCGATGTGATCCCGCGTGTGATAGACAACGTTCCGTTCTGC
>CANIZT010000414.1 GCA_947471905.1 Verrucomicrobiaceae bacterium
GGACCACCGCGAGAGGGACCACGGTTTGGGCCGCTGCGTGAAGGACCGCGATTGGGAGGACGTGACATACGTGAAAAAAGTTGGGCGTGAGGATGCTGCCGCATGCAGGGATTACAAGGGTAATTTTGCAGGGTGAAATGACAGTTTCGCAGATTCACTCAGACAAAAATCTCGCCGTCATGCGTCCTGTCCGTGAAACTGCCATCTGCATGCCTGCTGCCCCGACATTGCCCGAACTCTACGACGCCCATGCGGTGGGGCTGTTCCATTACTTCACGAGTTTCACCGGCGAGGAGGCAGATGCGAAGGACCTGCTTCAGGAACTCTTCATCAAATTGGGGAAGCAGTCGATTCCGTCTGGAATCGTGAACTTGCGTGCCTGGCTGCTGCGGCTGGCGCATCATCAGGCGGTTGACTGGCTGCGGCGACATCGTGTGAGACGGCGTGCGGAGGAAGAAATGCCGCCGGCGATGTTTGCGACGCAGGATGACCCTGATCAGGCGGAATTTGCCAAACGCCTTGAGGCAGCTCTTGCGCTGCTGCCCATGGAACAGCGCAGCGTGGCCCAATTGAAGCTGTGGGACGGGCTGACCTTTGAAGAAATCGCGGAAGTGCAGGGCATTCCGCTGAACACGGCGGCCAGCCGTTATCGCTACGCTTTGGAGAAACTGCGGAGTGAGCTACGACCGCTGTACGATGAACTGAAACTGTAATGAATACGAACACCGATGCCTTTGAAAACGATCTGCGTGCGCTGAAACGGCGCGCGTTGCCGGAAGACTGGCGCAAAGAAATTTTGCAACGCTCAAAGCCGGCCATGCGCACACCACGCTGGCTCGTCGCCGGTTGGAGCGTGGCCTGGGCGGCGATCATGGTGATGTATTTCACCACACCCGCCGAACCCGACACGCCATCGTCTGATTCATGGAGCAACACGGCTCCCACTATGCTGTGGCAGCAACGTGCCGCCTCCATTGAGGCTCTGCTGGCCGCCAACTAATTTCAACCCTCACCCATTCAATCTCATGCTCCGCCGCCTCTATTCCCATCGTTTCATCCGCATTTTGCTGTGGTTGTTCATCACGCTCATCACGCTCGTCTTCCTATTGTTCGTCTGGACGAACTGGAGTGGTAAACGTCGTTGGGCCGCGACACTGGCACAGATTGAACGCGAGGGTGAGACACTCGACTTTCGCAAACTGTTGCCCAAAACACCGCCTGAAGAGGCCAATCTGCTCGCCATCGAGCCATTGCGCGGCATTGCCGCAGTGATCGAAGAAGATGTGAACAAAGGAGAGCCTGCGGCGAAGCGGAAGGCCCTCGAAGCGATGAAATGGATCATCCAGGGCAAGGTTCCCCGCTCGAATGGGGTTTCTTTGGGGCAGAGCACCGCGATGGCTGAGTGGGTAAAATTTGTGCGTGAATCAAAGTTTCTCGACGTGCCTGCGGATTCGTCATCGACCAGTCGCGACCTGTTGAATGCTTTGGATGCGAAGTTCCCACTGCTTAAACAACTCACGGAGCAATTGACGCAACGCCCACAGGCGATGTTTACGCCAAGCATGCGTGAGCGTGAGATGCCAGAGATGCTCTTTAGTCTGCAGTTGCCGCATTACACGATTGCACAATCGCTGGCTCGCACGTTGGCACTGCGCGCACGGGCAGCTATGGATGCTAAAGACAGTCAGGAGGCCGCGCGCAGCATTCTGGTGTTAAAACGTATCAGTGCTGCGTGTGAGTCAGAGGCGCTATTGATTGGGTTTCTCGTGGGAATCACGACTGATGTCATGGCCACCGAGGCTGTGTGGCATGGGCTGCATGAACGAGTCTTGACCGCCGCGGATTTAAACCTGCTGCAGATTGCCTTCATGGCTGATGATGGCGACAAATCGCTGTTGTTGGCAATGCGCGGCGAAATGGCTGCAGGCTTGAGTACGCTGGCGTTTCTACAAGAGGCGCGCGCGGGCAGAAAAAAAATCAGCCAAGAGCGGCTTTCCGCACTTTCAGACGTGATGGCTCTCTCAGCGAACACCTATCGAGTCTTGCCGGACGGATTGTTTGACCACTGGAAGAGTGTGGCGGCGGATGTAGAACTGCGCTTTTTGATCCAGCCCTTGAAGCAAGAGGGCATCGCTGCGGTGGTTCGCGCTGGTAAAGCGATGGATCGTGAATTCATGGAAAAAGGAAATTTAGTGCTGCACGCCGATCACATCATGGCACGGTTGATTGTCCCTGCGGTGAAGCAGATCAGCTCAAATGCTTTACTGGCCCAAGTGCGCTCACGCCAGGCCGTCGCGGCGATCGCTCTGGAGCGGTTTTATCTCAAAAATACCAAGTATCCCACGCGGCTCGATGAATTGAGGCCTGATTTTTTAGCATCGGTGCCGCTAGATCCATGCGATGGAAAGCCCATGCGTTATCGTCTGTCGGAATCAGGCCGCTACCTGCTCTGGTCCGTGGGTTTTGACGGCAAAGATGACGCAGGCAAGGTGAACGAGGCGAAACCAGGAGATTCCAGTGCGTTGAGAAAACCCGGCTATCTTGGCGATTGGACTTGGCAGTATGACCCGGTGAAGTGATCAATAAAGATCGAGCGCCAAGTCTAAAGCACGGGCGGAGTGCGTAAGCGCACCGACAGAAATGGCGTTCACGCCGGTGGCTGCGACTTCTTTGATGGTGTCGAGGGTGATGCCGCCGCTGGCTTCGAGCCATAGCTTGCCGTTCACGAGTTTCACGGCTTCGCGCTGCTGGTCGGTGCTCATGTTGTCGAGTAGGAGCATGTCCACGCCGTCCAGGGTGAGGAAATCGGCCACTTGCTGCAAGGTTGCGGCTTCGAGTTGGACACGCACACCCGGGCGCTCGGTGCGCAGTTTGTGAATGGCGGCTTGGAGTGACTTCAGATCGCTGTTGGCGGCGAGATGATTGTCTTTGACCATGGCGTGGTCGTAGAGGCCCATGCGGTGGTTGGTGCCGCCACCATCTTTGACGGCGGTTTTTTCGAGTAAACGCCAGCCTGGGGTGGTTTTCCGGGTGTCCCAGACCTGAACGGGATGCGGTTTCACGGCATCGACGTAGCGTTTTGTCTGCGTGGCGACGCCGCAGAGACGCTGGAGGAAATTCAGAGCGGCACGTTCGGCGGTGAGCAGGGAACGGGTGCTGCCGGCAGCTTTCAGCAGGATGCTGCCGCGCTGGAAAGGTGCTCCATCGAGAATGCAGACCTCGACTTCGAGGGCGGGGTCGATTTTCTTGAAAACAGCCACAGCGACCTCGGCTCCCGAGACGATTCCGGGCTCACGGGCGACGATTTCGGCTCTGGAGCGAGAATTTTCGGGAATGAAGTAGAGCGAGGTGACATCGCCGGAGCCAATATCTTCGGCGATGGCGGCACTAATCAGGGCTGAAACGGAGGATTCCATGGGTTGCCGAATGATAGGGCGGAGAATGCAGGTTTCCAGCACAGGGAAAAACAGGTTGCCAAATCAGGTGAACTGTCCATCTTCCCCGCCCCTCGCCCCCGGCCTGACTGATTCATGGCCTGCGCAGCGCGGACTTTAGGAGTGTGCCATGAGCAAAATCATCGAAAAGATCAATCAAGAGCAGTTGAAGAAGGAACCCACCACTTTCACCGTGGGTGACAGTGTCAAAGTACACACCCGAGTCGTTGAAGGCGACAAGGAGCGTATCCAGATCTTCGCCGGAATCGTCATTGCCCACAAAGGCTGTGGTATCAACGAGGCCTTCACC
>CANIZT010000415.1 GCA_947471905.1 Verrucomicrobiaceae bacterium
TCGGCCAAAGTAGCGGCAGCGGCAAAAATGGCGCTCGCTTCGGTCATTCCTCCGTCACGCGAAGAGGTGACGGCGAAGTTCAAACCAGCCATCGCGGCGAAGGGCGATGTGACCAAGGGTATGAATCACTTCATCTCACGCTGCATGGCCTGTCATCGCGCAGGAACGATGGGACTGGCAGTGGGACCGGATTTGATCACCGTGAAGACGAAAGGCCGCGAGGCACTGCTGACGGCGATTTTGGAGCCGCACAAGGAGGTGGCGTCGCAATTCATCGCCTACACGGTGAATACGAAGGATGGGCAGACGTTGGCGGGCATCATCACCAACGACACGGCCTCAAGCATGACGATCAAGATGATGGGCGGCATGGAAAAGACGCTCCAACGCGCCGATATCAAAGGCAGCAGCTCTAGCGGCCAGAGCTTAATGCCAGAAGGGATCGAAACAGGCATGAGCGTCGAGGACATGGCCGATCTGCTGAGCTACATCGAGAGCCTATGAAGCTTACTCGCAAACAATGATGGTTTTTCTTTGCAGCCGCCGCTCTCTGCGCTCTTTTGCCCGATCATGAAGACCACCCCAGTCAATTTTGAAGATTTACAGTCCTCCGTTATCGCTGTACCGCCGTTGTGCCGGAGTAAGGATTTGTCTTTGGCAAAATCACAGAACAGCCGCCTCATCAAGCACATGTATAAAGGTGGCATTCGCACGTTGCTCTACGGTGGCAATGCGAATCTCTACAACATGGCCCCGAGCGAGTATCACTCGATGCTGAAGATGCTCGTGGATGTTTCCCCCGAGGACATGTGGATCGTGCCTTCCGTGGGCCCGATGTATGGCACTGCGATGGATCAGGCCAAAATCCTGCGCGAGTTTGCTTTTCCAACCGCGATGTTGTTGCCAACGCTCTTCCCCTCGAAGCCTGCCGGTGTGGCCACAGCCATCCGTCACTTCGTGGAAAAATCTGGTATGAAAGCCGTGCTCTACATCAAAGACGGTGCCTACATCACCCCCGAACTCGCTGCTGAGCTCGTCAACGACGGCCTGATCTCCTGGATCAAATACGCCATCGTCGAGCCAGATCCGAAGAAAGACCCTTACCTCAAGAAACTCATCAAGCTGGTGGACACCAAGCTCATCGTCAGCGGCATCGGGGAGCAGCCTTCCATCATTCATCTGCGTGACTTCGGCGTCACAGGCTTCACGGCTGGCTGCGTATGCATTGCTCCTTCGCGCTCCACGGCTTTGCTGAAAGCCATTCTGAAGAAAGACTGGACCACAGCCGAAGCCATCCGCGAAGAGTTCGTCGAACTCGAAGACCTGCGCAATGCCCATAGCCCAATCCTCGTTTTGCATCACGCCGTTGCGCTTTCAGGTGTCGCACAGACCGGACCGGTGCTGCCACTGCTCACCGAACTTCCGGCCAAGCTGCTGCCGAAAATCGAGAAGGCGGCGAAAGCACTGCTGGCGAAGAATGGTTGAGACATTCCTGGTCTAATCACGATTCATTGAACTACCCGTGCAACTCACGGCTCTCACCTTCGTATTCAAGCTATGTCTTCACGCCGCCACTTCCTGCAATCTCTCTCCAGCACTGCCATCCTTGCCGCCAGCGGTCTTTCAGCTCAAGAATCAGCCAAGCCCGTGCGCAAGCTTCGCAAAGCCATCATGGGTGGCACGCTTGGCATCAAGGGCACGTTGATTGAAAAATACACCGCAGCTAAAACGGCTGGTTATGAAGGTGTCGAGCCTGCCGGTGGCATGAATCAGCAGGAAGTGCTCGATGCGCTTGGTCAATCCGGACTCCAAGCTGCCAGCGTGTGCTGCCACACGCATTGGAAGCAGACGCTCACGCACGATGACCCTGCGGTTCGCGAACAGGGCCTCCAAGGCGTGCTGCAAACGCTGCGCGATGCCAAAGCCTACAATGCTGACTCGATTCTCGTCGTTCCCGGTGTCTGCAATGAGGAGGTGCCGTATGATCTCGCTTGGGAGCGCTCGATTGCCGAAATCAAGAAGGCCGTGCCTCTAGCTAAGGAACTTGGCGTGAAGATTTCCATCGAGAACGTCTGGAACAATTTCATCCTCAGTCCACTCGAAGCCGTCCGTTACCTTGATGAAATCGGCGATCCGATCGTCGGCTGGCATTTCGACATTGGCAACGTGCTTCGCTACGGCTGGCCGGAGCAGTGGATCAAGGTGCTCGGCAAGCGCATCAACCGCATCCACGTCAAAGAATACAGCACCAAGAAGATGAAGGATGAGGGAGTCTGGAAAGGTTTCGACTGCGATCTCACCGAAGGCGACAACAACTGGCCCGCTATCATGAAAGCCCTCGATGCCGCTGGCTACACCGGTTGGGCCATCAGCGAACAACGCGGCGGCATCAATCCCGGTGGCCTCAAGACGCTGACTGAGCGCATGGACAAAATCTTTGCGATGTGAATGAGCCGCTGACCGTCTTGCATATTTCGCCACTTTGAGCAGAATAATCGCATGAGCACCGTCCTGGAGATTGAGCAAGCCATTGAATCACTGCCCGGGCAGGATTTTGAAGTGTTGGCGTCCTGGTTTGATGAGGCAAGAGCGAGACGTGTCGATGCCGACTTCGAGCGAGCCATCCATGCAGGCAAGTTTGATCAAATGGCAGCCAAAGCTCTGCGCGACCATCAGGCCGGAAAAAGCACTCCGCTCAATGAATTCCTCCGTAGCGCCTGAGTTCTGGGAGCATTTCAACCGGCTGCCTGCCGCAACGCAGGCTCGAGCGCAGAAGCAATACCATCTTTGGCTGCAGAACCACCTGCACCCGTCGCTGCATTTCAAGAAAGTGGGCAAGTTCTGGTCCGTGCGCGTCGATGACAATCATCGTACGCTTGGTCTCGAAACTGACGGCACGATCCTCTGGTTTTTCATCGGCAGACATGATCAATACGAAAACAAAATCTAAACCAATCCAAAACCATGCCTTCAGTCCTCGCCCTCTTCGCTCATCCTGACGACATCGAGTTCGTCGCTGCCGGAACCATGCTGCTGCTCAAAGAGCGCGGCTGGGACATCCACTACATGAACATGTGCACGGGCAATGGCGGCTCCGTGCAGATGGACAGCCCAACGACGACCCGTAAACGTCTCGAAGAAGGCAAAGAAGCCGCTCGCATCCTTGGCGCTATGTTCTACCCGCCAATTTGCGATGACTTGGAGCTGACCTATGACGTGAAATACCTGCGGCAAGTGGCCGCCGTCGTGCGCATGGCGCAGCCCAGCATCGTGCTCACGCATGCGCCTGCTGATTACATGGAGGATCACAT
Organism: Verrucomicrobiaceae bacterium; assembly: GCA_947471905.1. Lineage (GTDB taxonomy): Bacteria > Verrucomicrobiota > Verrucomicrobiia > Verrucomicrobiales > Verrucomicrobiaceae > Prosthecobacter. The sequence continues at coordinate 3,312 of CANIZT010000415.1, forward strand.
GGCAGCGAGTCGTCTCGCCGTCACCGCTGCTTTCGCTCACTGCATTCCGAACTTTCAGACCGAGCCACACCTGCCGTCCTATTCGCATGACGTGACCGTCTATCACGCCATGCCGCATGGTCTGTGTGACCCTCTGCGTCAAAAGCTCCAAGCCGGTGCTTATGTCGATACGACCCGTGTCCATACGCACAAGCGTGAGTCATTAGCTGCGCATGAAAGCCAGAAACACTGGCTGGATGTCAGCCAAGGCATGGACTCCTACCTCATCAGCATGGACGAGGCATCCCGCGCCATCGGAAGGCTTTCGGGCCACTTTGAATACGCCGAAGGCTGGCGCAGGCATCTGCATCTCGGTTTCAGCGCCAAGGATATCGACCCGCTCAAGGACGCCCTCGGCGATCTCTGTCTGATCAACGAAGCCTACGAA
>CANIZT010000416.1 GCA_947471905.1 Verrucomicrobiaceae bacterium
AAGATGGTTGCCGAAATGATCTCCGCTCAGGGGCGGCCATGGGAGAATGGAGCCATCGGCTATTACTACCGCGATCAGGGCATGCCGCTCGACAACATGGCCAACACCGTGCGCGTCTTCCTCGGCACGCGCATCGAGTGCGCGCAGTGTCACAACCATCCCTTCGACAAGTGGACGCAGATGCAGTTCTACCAGATGGCCAGCTTCAGTTACGGTGTGCAGGGCCAGAACTACGGCGGCGTGCTCTCTGAGACACAGCGCATGCACAACGATGATCAGAACGCCATCCGCGCCGAGCAGCGCAAAGCCAACCCCGATCCCACTCGGCCGAAGAGAACCAAGGACATGACAGCGGAGCAGTATGCGGTCTTGGAAAAGGACTACCAAGAAAAAACCAAGGTCGCCTCCGAGGGACGGCAGGCGTTGGAAAAGAAGATGCGCTCCGAGGACTTCTATTTCCGCGAGGCCATGCTGGAGGCTCGCAACAACGTCCGCGACACCGCGCTCACGTACAATGAGAAGAGCAGGCCAGCGCTGCCCAAAGACTACCAATATGCAGATGCCAAGCCACGCAGCGCCGTCGATCCAGCCGCCATGTTCGGCCATGAATGCAATGTTCAACCCGGCGAGACCCAACTGCAGGCCTATGCTCGCTGGATGACCAGCAAGGACAACCCGCGCTTCACCACCGTCATCACGAATCGCCTCTGGAAGCGCGCTTTCGGCCTCGCGCTCATTGAACCACTTGATGAGCTCTTTGATGCCACCACGCCGATGATCCCGGAACTCCAGACACATCTCGAGAAGCTCATGCGCGATCTCGATTACGACATGCGTGCCTTTCTCACCGTGCTTTACAATACGCAGACCTATCAGCGTCAGGTCACGCGGCAGGAGCATGCGCCGGGCAATGTGTATCACTTCACCGGTCCATTGCTGCGCCGCATGAGCGCCGAACAGATGTGGGATAGCTTCATCACCCTCATCAATCCCGATCCCGACATGCCAAACACCGTCGCACGTGAAAATGCGTTGCAGCAGGTGCTTCAGGCAAAAAAATCTGTCGATGCCATCAACACCATGAAGCCCGAGGAAGTCCTCGCTGGCGTGCAAAAAGCCGCGGACATCTACAAAGGCCAAAAAGATGCCATCACCCAACTGCAGACCAAAATTGGCGAGGCCACGAAGAAATCCCAGCAAGCTGAAGCCGTGGCCAAAAAAGCAGTCGGCGTCGAAATCGAGCCCGCCAAGGCCGCCGCAGTCGCTGCGCGTGAGGAACTCCAGAAAATCCGACAGGAATACCGCACCGTCACCCGCGATGCCCGCGCCGTCGTCGCACGTGATGTGATGATCCCTTCGCAACAACGCCTGTATGCCAAAGTCACTGGCAAACCACTCGCCACCGCCTCTTTAACAACCACCACCGCTGGCGGTGAAAGCATGATGATGATGTCTGGCAACGCCGAGACCATCCGCATTCCAGGCTACGATCCCGTCTTGCTCACTCCCGAGGAGAAAAAGGCCGCCGAGGCCAAACGCCACGCCGCTTACGCCATCGAGGCCGACTACTTCGGCATCCCTGAAAAAGAGCGCTCAAACTACTACCGCAGCCGCGACGAGATCCAGCGCAACTGGCTCCGCGCCGCCGAATTGCCAAGCCCGGCTCCGCGCGGCCACTATTTGCGTGAGTTTGGCCAAAGCGATCGCGAGACCATCGAGAACGCCAACAACGAAGCCAGCGTGCCACAAGCACTCGCCATGATGAACGGCAGCCTCCTCCCGCAGATCACCGGCAAGAACAGCCAACTCATGCTCTCCGTGAACAAGGCACCGTATCCCGATGAGAAGGTCGAGGCCCTCTACATGACGCTCCTCAGCCGCAAACCCACCGCCACGGAGCGCGAAACCTGGCTGCAAGCCCAAACCAACGGTCTCACCGGCATCGAAGACCTCGTCTTCAGCCTCCTGAACACGCAGCAGTTTATTTTTGTGCAGTAGCACACTTTACCATGCCTCCACGGTGCTTCCTTCTCCTGCTCTCACTTGCGCCTCTCACCCAGGCCGCTGACATCGCCACTTTCATCGACCAGCACTGCACCGAATGCCACGACGCTGAAACGCACAAGGCCGGGCTGCGTCTCGACACGCTGAAGCAGACTTTTGATGATCCAAAAGCCGCTGCCACATGGACGAAGGTCTTCGACAAGCTCGTCGCAGGTGAAATGCCGCCCAAAAAGCAGGAGCGCCCACTACAGGCCGAATTGGATTCCACGACGAAGTTCCTGCGCGAGCACCTGCATGCCGCATCAATGGCGCAGCAGCAAAAAAATGGCCGCGTCATCGTTCGTCGGCTGAACGGCACCGAATATGAGAACACGCTGCGCGATCTTCTCGGCACGAATGTCGCGCTGAAGGAGATGCTGCCGGAAGACAGCAGTGCCGCAGGCTTCGACAACGTCAGCAATGCGCTGGATGTCTCCTCCACGCACCTGCTGCTTTATCAAGAAGCCGCTGCCAAAGCCATCGCATCCGTGATTCCGATCAGTCCGCCGATCCCCTACAGTGATCGCCGCACCGGTCTCGAGATGACCAAGAAGGGCCCCAATTTTCAACAAGCCCTCACTCGAAGCTGCAAGCTCCAGGGCGACGCGCTTATCTTCTATAGCAAGCTGCCGCGTTACGGCTTATGCGCCACGTCCTCCGTTCAAGCTGCAGGTCGTTACCGCGTGACCCTGTCCGCCTGCGCCGTCGGTGCCGAGGCCAAACCGATTCCTGTCGGCTTGATGGTCGTGAATCAAAGTGGTCGCGAGTCACCCGTGCTGCGCGAGGTGCGCGAGATCCCGCACGGCAAGCCGCAGATCATCGAATACGAAGTCGAACTTGGACGCAACCAGGCCCCGGTGGTGAATTTGCTCACCAGTTGGGACATCCGCATCTTCAAGAAGCCCATCGATGAATACACCGGCCCCGGCGTGATGGTGGAGTGGATGCAAATCGACGGCCCCATCGACGCATTTCCACCCGCGAGCTACAAAGCACTCTACGGCGACGTGCCGCTCAAAGCGCGCTCGGTGGTGAAGGCAGAAATGGCCAAAACCCGCGTGCCGACGATCAGCGAAAAGCGCACCGAAAGCCAATGGTTCTCCGATCCGCTCATTCCCGCCTCTGAGAATGCCAAAGTCGATGCCGAGCGCCTCATCCGCGCCTTCCTGCCACGTGCCTTTCGCCGACCCGTGACCGAAGAAGCCCAACAACACTTCATATCCAAGGTGCACGCGAAGCTCGACCAAAACTACAGCTTCCATGATGCGATGGCGTATGGCTTCAAGCTCATCCTTTCCTCGCCTGACTTCCTTTTCCTCATGGAGGCCGAGCATCCCAAGCTGGATGACTTCTCGCTCGCCGAGCGCCTCTCGTATTTCCTCTGGTCCACTGCACCTGATGAAGAACTCATCGCCCTCGCGACGAAAAACGAGCTGCATCAGCCCAACGTGCTGCACGCACAAGTCGAGCGCATGCTCAAAGCACCGCGTGCCAAACGCTTCACTGAAAACTTCGCCGGTCAGTGGCTCGATCTGCGCAAAATTGACTTCACCATCCCTGATCCGCAGCTTTACAGCGACTTCGACTACCTGCTGCTCTGGGCCATGCCGTTGGAGACACAGTTGTTCTTTGAGGAAGTGCTGCGCAACGATCTCAGCCTGCTGAATTTCACCCACAGCGACTGGACCATGCT
>CANIZT010000417.1 GCA_947471905.1 Verrucomicrobiaceae bacterium
GGCTGGTGGGATGTCTGGCGCAGCAATCGCAAATCAATGACTTCACCGTTCGAGAAATCCGTGAATTTAGGTGCCGGAGTCAACAGCTCAGGCACCGAGCGGCAAGTATTTCTAGCCTCTGACAATCGCACAATTCTCTTCATGCGGAACGATGCAAGTTCCGCCGACCAATCTCCATCCGTGCTTTTCATGGGCGTCCTTGATGACCAAGGCAATTTCATGGCAAGTCCTCTCAACTGGCCGATCAAAGGCAAGATCGCGACACCATGGCTTTCGCCCGATGGCCACACTCTCTGGTTCGCTTGGGACGGACCCGGTGGAGAGGGCGGCATGGATATCTGGCAGATCCATCGCTTACCAGAGCCTTAAACGCTCAAAAACGAAATACCAGCGATTCACCTCGGCCTCCGAAGTTCAAACATGTCTTGTGTGCGGCAGTACCAATGTGGACTCTGCATGCGGCCAATCGGATGATAGGTGCCGGGCTTCACGAGCCAGGTTTTAGTATCGAAGATGTCGTCACGCACGTAGACACGGAGGACTTCGCCAATGATGAGGCGATTGTCACCAATCTCGATGATGCTGTGGCTGCGGCATTCAAAGCTGGCGGGAGATTCAGCGATGCGTGGCGGCTTAACGACGCTGCTGGCCACGGCGGTGAGGCCGGCATGCAGAAGTTCGTTTTCACCTTGTGGAAGTGAAGCGGAACAGAGGTTCATCTGCTCCGCAATCGCCTCATCGACGAGATTCACGACGAATTCGTGCGTTAGGCGTATGTTCCGCGCCGTGTCCTTTGGCACGCCGGGAGAACGATCTCCTGGGCAAAGCCCGACGATGGGCGGTGAATCACCAAGCACGTTGAAAAAACTGAACGGCGCCGCATTCACACGGCCTTCGAGATCAACCGTAGTCGTCAACGCGATGGGCCGCGGTGTGACGAGCCCTGCGAGGATCATGTAGGCGTCTTCGCGAAGTGGGCCGGTGAGATCGAGTTCCATGACCATCAGCTACGTTCAGCACGATAAGCCCGTGCCAGCAAAGTCACAGGCTGCGTCACTTCTTGGCAGGAATGATCGCCGCAGGAGCGCAGGCCGTTGGCGAGCTGCAGATGGCAGCCGGGATTGCTGGTGGCGACAATGGGAGCCTGCGTAAGCTTCAAGTTGGCAACTTTACGGTCGAGCAGCTTCTGGCTTTGCTCGGGTTGGGTGATGTTGTAGATGCCGGCGCTGCCGCAGCACCAATTCGACTCCGGCAGTTCCTTCAACACGAGGCCGGGGATGCTGGCGAGCACCTGACGCGGCTGACTGACGACTTTCTGCCCGTGGCAGAGGTGGCAGCTCTCGTGATACGTGACTTCGCTCACGCCTGCACCGGCGGTCGGTTTGCGGAAGCGGATTTGCACGAGCCATTCGTGAATGTCCTTCACCTTCGAGTCCCACACCTTTGCTTTGGCGGCGTAGAGCGGATCATCGTGCAGCAGATGGCCGTAGGTTTTCAAATGTGAGCCGCACCCGCCGGCATTGGTGATGATGGCATCGAGCGAATCGAGATCGAAGCTGTCGATCTGCCTCCGCGCCAGTTCGCGGGCCAGTTCGAGTTCGCCATTGTGCGCGTGCAAGGAGCCGCAGCAGCTCTGCGAACGCGGTGTGATGACTTCGCAGCCGTTCGCGAGCAGCACATCGGCCGTGTCGCGATTGATGTTTGAGAAAGCAAGATCCTGAATGCAACCCGTGAGCAAGCCAACGCGGCTCCCCTGCCCCGACTTGGGTGATTCCTCCGGCCAGATCAGTTCATCAGAAAATTGTTCGGCCATTTGCGGTGTCTGCGGTTCCAGCGTGGCCAGCGAACGCGGCATGAGGCCAAAGAAGCGCACTTTGCGCATCAGCTTGTCGAGTCCGGTGCTTTGATATATCCGCAGAACGCGTCCAATGAGCCGCAATAGCCACGGGTGCATGAAAATGACGTTCAGTGTGATCCAGCGCCAGAAACCGCGCTGCATACCGTCATTCACATTCGCCAGTTCCACTTCAGCGCGGGCCGTTTCAAACAATTCCGCGTAGTTCACGCCTGCTGGACAAGCCGTCTGGCAGGCAAGGCAGCCAAGGCAGTAATACATCTCATCCGATAGCGCTTTGGAGACTTCTAGATCACCATCGGCCACCGCACGCAGAAGCGCGATGCGGCCACGTGGACTGTTTTTCTCCATTTTGGTCTCCACATACGTCGGGCATGTCGGCAGGCACATGCCGCAGTGCATGCACTGCTGAAGCACGGAGTAATCGAGGGATTGAAGAAGCGAGGCTTGGGGCATGATCAGTTCCTCAAATCGAAGATCTTCCCAGGGTTTAGCAGCCCTTGCGGATCAAGGGCCTGTTTGATGCTGCGCATGAGCTCGTAGCTTCCTTCGCCGAGTTGGCGTTTGAGGAAGGCTTTTTTAGCAAGGCCGACGCCATGCTCCCCAGTGACGGTGCCTCCGAGTCGAATGGTTTCTTCAACGATCTCCTCCAGCGCAATCTCAACGCGGTGCATCTCCTCGTGATCGCGTTCGTTGGTGAGGAAGGTGGGATGCAGGTTGCCATCGCCCAGATGGCCGAAGGTGCCGATCTGGAGCTTGTGCTTCTTTGCAACACTGTCGATGAAGGCCACCATCGTGGCGAGTTCACTGCGCGGCACGGTCACATCTTCGAGAATGGTTGTCGGACGCACGCGAGCGAGCGCGGAGAAGGCATTGCGGCGTGCTGCGGCAAGTTTGGCACCTTCAGCTTCATCGGCAGCGGCACGCACATCACGGGCACCGTTGGCTTTGGCGAGCGCCATCATCTGCGCGGCTTCTTCTTCGACGACAACGGGATGACCGTCGGTCTCCATGAGCACGAGGGCCTCCACATCGGTCGGCAGGCCGATCTTCGCGTAATCCTCGACGCACTGCACCGTGACACGGTCGAGGAACTCCAGCGTGCAGGGAATGATCTTGGCGGCGATGATGGCAGAAATCGTCTTCGCGGCAGCGTCCATCGAGTCGTAGAGCGCGAGCATCGTTTTGCGCGCCTTCGGACGCGGCAGTACTTTCAGGATGACCTCGGTGATAATACCGAGCGTGCCTTCGCTGCCGACGAAAAGGTCCTTCATCGAGTAACCAGCCACATCTTTGACGCATTTGTTGCCCAGGAAGGTCAGCGTGCCGTCTGGCAGCACGACTTCGAGGCCCATGACGTAATCGCGCGTGACGCCATACTTGAGGCCGCGCAGGCCGCCGGAGTTTTCAGCCACGTTGCCGCCGATGGTGGAGATTTTCATCGAGCCGGGATCGGGTGGATAAAAAAGACCAACCTTGGCTGCGGCATCGTCGATCTCCTTCGTGATCACGCCGCTTTGCGCGCGCAGAGTGAGATTTTTTTCATCGACTTCGATGAGTTTGTCCATCTTCACGAGGCAGATCACCAAACACCCCGCCAGCGGCACGCTGCCGCCGCTGAGGCCGGTGCCGGAACCACGCGTGACGACGGGAATGCTGCGTTTACAGGCCAGTCTCACGCAATCAGCAACTTCTTCTGAAGTGAGTGGAAAGACAACGGCTCCAGGCCGTTGCTTCAGGACCGCCGTGCCATCGAAGCTGTAAGGAATAATATCTTCGACAGACGTGAGCACACGCTCGGGGCTGAGGTGAGCTTGAAGAGATTGGATGAAGCTGGGATCAACGATGTTCACAGGGTGCAGAATGGCGAAGA
>CANIZT010000418.1 GCA_947471905.1 Verrucomicrobiaceae bacterium
ACCCGGAGCGCCGATCTGCAGAGCTGCCGCCGTGTTGATGGTGACACCGCCGCCGAAAACATTGGTGGGAGCGATGGCGTTGAGCACTACCGTGCCGCCATTGTTGCCGAGGCTGATGCTCTGTGCAGCGATGGTGTTGTTGACCGCACCGATTTGCAGCGAGTTGCCTGCGCCCGTGAGCACCTGGCTGTTCATCTGCAATGTGGCACCACCCGTACCGAGACGGAAGACCGTGCCGCTCGGGGTGAGGCTGGAGGCGGTGTAGTTGCCGTTGGCATTGGAACCGAGGTAGGCATTGCCGCCACCGTAGGTGCTCAGGTCAATGGCCTTGGAGAAACCGACCACGTCAATGGCGATGGTGCCGGAGAATGGCCCGCCGTTGCTGTTGAAGGTAACCGTCGGCAAAGCGCCGGACGGCCCCGGGTTGTAATCAAGACCGAGGACGGCAAGGTTGGCACCATCACTGTTGAGGGTGATGCTGTTGGTAAGCGGGCCTGCCATGCGGATGAGCGCACCAGGATTGATGGTGATGGCACCACTGCCCAGAGGCGTCTGGGTGTTGGGACCGACGCCACCGGTGGCACCGTTCAGGGAGATCAGGACACCCTGGCTGATATAGATCGGTGCGGTGATGGTCGAGTTCCCGGCAATCTGCAAAGAGCCGCCGCCCCACTTCTGGATGGAAGAAGTGTTGCCGGTGAGTCCACCGTAGATGACCAGAGCGTTGTCCGTACGGAACGAAACGGGACCGCCATTCAACTGGCCGTTGCCGAAGAAGAACTGGTTGTTGGTTCCCTGCCAGGCGATGACCGGGGTGTTGTTCGGATTGGTGGCATTGCTGCTACCGTAGCCATTGACGATGAGATTGGTCATCGCCGAGTTGTTGTTGCCCGCAAACAGAGAGTCGGTGTTGATCGTCAGGTTGCTCTGGAACCACACGCTGGCATTGGCTTGGAACGAACCCCCGTTCATGATCACGTTGTTGCCGACCGTATAGGGATTGGTGAGGCTGCCGCCCAGTGCGTATTGGTTGGTGAGCTGCGCGTAGCCTTGGCCGTTGCTGTTGACCGTTTCCACCACCAAGTTGCCGGTGAGGGTGCCGCGGTTGTCACCAGCGATGGCCACATGGCCCAGGCCAAGCTTGGTGATCCCGGTGGCGGTGATCATGCCATTGATCGTCGTGGTGGTGTTGGCCGTACCTTCATAAACCACCAGTTCACCTGCGGTGGTGAGATTCGGGGTGATGGCAATGTTGCCCGTGTAGCCGATCAATCCACCGCTCGCCAACGTGATCGTGGTGAACGTCCCGGTCTGGCTGATGCTCTGATTGGTGCGCAGGGCGTAGAGGCTTGGATTATCACCCAGAGTCGCAGCAGCCGTATTGAGATCGGAGATTTCGAGCCCGGTGGTGCCCAAGGCTCCGGCAGCTAGCGTGCCCCCGACAGAGGCCTTGCTGAAGGCGATCTGACCCGCGCCGGGAACGGGGGTGGTGATGCCGGTATTCACGATGGGCTGGAAGCCGGTGTCCACACCGCCGAAACCTGCGCCACTGGCGGTCGGATTGTAACCCAGGAAGGTATTGTCCGTGACGTCGATGAAGTAGGGTTTCAACATCCCGCCAGCGGTGACGCCGGCACCATTGATGGTGTTGCCGCCCAGTCCGCCGAGCGTGGCAGCGCCGCCGGTGACCGTCATGCGGTCAAAGTTGGTGGGAGTGAGACCAAAGGTCAGAAGATTGCCAGTGATCGAAGTCGTGGTGGCGGCGCTCAGCGTGATGGAGGTGTTCGCCGTGATCGCGGTGATGATGGAGTTCGCCGCAACGCCCGAACCCGTGACCAACTGACCCACGAACAGGCCAGAAGTGTTGGCCATGTTCACGGTGGTGTTGATATTCGTGGTGCCGGAGACGATGGTGGTGGTCGGGATGCCGAGGCTGAACGCCGTGGAGGATGTGAGCAGCAGCGCACCACGTGAATCACCCGACCCGCGGGTGATGCCTGACACATTCAGCGTGGCAGAGCCGGCACCTGCGGCACGCGCGACGGTGACCTGGCCTGAACCAAGGCTGAAGTCGAGATTGCCAATGGATTCCGCCGTCTGCGCGCTGGCTGCACCAAGCAGGCGGAAGACGCCGCCGTTCATCGCGAGACCGGTGGCGTCCGCCCAGCGCCCCTGATTGCCCGCACCGGTGAAGACACCGGCACCGTTGTCGAGGTCGATACGGCCATTCACACGCAGGAGGATCTGGCTGACGGAATTCGCGCTGGTATTGGCGTTGTAGAGCGAGCCCGTGACCTGCTGGATGCTCAGAACCGCAGCGTCGCTGATTTCCAGTGTGCCGGTACCGATCGGTGTGGAACCGCCGGGTGCGCCACCCACCTGAATGTTGAGCGTGCTGCCACGGTTGATGACCGTGCCGCCCGTGTAGTTGTTGGACTCGCGGATGGAGACCGTGCCTGCGGCATTGCCTGGGGCTGCGGCGTCATAGCTGAAGGTGCGGATCGGGGTGCCGATCTCGAGCAGTTGGGCACCCGTGAGCATGTTGTCTGCGCCGGAGAGGTTCACGGTGCCACCACCACCAAGACGGTAGCTGCCGGTGATGCCGGTCGGGGTATGCCAGAGGGTGCTGCCCATGAAGCCAGCGCCGCCTGCGGTGATGGTGCCGATGAATTCAGCCGTGGTGCCGGTGGCACCGAGGTACTGCTCCGCCGTGGAACTCTGATCGATGGCACCGCTGAAGAACGGCACTGCAAGCTGCAACGCACCGCCATAGGGTGCGGTGTTGAAGGCATCGCGAATGGTGGTCGAGGGACTGAAGCTGTCGTCGAGAGCGATGAGGCCGAAGTTACCGAGACTGCTGTACACTTTCAGACTGGAGATGCCGCCCAGGCTGCCGTTGCCGGCGAGGCGCAGCATGGCACCTGGATCAATGATCACCGCGCCCGTGCCCAGCGGATTACCCGTGGTGCCAGTGACCTGCAGCTGGCCTGCGAGCACCGCCGTGCCGCCGGTGTAGCTGTTGCCCGTGCCCGAGACGATCAAGGTGCCGCCACCAGCCTTGATGAGGCCATTGGTGCCGCCGACGATCTGGCCGGCGAGTTCAAGCGCCACCGGATTGCCAGACGTTGGATTGAAGATGCCGGCGCTGCCGCCGAGCGTGGTGGTGCCTGCCACCTTGAGGCGGTAGCTGTTGCCACCGGTCACACCAAGAGTTTCATTGCCCATGGACAGGTTGCCGATCTGGATGGCATTGCCACTGCTGGCACTGGGGCGGTCCACATTGATGGTGGCGCTGTTGTTGACGATGACATTGATGCCATTCGTGGTCGGATTGCCGAAAATGATCACGCCATTCGCGCCACCACCATTGCTCTGCAAATTCAGGGTGCCGCCGAAGAGCGAGACCGCGCCGGGGGTGGTGAAGGTGGCTCCCGCCGTACCGAGCGGAACGGGCGCGCCAGCGAGTGTAGGGCCGCCGCCAAGACCGAAAGGATTCTGCACCACCAAGGTGCCGCTGTAGATCGTGGTGCCACCGGTAAAGGTGTTCATGCCCGCATTGGGATTGCCCGCGACCAAAGGTCCGAGAGTCAGGGTGCCGCCGCCGCTCTTGATGAGCTGCGTGGTGCCGGAGCCGTCATAAATGTTGCCGGAGAACGTCGTGCTCTGGGTGCCCAGAATGGTGACAGAACCGCTGCCAGCGCTGAGATTGGTGATGATGCCCTGG
>CANIZT010000419.1 GCA_947471905.1 Verrucomicrobiaceae bacterium
AGCTCACAAGCGTGAGGATGAGTCCAGCGGATACGGCTCGCGCTGAGAAGGAAGGGGTGCAACGACGTTTCATGAGTGGATGTGTAGGCGGTTGATAGTGATTCCAACCGCCTACATCCGGAACGCCTCCACATGGTTACAGGCCTTTTGATGATCGTGAACACATCACTGCCTGCCGGGCTTGAAAGACCACGCCTCCTTCAATGCATTGGTGTTATATCCTTTACTCCACAGGAGAAATTCATCTCCAGTCCAGACAGCCGTCTCCTGCGTCCTTCCCTCCGGCGCGCCGCTCTTGTTCAACGGAGTCCATTGGTCCGTGGCCGGATCGTAACAATCAAATCGGCGGTGATGCCCAGCCAGCGTCGTTCATGCCAGGGTCGCTAGAGACAAGGCTAGGGTAGGAGGTTAATCAAAATGTTGCGCTGTAGGTGAGTTGGTAAATCCAGAACGCCAACCCGCCCAGCAATGCACCGGCAGGCAAATCGAGTACGTAATGCTGCTTGGTAAACAAACAGCTCAGAGCGATAAGCGTGGGAAACGCCATGGCCACCGGACCAGTGTTGGAATAAAGATGCAACGCGGTGAGTGTCGCGACCGAGGTATGCATGCTTGGAAAGCTGTTGGACCGCGCGTCGTATTTTTGCACAAATGCCAGAAACCGCTCCGAAAGTCCGCGTCGTTGATTGATGTCGCGCCACTGTTCGGGCACCGTCACCGGAAAGAAAACAAAAAACACCATCTGCATCATTAACAGCACCATGAAACTCATGGCAACGTGGTTGAATTGCCTTGGGGAACCCATGACAAAATTAATGTACACGATGATCGGATAGTAGAGGCACGAGTAAATCCAAACCCATCGCGGCCAGTAGGGGATACTGTCATCAATCGACAAACGGAACTCGCGGGGCTTCCTGATATGATTGCGCTGGCACCAAAAATAAAACTGATAGACCCCGACGATCAAAATGACACTCAGAACCAGATTGATGATGTAATCACTGGATCGCATGGATTGTTCGACTTGGATTTGCACGGCTTGTTGGGTTTGGATCATGAGGGGAGTGAGTGGTTTCAGTGCCTACATCCGGATCGCGTCAACAAAGGTTACAAGGCCCGTAAAAATTATAATACACGCCATCCTCTAACTCGGCCGAAATCAAATCAGGGCGCTTCTGCTCCCGCATGAATGTGGGATTGAGTTTTTTGATCAGAATCGCCCATAAAGAACAGTGAAAGTCTTTTTGATTGCCATGGTGTGGCCGTTGTACCGTTTTGTGCGGATCCCAATTCTGCCCGTCAAAAAAATATTTCGGAGGGCTGTTACCTTGAGCGTCATTTCCGGAAGTAAGAGGCAAGACCAAGATTGGTCACCTTCAAATGGTGGACCGGTTGGTCCACTCCTCTCCTCTCCCTCCATGAACACCATCCATATTCATCTACAAATATTTGGCTTCACCTGCCTTGGCGTTTTTATGCTGATCACGGGCACAAGCTGCACCTCGCTGAAGCAAGTAGCGGTTAACAAAGTCGGGGATGCCTTTGCTGGAGCCGGCACCACATTTAGTGGTGATGATGACCCTGAATTCGTGAAGTCAGCGATCCCCTTCAGTCTAAAGATGATGGAAAGTCTACTGGAGCAGACTCCAAAACACAAGGGACTGCTACTGGCCTCCGCGAGCTATTTCACGCAATACGGCTATGCCTTCATTCAACAGGAAGCTGACGAATTGGAGGAGAAAGACTTAGCCGCCGCAAATGAGAAGCGTGATCGTGCCACGCGCATGTTCAAGCGCTCTTGGAACTATGGCATGCGAGGACTTGAACTGAATCATCCCGGCTTCGAAAAAGCTCTCCGCGCCAATCCCAAGGTAGCTGTTCGCCAGTTGACCAAAGATGATGTGGCGCTGGCGTATTGGACGGCAGCAGCGGGAGGTTTGCGCATTCGCCCCGACCGGCCCGAGACGGTCGCGGACCAATTGCTGGTCGAGGCGCTCATTGATCGAGCTCTGGAACTCGATGAATCCTTCGAAAATGGAGCGATCCATGGATTCCTCATCAAATACGAAGCGAACCGTCAAGGTCTCAAGGGGGATTCAACGACGCGTTCACGTCAACACTTCAAACGGGCAGTGGAACTCTCCAAAGGTGCTGATGCGAGTCCGTATGTGTCTTTTGCCGAGGCTGTTGCCGTCCCAAAGCAAGACGCGAAGGAGTTTGAATCTCTCCTGCAAAAAGCGCTAGCCATCGATGTGGATGCCCATCCTGCGATGCGTCTTTCCAACCTCGTTATGCAGCGGCGCGCTCGTTGGCTCCTCGCGCACAAAGATGACCTCATTCTCCCAGTTTCCTTACCGGAAAAATCCGACAATGACGCAAACGCTTCCAGTTAAAACCACAGCAACCGAACCAAACTCATGAGAACAACCCATCATTCTAATCGTCGTTTACGGCGCATCATTTTCGGCGCACTCTTCGCACTGGCCATCGCAGCTCCGCCACTTTCCGCCCAAGCACCTTCCAAGATCCGACTTGGCACCCTTGTTCCGCGAGGCTCAAGTTATTACCGCCAATTACAGTCAATGGGTGAAGCATGGCGAAAAGCTTCAAGTGGTTCACTTTCCCTCACGATTTACCCTGATGGATCCCAGGGAGGCGATGCCGAAATGGTGCGTCGAATCAGACAGGGGCAGTTACATGCCGGCTTACTTACGGCGGTCGGACTCTCCCAGATTGAACCCGCAGTGGGAGGTATGCAGAACATACCATTGATGTTTCGTGATCTCGATGACGTGGATTATATCAACGACAAAATGCATGTCATGCTGGAGGAGAAACTAGCTGCCAAAGGTTTCGTTGTGCTGTTCTGGGCTGACGCTGGCTGGGTCCGGATTTTTTCCAAAAAGCATGTTTTGGATCCGGAGGATCTCGTGCCGCAAAAAGTGTTCTGCTGGTCAGGCGAACGAGAACAGTTTTCTTTGATGCAAAGTCTTGGGTTAAGACCCGTGTCCTTGGAGACGAATGACATCCTACCAGGCTTACGAACTGGTTTGATCGACGCCGTTCCTATGCCGCCATTCGTGGCGCTTGCCGCTCAAGTGGACACATCGGCGCAGCACATGCTGGAACTCAATTACGCACCGCTGATTGGCGCTGCAGTGGTCAAGAAAGATGTGTGGGACAAGATCCCGGCTGTCCTTCAGCAAGAGATGATCAAAGCGTCCAGAAGCGCTGGGAATGCCATCAAGATTGAAGGCCGCAAAGAAGCCATTGAATCCGTTAAAGCCATGCAGCAACGAGGTCTGAGTGTGCACAAACCCAGTCAGGCAAATATTCGTGCATGGGAAGAGTTGCTGAAAAAGACCTACCCTAAAATCCGAGGCACGATGGTTCCGGAGGATGTCTTTGACGAGGTTAGCCGGCTCCTGGAAGAAAAACACCTGCGCCAATCTTCAACGCCATGAGGGTGCCATCTTTGGATCAAGCGCAGATGCCGGATCTTCAAGCGCCGAAATGGCAATTGATTCTCAGGAGCCTCGAGAATGGGCTGCTCGTTATTGCCTTGGCTCTTACCACGCTATTGCCGTTTCTCGAGGTTGCCCTCCGGCAGTTTTTCCACACTGGAATTCCGGCTCAGGGTGCGTTTTTGCAGCATCTGACGCTGATCATTGGAATGCTCGGTGGAACTGTGGCAGCACGTGAAGGCAAGCTG
>CANIZT010000420.1 GCA_947471905.1 Verrucomicrobiaceae bacterium
GACCGAACCAGGCGTCGCGCTGCGCGGCATCGAGCATTGAACGCAACTCCCGCACCGCCGACTCCGGAAATACCACCGCCTGCGATTGATTACGATAGTGCTTCAACCAATACGGCGGTCCCGGCTGCGCCATCCACAGTTCCTCGCAGCGCTCGAAGAACCGCCGCATCGGAACCGCGGCCTCGCGGAAATACCGCGCGTAATACTCATCGAGCAGGACGGTCGCCGATTGTCCCGTATCCTGCAGCAACTGCGCCGCGAGCCAGGGCATCGGTCCATCCAGCCCCCAGTTCGGATTTACCTCCGCAAAGTAGTCGGTGAATCCAGCTTGGCGAGCGTGCCGGAGATTTTCGGCGAGCAATCGCGTGTGAATCCGCGGAATCAGGAAGCCGCCACCGTAGAGGTAGTCGTAGAGGCCGAGGCGGCGGACGGAGGCCGGAAGCCGGAGGCCAGAGGACGGCACGCCGGAATTCTGGAATTCCGAATCTCCGGAATTCCGCCCCTCCGCCATCCCTCCTCCGTCCTCCGGCCTCCGCCCTCCGGCCAGCCGCCCCCAGCGAGCCTGCAACTCCAACTCCTCCCGCTTAAACTTCGCATCATATCCCTGTGAGCGATCTGCCGTCAAAAATGGCACCACCTGCGGATGCAGCGGAAACTCCGGCGCGTTCTCGGACCAATAGTACGCCAGCGCACCGAGATATTTGTCCGGATGAGTCTCTTCCAGCTCCGCGGCCGCGCGGTTCATAAAGGTGAAGACGAGATTCGAATAATCCGGACGCTCCCGGAACCACTTAAAACTCCTGCGCGCCGGAATTCCTGAGGGCGGGGGATGCCCCCCGGTTAGCGCCAACAACTCCGGTGACTCTCCCCAGATGAGTGCATCGTTCACGCCGAGTGCGAAACTCACCAATGCCGGATTCGTCTCGAAATCCGTCCGGGCCGCTTTGGCCGCGTAGCGCGCGACATCTTCACGCGCGATATCCGGATTCCAAAACCAGGACCCGTTCGGCGGCTGAAGCCTCTTGCCATCGAGCAACGGAAAGAAGTCCGGGTGATCTAGATAAAGCGAAGGCGGGAACACTGACGCCAAATTGTGCGCAAACCTAAACGCCGGTGTAAGGCCGTTCGCGTCCGACCATTCAGATGGGACCCCGTACATAAAACGGCTGACGAAGCCGGAACTTGAGTGCCGCCCAGGCGGCGATGCGAACGTCCGCTTCGTCATGAAGAAGACGCTTGCTTCTCTTCCCAAAACACCCGGCGCAAATTGCCTCTCAATTGAACGCCCCGGACCGCCATTCTTGAGGACAAGAACCATACCGACAGAACAGGAGCCCATCAGGGATAGCCACACGAGAGCCCTGGCAAGGGGATGAATTACTTTGCTCACCCTACTCGAAATCAGCAAGGCGTCCTCAACTCGCCACAGGCGACGCCCCGACACATGCTTTCATATCAGGGAAAGCTCTTCCGCTCTGAAGTTTGGGTCCAGCACCATAGCCCAAAAAAGCACACACTCACCAGACCCGCCGCCAGAAACAACGGACCCATTTCCCCGATAACCACAAACCAACCGAGCACAGCCCCGATCGCGGCCATTCCGCCATAGACCAAGGTGACCCGCTGCGGGCTGTTCCCGGCGATGACCAGCCTTTGATATAAGTGAGACCGATGAGCCAACAAAACATTTTCGCCGTTCCGCATCCGCCGTAGGATCGTGAAAATCCCGTCGGCGAGAAATGGCCAAATTAGAAGTAACGCAACAAACACTATTTTGAGCCCCTGCGGGCGCCCGCCCAATTCAGCCCAAGCGAGAAATGGTGCGGAGGCAAAGCAGTAGCCCAAAACCGTGCTGCCCGCGTCACCCATAAAAATCCGGGCGGGATACCAGTTCAGAGTGAGAAACCCGGCCGACGCCGCAGCAGCGCAGCCCCCCAGCACAAGAGTCGCCGGCGTCCCCAAAACAATCCCAATCATTAACCAGCCGACTCCGGCCGCCACACCCTGCACCCCAGCCATCCCGTCGATCCCGTCCATAAAATTATAGATGTTCACCACTCCAACGATCCAGATCGCGCACACAACGAACACTGGCCACGATGTTACAAACGGTTGGTAGGCCGAAACTCCAGCGAGGAAAACCGCCGCGGAAAAGAACTGGCAAGCCAGGCGGATTGGGGCATTCACGGACCAAATGTCGTCAACGAGTGCGATGCAATATAGTGTGGCGGCACCCCAAAAAAACGAGGCCGGTATCCCTCTTTGAAAGAAATCGGGAGACCAACCGCACAGCAGCCCCCCAAACATCACCGGGACAAACGCGGCGCCTCCCATCCTCGGCACCGGTACCTTGTGCGAGCTGCGCTCATTCGGGATATCGAGCAATGCGACGCGGCGAGCAATCCCTGCCGCCCAGCGCACCAGCAGAGCAGCCGCGAGAGCAATAATCGGCATTAAGACGGTCACTGGAATCATGTGACTCACTATTCCGGACGGCTCCCGACAACTTGGTGAAGGAATGGCGCCAGGGCTTCAGCCATCTCACGGTCCCCCAAGAGCTCAGCAATCGGATAGCGCGAAGCGATACGCACGAAGTACTGGCGATTGTCTCCCTCCGCCAGCTGCCGCAGAGCTTCCCTGAAGCCAGAAAATCTTGCCGGACTTGGGTTGAATAGCCGCTTGCCGACAATATGCCAGAATGCCACGTAGGTAGTTCGTCCTTCGTTATCAGCAAATACCCGCGACTCTGCGGGTAACAATTGTAATCCGGCGCAGGCAAAACTTTCACCGGGGCGCGTTTCGATGAGCGTTTGGCCGACGGCTGGCCAGCATTGATCCGGCGTATGCGCGGCGACTTGGGTTGGGGGGACGCTGCCTGGCTTCCATGTCGTCGCGAACACCGAAAGTTTCCGTGCACCCATCGATATTTCCCGATATGTACATTCCTCGAACTGGAGTATCTCCTCCACATTTTCGATTTCCGCTTTAGATGCGCCCAGCGGTAATTCCACCACCATACCTTGCGCGTCCGGGACAGGCAAAAGGTGCAAAAGAGACTTACTCTCTCGCCCTGCTTCGCTTCGCACCACGAGGGCAATCCCCGCCGCGAAGAGCATTCCCATCCCGAGATTCAGAACTGTTTTGCGCGTCATATTATCAGCAGCGCTTGCCCTCAAATTATGACCTCCGACTCACGTGATGCCACGACTTCCGACAGAAGGCTGCTCCACTGTTTCACTAAAACCCCCTGCTCGTAAGCCTTCCGTCCTACTGCTGCGGCATTCCGGCGTTTTAGCGCCACTTCTTCTGGATTTTCAGCTATACTTAACAGCACTTTCTGGAAGCCATCTTCATCACCTGGTTCGATTGTCCAACCTAGGTCGTTAGTATTAACCAGATCCGCGAGATCGGAATCGGCAGCGCAGACCGCGAGGATGGCTTGGCCGGCCAGTAGCGCACTATACGTTTTGCTCGGCATCACTAGGTGCTCAGCCCCAGCCTTCAAGGTCACCAGCGCGACCGGACAGCGACGCAATTCGAATGCCCATTCACTTTCGACCATGTTCGGCCCAAAGGACACTCCTGAAGATCCCTTCATTTCACCCATTGCTCGGCGCAACTTTTCAAACCCTGGGCCGTTGCCACGGATTGCAAACCGAACTCCTGGCGGGATCCCTCGAAGAAACGCGTTCGAGATGGTGTCGACGTCGTGCA
>CANIZT010000421.1 GCA_947471905.1 Verrucomicrobiaceae bacterium
ACCAAAGCCGTGTCTGGGGCGGTCGGCGCATGGAAACGCTACTGGGAGCTACCCTGCCAGACGCGACGACGCCTTTTGGCGAGGCTTGGACGATTTCAGATCGGCCAGAGGCCATGAGCGTGACGGGAGAGGGCATGTCGATCCATAAATTGTGGGCGAACCACCGCGAGGAGGTGTTTGGCAAAGCATCGCTTCATTCCACGAGCCCTACGTATCCACTACTGATGAAGATTCTCGATGCGTGTGATGATCTTTCGATCCAGGTGCATCCACCGGCGAGCATGGCAGCGGCGTTGAAGGGTGAACCAAAGACGGAGATGTGGTTCATCGCGCATGCGGATACTGGCGCGAAGATTTATGCCGGTTTGAAGCCCGGCGTAACGCGGGCAGATTTTGAAACGGCGCTGCAAAACGGCACCATGGCCGAGGTAGTGCATGTGATCGAAGCACACACGGGTGACTGCCTGTTCATTCCCAGCGGGCGCGTGCATGCCATCGGAGCCGGATTGCTAATCTATGAGATTCAGCAGAACAGCGACACGACGTATCGTGTGTTTGACTGGAACCGCGTCGGTCTGGATGGCAAACCGCGTGCGCTGCATGTGCAGGAGTCACTGCAGAGCATCGACTTCGCGGATTTCGAGCCACAGGTGCAGCAGATCCAAGCAGATGGCACGCTGGTGAAGTGTGAATACTTCGATGTACGGCTGTGTGATAAAGCCGGAGTCGTGGGAGAAGCCGGTGAATGTGTAACGCTGGCCGTGGTGAGCGGTGAGATCAGCGTGGGCGGCACGACATTGAAGGCGGGCGACTTTGCGCTGCTGCCTGCAAGCATGGATAAGATCTCAAGAGCGGTGAAGCCTGTGAAGACGCCAAGTCAGTGGCTGGAGATTCGAGTGCCGGCGTAAACAGAATCACTTCCTCGTTTCTACCGCAGGCTTCTCGTCTTTTCTCGGCTCAGGATCTTTGGGCGTATTCGGCACGGCGATGAACTTTGCCTTTTCCGGGTTCATCACGGGCAGCTTGCCCTGGGGCGCGGGCGGCTGCGCTTTCTTTTCAGGCGCTGGTTTGGCCGTCACGGGCTTTGGTGCTTCTTTTTTGCCACAGGAAGTGAACAGCAGACCTGCGAGCGCGACGGAGACGATGAGTTTCATGAGCAGCGAATGGAGACAGAACGGCCGTGGGCGTCGAGTCCTTCGACTTTACTGAAAGCGCGGACAATTGGCTCGGATCTGACGCAGCTTTCGCGATCGAGACGGATGATGCTGGTGCGTCGCTGGAACATGTCGGCAGTGATGCCGGGGAAGGATTTGCCGGAGCCGCCGGTGGGCAGCGTGTGGCTGGGACCGGCGAGGAAATCGCCCACGGCGACGGGCGAGTGATTGCCGAGGAAGATCGCACCCGCAGTGCGGATCAGAGGCAGAATCGCGTCTTCACGCGTAGTGATGAGCGTGAGATGCTCGGGGGCGAAATCGTTCACCAGACGCGCTCCTTCCTCCAAACTCGGCACGAGCATGCAGAACACGCCTTTTTCGAGCACTGGAGTGAGTTGGGCCTGGCGATTGAGGGTTTTCGACTGCGTTTCAACTTCGGCGACGACGGCATCGAGCAACGCAGCGTCATCGGTGATGAATCCGGCCATGCTGTCCTTGCCGTGTTCGGCTTGTGCGAGAATGTCGGCAGCAATGAAGGCGGCGTTGCCAGATTTGTCGGCGAGAATGAGCACTTCGCTGGGGCCGGGCAGCAGGTCGATGGAAACGACGCCGAAGGCCTGGCGCTTGGCTTCGACGACGTAACTGTTGCCGGGACCGAAGATTTTGGTGACGGGACGAATCGTCTGTGTACCAAAGGCGAGCGCGGCAATGGCCTGCGAACCGCCGATTTTGTAAACCTCGGTAGCTCCGGCGAGTTTGAGTGCCGCGAGCAAACCGGAATTGACGATACCATCGCGACCGCAAGGCGTACAAACGACGATCTCAGGCACACCGGCGGCAGCGGCGAAGGTCACAGTCATGATGGAAGTAGAAACCAGCGGCGCGGTGCCACCAGGAACGTAACAGCCGACGCGTTCGAACGGATGGAAGACTTCGCCGACCTCGGCTCCCTGCTCGTTCTGATAGCTCCAGGCCTGACGCATGCTGCGTTGGGCGAAGGCCATCACATTGCGATGCGAGGCTTCGAGCGCGGAACGAAGCGTGGCGTCAGCGGCATTCCATGCGGCGTCGAGTTCGGCCTGTGGGACGCGCATTTGCGATGCGCTGAGCTTAGCACCATCGAATTTTTCGGTGAGTTCAAGCACGGCAGCGTCGCCACGTTCACGCACAGCCTTGATGACGCCTGCCACAACTTCACGCACAGCATCGCTAGCCTCGGCACGGCGGTTGAGGACGGCGGTGGCAGAGGCGTAGTCGGGGTCGGTGGGGCGGATGACTTTCATGAGCAGGCAGTCAAGGCGTCAAGTGGTCAAGGCGTCAAGCAGGTAGCGCAGCTAAATACGAATGTACAGTCCTGCAGGTGACTGCTTCGCGATGCAAATCGTTCGAGCACCGATGGCATCATTGATTAATCGCCATCTCCTCCATCCGCATCCCCTTCATAGTCATGATCGTGGTGGCCTTCGCCTCCCATACCATCATCCTCAGATTCCTGCTGCCGGCGGCATTTGTGTGAGGTTGGTTGACGGCGCTGCTGAACATACGACCATGCAGCAAGAGCAACCAAGATGCTGATGACGACGAACAACGTCAGCAGCACTTGCGACGGGGCGCTGTTAGGCAGGATCAAGGGACAATCTCGCCTGAGCCAGTATATACCCACTTCTCGACGCGACCGTTGCGAATGCGGGCCTGGGCCTCGGTTTCAAACTTGCCAAACATGGTCTGGGTTTCGTATTTCACGTTCACGGTCCAGTAGTCCTTGTCGTCGATTTTTTCCTGCGCGGGATCCCCCCAGGACTTAATGTTGTCGGTTTTGATCTCGGTGACTTCGCCAGCCTTCATGCTGGCGACGAGCAACGGATAGCTGCCGTCGGCATCTTTGACGGGCTTGTCGTTGCTGCTACTGGCACCGCCACCGGCAGCTGAAGCCGGAGCATTTTGGGCGCGTTCGGCAGCAGCAAGCCGGTAAGCATGCGCTTTGCGAGCGTTCTCAGTCTGGACGATTTTGACCTGCTCATAGGCCGCGGCGAAAACCTCTTTGAAATCGGTGTCATCCATCGCCACCTGACCACGCATTGGCGAACCTGCTGATGCTCCGACAACCAAGTTCGGACCTTCCTGACCCATGACGAAGATTTTGGCTCCGGTCTTGAAGTTGGTGGCGGCCGTGGCCTTGCCCATCTGCATCTTGAGTTCCAGGTCCTTCTTCATCGTCACCTGCTTGGGCGTGGCGAAGAAGCCTTTCGGCACGACGGCCCAGTTTTGCGTGACTTCGTCCACCGGCGGGAACACAGGCGCAACGAAGGCATTCGGGTCAACCGGCGCTGGCTCGGGAATCTTCGGCATCTCGGGCTTCGGCTCGGGAGCCATCTCAGGCTTTGGCTCAGGCTTCGGTGCCTCCATCACAATCTTTGGCTCCTTTTTGACGACCGGTTTTGGCACCGGGGCAACGGCAATTTCCTTCTTCGGCTCCGCCTTGGGCACATGCTTGGTGAACTTCATGGCATCCGCGAAGGTCGGATACACATACTCGTAGGAGACGTAGCCGACGGCGAT
>CANIZT010000422.1 GCA_947471905.1 Verrucomicrobiaceae bacterium
ATAACGGACGCAACGTGGCCCCCAACGCGGGGCGGCCCACCAGCCGAATGCGAACATACAACCGAAAGCAACCGCCGCCTGAATAGGGTAGGCAAATACCAATCGTATGCCATCGTGGGTGCCCGCAACGAGAACGCAAACGCCGATAAGCAAAGGAACTGATAAGACAAGGCTCCAAGCAATCGCTCGCCGAAGTATGATGCCTTGTGGGTTCATTTGGAGTGCAGGGTCGCCATTGGGGTGTCGTCGGGAGAGTGTGAGCAGAATAATGCCGGAGGCAATCAACAGCGCGGAATACCACAGGCCAATTGGGTCTGCGTAGGCCCGAGACGACGTGCTTTGCTGCTAGGAAATTGCTTTTGAGGAGTGCGGGGCGAGTTGGCCTTGGATGTGGAGCGGGTACGTGGTGTGAGGGGCTGTCCTGTCCTGATCAACTCTTGATGGGGTTGAACGCGGGCATTTGGCATTCTAGGGCGTGAAGTGACAGGTGACGACGACGCCTTTTTGTGGGCCGGGGCTGACTCGCAGCGAGCCATTGATCAGGTTGGCCCGGTAGTTCATTACTTGCATGCCGATGCCATCGCTCTTTTTTCCGCCGGACTTGCTGAAGCCGGAGCCGTCATCTTCGATTCGAAGTTCGCACTCGGTGCCTCCGATGCGGCGTAGGGAGATTATGATCTGCTTTGGATGGCCGTGGCGGAGGGCATTGTTGGCAGCCTCCTGTGCGATGCGGAAAAGATGCATCTCGCGTTCTGGATCGGTCACTTGAATCCCTTGTTCAATCTCACAGATACAGGCCCTGCGAAAATTGCTCCGAACAATCTCCGCCTGCAGTTCGAGAGCGCCGGCGAGGCTACGGTTCTTCACTGCGGCCGGAGAAAGGCCATGCGACATGCGGCGGACTTCTTTGGTGGCCTGACTCACGAGTTCGCGGATCCGGCTGGCGCTCGCCCTTTGTTCGCCTGTGAGTTCGGCTTCGAGTGCGCCAATCAGGCTACCGATGCCAGTCATGGCTTGGCCGACTCCGTCGTGGAGATTGTGGCCGATGCGCGCCTGTTCTTGCTCGGAAATCTTGAGAATCTCTTTTTGCAGTCGGTTACGCTCACTGAGGTCGTTGCCCGTAATGATGATGCGGTCGATGGAACTTTCGGCTCCGGACATGGTGGCGGCGGAAAGCCCGACGGTGTGTTTGCTGCCGTCCTTGGCCACAAGAACCGTTTCCTGCGCAGGGCTAGTCTCCCCGCTGAACAGTCGTTTGAGGCGACCACGGGATGCAGCGGATTCGCTGCGTCCGACGATGCCAGCATTCCATGGCGTGCGGCCAATCAACTTCCGACGGGTGTAGCCGAGGAGTTTCACGGTGGCGTCGTTAACATGCACGATGCGTTCTTCACGATCCAGGAGCATGATGATGGCGGAAGTGTGATTGACCAGGATTTCATTGAACTCGCGCTCTCGGTGGTAGTTGGCCTCGGCGTTCTTGCGGTCATTGATGTCTTCCATGACTGCCAGCAACTGGTCAGGGTGGTCTTCCGTGCCGGTCAGGTGCGAGGCGTGCAAGTGCACCCAGATCATGGAGCGGTCCGGGCGAATGTAGCGCTGCTCGATAGTGTATTCTTTAACCTTGCCGCCCTGGAGTTTTTTGTGAAGTCGGACGCTTTCACGGAGGTCATCCTCATGAGTGAGGTCTTTAAAATCGCAGGTCAGCGCTTGTTCAAGAGTTCTGCCAATGATGGCGCAACAACGGTCATTCATAGCGAGGAACTGGCCCGTGGACTTGTTGATGAGGGCGACTCCGACGGCTGCTTGTTCAAAAATGGCCCGGAACCGTTCTTCACTGGTCCGCAGTTGTCGAACGGTTGCCGTCAGTTCACTGGTCCGCTCTTGCACACTCTGTTCGAGTGACTCATTGAGCCGCTTGATCTGCCGCTCAGACTCCTTGCGGGCCGAGATATCGCTGGCGATACCCAGGAAACCAACGAGTTGCCCGTCGTCGTCGTGCATGGCACTCACCAAAAGCATCACGGGTAGTGAGGAGCCATCCTTGCGCACATAAGTCCACTCGCGGGTCTCTGGGCGACCTGCCCTGGCATGGGCGACGAAGACCTCGAAGCCCGGGTTGATCTTGCGACCTAGTTCGCGGCTGAGTTCCTTGGCCCTGGTGGTCACCTCGGTCGGCAAGTGAAAAACGGCGGGGGTCTTAACACCAATCAAATCTTTACCTGAGTATCCAAGCATTTGCTCTGCTGCGGCATTGAATTGGGTAATCACGCCATCAGGCCTGGTTGAGATGATGGCGGCGGCCGCGCTATTCAGGATCGTTCGCTGAAACGCGACTTGATAGGTGATCCGACGATTTATCAACCGTAGCTCCATCTGCCTGACGACTTGCCGGCCCAGGCGAACAAGGGCGTCATGCTGCGAGGGCGTCAGTTTGCGCGGCACTCGGTCGATTACGCAGAGTGTGCCTACGTTATGACCGCAGGTGCTAACCAATGGAGATCCCGCATAGAAGCGAATCTTCGGTTCGTTGGTCACCAGCGGGTTCTTCCGGAACCGTTCGTCATCCAGGGCGTTGGGGATCTCTAGAATGTCCTGCTGCTGGATGGCATGTGCGCAAAAAGACACGGCCCTGGGCGTTTGAGTGGCGTTGAGGCCCACTCGGCTCTTGAACCACTGCCGGTCTGAGTCAACCAGCGAGACGAGCGCGATCGGGGTGTCGCAAATTTGTGCGGCAAGAAGGGTGAAGTCATCGAACTCCGCTTCATCGGGTGTGTCGAGGATCTCGTATCGACTTAAGGCCGCGAGTCGGGCTGCCTCATTGGTTGGTAGGGTAGCCTGCAACTGAGAGGGAATTTTTTTGGTATCGCGTCGAGTTGGCTCTGGAAGCGGCGCGGAGAGGGGGTCTGGTTACAGCGCCTTCTTGAGCGCCGAAGAGGCGACAAAGCGCACGGTCTTCGAGGCTTTGATCTTCATGGCCACGCCGGTCTTTGGGTTGCGGCCGGTGCGGGCGGCACGCTTGGCGACCTTGAATGTGCCAAAGCCGATGAGTTGGACATTGCTGGTCTTCACGCCTTTGGCGATGGCGGTGAGCACGGCGTCGAGGGCGTCGCTAGCGGCGCGCTTGGAGGTGTCGTCACCGAGATTTTTTTGCACAGCGTCGATGAGTTCGGCTTTGTTCATGAGATGATGAGTAGATTCGATGTTGGATAGAATTCGAGTCCGCGCCAGAATGAGAAAGCTGGAAGACGGCTTATTACATCGATTACCATAAATCAGTGGTGCTCTAAAGCCTCGTTTGGGTTACCACATTATTCAGCGTTATTGACTCACTGTGTGCGTGAACGCGATTCATGCGGGGAGCACGGATGCGGACCCGGCGAAGTGGCAAGTCACGCAGGAGATGTTGAAGAGGGAGATTACGAAGGTGAAGAAGGCACAGGCGGAGCACTCAGGAGAGAAGGGGAAGATGCGGAGGCTGGTTGGGTTTCAGCCGAGTTGATCGGCGGAGAAATTGCTTTTTCGGGTGCCGGGTCGTTTTGACCCTGGACTTGGAGCGGTGACGGGGTGTGAGAGGGTCTGTCCAGCCTATGACTTGCAAGGAAATGTCGCGGAACCTGAACGCAGCTCAGATCGCCATCGTCGGCATATCAATCAGAGAATACACCTCAACCGGATCGGGCTGTCCCTTGATGTGGTGTATGCC
>CANIZT010000423.1 GCA_947471905.1 Verrucomicrobiaceae bacterium
CCCTGCGGGATCGCTCTCTCGTCGAGCTGGATTCCGTGCTCGAAGAAGCCGGACTCTTCATCCTCGACATCTCACGCCTGCGGCAGGACGAAGCGCAGCCGTTGCTCAATGCCGCCGCCATGCGCGGCACCGCCATCATCACCATCATGCCCATCACCAGCGCCAAGCTGGATCGTGATCGCTGCACCCCGCCTCCAGGCAGTCGCCACACCCGCCTCTCCAAGCCCATCAAGCGCCGCGAGTTGCTGCGCACCATGGCCGAGTTGTATCGCATGCCACGCCGCGTCGTCCTCGCAGCCGCGCAGACGGCCCCGGGTCCCGTCATGCGTCCTGCCGCCGCTCCTGTTCCTGCTTTGTTCGCTCAACCCTCACCCGTCCAGGCTTGGAACGTGCCGCCCACTCCGCTGGCGCAGCCCTACCAGGAACCCTTTGCTGAACCCACCCCGCACAGCATGTCAGACAACGGTGCCTCCCGTGCCGCCTCTGGTGGTCATGATGTGCAGGTCTCCAGTTCCACCAATCGTGCCATCGCCAAGGCCGCCAAAGCCGACGCCGATAACTTCGCTGTCCAGAATCCCGCGCGCATCCTCCTCGTCGAAGACCAGCCCCTCAATCAGAAGATCGCCACCATGCTGCTCCAGCGTCTTGGCTACGCCAAAATGGACGTCGCCAACAACGGTCAGGAAGCCGTCAGCATGGTTGCCCAGGGCGGCTACGACATCGTCTTTATGGACCTCCAGATGCCCGTCATGGGCGGCATTGATGCCACCCGCGCTATCCGTAGCAACTTTCAGCTCAAGCACCAGCCCGCCATCATCGCCATGACCGGTCACGCCCTCACCGGCGTCAAAGAAGAATGCCGTGAAGTCGGCATGAACGCCTTCCTCACCAAGCCCGTTTCCCTCGACGACTTCCGTCGCGTCATCCCACCCGCCCTCACTGTCGAAGCCTCCCAGATTCCCATGAATTTCTGAACGGGGGAGCGGTTAAGAGTAAGGCGTGATGCGCTGAGCTTGGTTCATAACTCATCACTCCAAGCCCGTCTAACGCCGCAGCGCCTTGATCAGCTCTTCGAGCTAGCCCGCGATGGCCTACACCTCGCCACATTCATGGGTAGGCTCACCGGTAGAAGCTGCATTTTCACTGCAAGATCGCTGATTGGTATTGACCCATCCATGCCTTCTCACTTATAATTACTATATTATGCGTCTTCCAACCCTTGCTCTTGCGCCGTTCCTTGGAATCCTTGCAGGCCTCGCTGCCACGCTGACGGCGACCGCCCAGCCAGAAAGATTCGATAGATTCGACAAAATCGAGAGATTCGAAAATCACCGGGTCGATCAGGATGAAGGCCCTGAAGATCGCATCAGCAAATCCGCGCCGGAGATTGAGCGTATCCATGTCCGTGCCCCGCTTTGGGCTAGGGGCAAGGCAGGAGTGGCACCTCTCTTAGCCACCAGTCCCAGCGGCTACAAGCCCGTACAGGTCCGCCATGCCTATGGCTTCGATAAAATCACCGGCAACGGCGCGGGTCAGACCATCGCCATCGTCGATGCCTATGGCAGCCCCTCCCTCGCCAACGACTTGAAAACTTTCTGCACCGCCTTCGGCCTGCCGCAGGCGACGTTGGCCATTTACTACCCGCAGGGCAAGCCTCGTGCGAACAGCGGCTGGGCGCTGGAAACCAGCCTTGATGTTCAATGGGCGCACGCCATTGCCCCCGGTGCCAGAATCGTCGTCGTCGTCGCCAAATCGGCCAGCATTTCCAACCTCCTCGGTGCCGTGGACTACGCCGTGAAAACACTCGGTGCCAAGCAGGTCTCCATGAGCTGGGGCGCTGCCGAGTTCTCCACCGAGACCCGCTATGACACCTACTTCAACAAACCCGGGGTCACCTTCTTCGCCGCCTCGGGAGACAATGGCGCCGGCGTCATTTGGCCCGCTGCCTCGCCGAACGTCGTCGCTGTCGGCGGCACCACGCTCCAGCTCGACGCCAGTGGCACAGCTATCACCGAGACCGGCTGGTCCGGCAGCGGCGGCGGCATCAGCGCCTACTACACCAAGCCTGTTTTCCAAAACGCCATCAGCACCGCCGCCAAACGCAGCGTGCCGGATGTCAGCTACAATGCCGATCCCAACACCGGTTTCCCCGTTTACATCACCAACTACAATGGCTCCACCGGCTGGATCACCGTCGGCGGCACCAGTGCCGGAGCTCCGCAGTGGGCCGCCGCGCAGGCGCTGGTCAATGCCGCCCGCAGTACCTCTCTCAGCAACACCAATTCCGCCCTGTATTCCACGGCCTACGCCAACTTCTTCGACATCCTTTCCGGCACCAACGGCGGCTTCTTCTGTAACGCTGGCTACGACTTGGTGACTGGACTCGGCAGCCCGAACGCCCCGGCGCTCATTCCTGCCCTGTCTGCCACAAAGTAATTCCTGTGCGCTTCAACCTCACAAGGGTGAAGTTGGAGCAGTTAGAGGTGATTGGTAGGGACCGCGGACGCTCCCGTCCGCTGTTGGCGGCATCAAGCAGCGGGCAGAAGAGCCGAGGCTTTGCGAGACAGACGAAGTCAACCCGCGTTCCTCTCTGCCTCATCTCCGCAACGCCAGAATCAGCTCATCCAACTTGCTGGCAAGTGCCTGCACCTCACCCACGGTCGGCGGATCGCTCACGGTCATGACCAGCGTGTTTACCCCATTGCTGTTGTTGCTGGTGCCATTGATCGCGCTGTTGAGCTGCATCGTCGTCACCTCGCCCGGTGGGCCTTGGGGGCCACTGCCACCGTCGTTGCCATTCGGACCACGGGGAATGCCATACTGAAAGCGCACGTTGTTACCGTCGAAGCTGGTCTGCACCGTCGCGTTGTCGCCGGGGTTCAAGGTCGTCACACCATCGACGAGGGCGTTGGCAAAGGGCTGGCCTTGGGGTCCGGTTGCGCCCTGCGGGCCTTCGTGGCCCTGCGGGATGCCGAAGTTCATCCGCACCGCCGTGCCGTCGAAGTTGGCCGAAACGTTCGGCAGGCTTCCCGGTGGCAGTTGGTTGACGTTATCGACGATGAAGTTCGTGAACGGTGGCCCGGGCGGCCCTTGCGCACCATCGCTTCCGTTGCTGCCCGGACTTCCCGCAGCACCATCGTTGCCGGTAAAGCCTCGCGGCAGGTTGAAGATCAGCCGCACGGCATTGCCATCAAAGTTCGTTTGCGCTGACGCAGGATCCGTCGGGTTCAGCATGTTCACACCATCGACGATGAAGTTCGTGAACGGTGGCCCTTGGCCGCCATCGCTCCCGTTGCTGCCCGGCGCACCGTCTTGGCCTGCTTGACCATCATGACCTCTGGGAATGCCAAACGTGAACCGCACATTCGCCCCATCCCAGCTCACGCTGGACTGCGCGGCAGCGCCGGGATTGAGCGTGTTGGTGCCCTCCACGAGTGCCCCGGTGACGCTGGTGCCATCATTCCCCGGAGGCCCCGGCGGACCAGCCGGCACGGCATCAATGAGCGCCTTGAGGCCGTTGAGCTGGCTGCGCATCTGGTCGGCATCGATCTCCGTGCCGGGCTGGGGGAGGGTGGGGTCGTACACAGACTTGGAGAGGTGGAGTGGAGGAGACGGGGAGTGGAGGAGACGGGGAGTGGAGGAGACGGGGAGTGGAGGAGACGGGGAGTGGAGGAGACGGGGAGTGGAGGAGA
>CANIZT010000424.1 GCA_947471905.1 Verrucomicrobiaceae bacterium
AAGACCGCTTTGGCGATCTCTACGTCCACGTTCAAATCGCCGTGCCGACAAAGCTCAACGCTGAACAACGCGAGAAGCTCGATGAATTCGCCAAATCCCTCGGCGAACAAACCTCTCCCATGGAGGAGAGCTTCTTTGAAAAGGCGAAGAAGTTTTTCCGCTAGCCTGCCATGACCACCCACGATCTGCTGACCCTGACGAAATTCCGCCTCAGTGCGCTCGTCATTGTCACCACGTTCGTCGGTTTCTGGCTGCGTGCACCGCAGGGCTTCGACGGTTGGCTGTTGGTGCATACTATCATCGGCAGCATGCTCGCCGCATTCGGTGCTGCCGTGTTCAATCAGCTCATGGAAATCGAGCCCGACTCGCGCATGCAGCGCACGGCGGATCGGCCGCTGCCGTCAGGACGCGTCAGTCCTTCTGCGGCGTTTGGCATTGGCTGGCTGTTGAGCGCCTGGGCGCTTATTCATCTCACGATCCGTGTGAATATGGAGGCGGCGGCACTCACAGCGCTCACATTGGCGGTGTATCTTTTCATCTACACGCCACTCAAACGTCAGAGTGCCACCAATACACTCGTTGGTGCGGTTTCAGGAGCGCTGCCACCGCTGATCGGCTGGGCCGGAGCCGTCGGCCCTTTGCCGGTTGGCGCCACGCCGCACTTCCGTTGGGAACTCCTGCTCGAACCAGGTGCGATCTATCTCTTCCTGCTGCTGTTCCTCTGGCAGCTGCCGCACTTTCTTGCCATCAACTGGATGTATCGGGATGAATATCGCAAAGGCGGCTTCATCATGCTCGCCAACGATGATGAACAGGGCGCGCGCACCTCGCAGCATGCGCTCGCTTATGCGGTCAGCACCGTGCTGCTCATGTTTTATCCGGTCTATGCTGGTTCGGCGTATGCGTGGTTGTTTTTGCCGCCAGCCTTGCTGCTCAGCGGGTGGTTGTGCGTGTTAGCGCTCCGTTTCAACCACCAGCCGGAGCGCCCAACTGCACGCAAACTTTTCTTCTGCACCCTGATGTATCTCCCGGCCATTCTGCTCGTATCCATTCTCGCTTGGAAACGTGCATAACCTGCCACCGCCATGAATGAATCTCCCGCTCCAACAAAACTGAGTCCCTGGACCATCTGGGTGCCCATCATCATCGCCGCGCTCGGCATTGTCGTTTTTTACAACTACCTCATTTATCGCTCGCGCATCGACAGCGTGGATCGTCCACCCGTCATCGGTCGTCTCGAAAAAGATCTCGAACTCACCGAGCGCAGCGGCAAAACCGTCCATCTCGCCGACTTGAAGGGCAAGGTGCTCGTCATTTCCTGGGTTTTCACGCGTTGTCCGCGTGGCTGTGCCGCCGTAATCGCGAAATTGAAGAAACTGCACGGGGAATTCGCCAACGAACCCAACCTGCAATTTCTGAGCTTCACGCTCGATGCCGAGGACACGCCGGAGATGATGAAAAAATTCGCCACTACGCTCGGCATCGCGGACGACGCCAACTGGTGGTTCCTCAACGGCGAAAAAGCAGCGGTGCGCAAGTTCATGACCAGCCAAGTGCAGTTCCGTCCCGTGCAGGACATGCCCGAAGCTGACCGTCTCTCACCCGACGACAAATACATTCACGATCTGCGCGTCGCCATCATCGACCACCTCGGCCACGTGCGTGGTCTGGAGGACATTTTGAATCCCGATCCCGAGTTCGCCAAATTCTGGGACGAAAAACTGCGCAAAGACCTGCGCTACCTGATCAACGAGCAGAAAAAGACCCCCTACCAGCCTGCTGGCACGAAATAACTCATGACAGTCCTCGAACTCCCCAAGCTCTACACGATTTTCAATGGCTGCGCGTTGCTGCACATCATCCTCGGCCTCACGATGATCAAAATCGGCCAGAAGAAAGCCCACATCGCCAGCATGATCATCGCGCTGCTCTTCTCGACCGCGTTTCTCGGCGGCTATCTCTATTACCACTTCCACGCCGGCCACGTGAGGTTCGCCGGCCTAGGGCTGACGCGTCCGATCTACTTCACTATTTTATTCACGCACATCCCACTGGCCGTGCTGAGTCTGCCGATGATCATCATGACCGTCGTTCCGGCGCTGCGTCAGCGTTTCGACAAACACAAGCGCATGGCGAAGTGGACCGTTCCCGTCTGGCTCTATGTCTCTGTCACCGGCATCATCGTCTATCTGATGTGCTATGTCTGGTACGGCCCGCCGATCCGCGGGTAAACGAGTTTACTCCTCAAACGTCCACGACTTCCGCTTCGGCGGTTTGAGGTCTGTGCGGCCGTTCCGCTTCCGAAACACATCGAACACGATGTCGGAGCCGTCCGCCTTCATTTGATGCACCATGCGCAGCAGCTCGCCGAGCCTGCCTTTCGGAAATCCCGCTTTGTTCGCGAACCAGCCGAGGTATTCCGCCGGAATGTCGTAAATCGGCATGCCGTTAGGTGGAAAATGCTGTGGTCCATATTTGCCAAACGGCATGCAGGTGCGTCCGATCTCATTGAGATCCGCCTGCATGCGCTGGGCGAGATCGTTCATGACTTCAAAGACGCATGCGCTTCACGCAGCAATTTCTCCGTGGTGTCCCAGTCAATGCAGGCATCCGTGATCGACTGTCCACGCACAAGTTGATCGAGCGGCTGCGGAAACTTCTGGCTGCCGCCGACGAGATTGCTTTCCAGCATCGCGCCGATGATGGCGCGTTGCCCGGCGGCACGTTGGCGGACGATCTCTCGGAAGACGTCCGGCATGCGGCGGTGATCCTTCGCGCAGTTGCCATGACTGGCATCAATCATGATCGCGGGTTTGAGCTTGGCGGCTTCGAGGCCGTCGATGGTCTCCATGACATTGTTAGCACCGTAGTTCGGACCGCTTTCGCCGCCACGTAGGATGATGTGGCAGTCGGGGTTGCCGCTGGTTGTCACGGCTGAGGCGACTCCGTCATCACTGACACCAAGAAAAGTCTGCGGCTGTATCGCTGCCTTGATCGCATTGATGGCGGGCATGATGTGTCCAAACGTGCCATTCTTGAATCCGAGCGGCATGGACAAACCGGAAGCCATCTGCCGGTGTGTTTGTGATTCCGTCGTTCTTGCCCCGATGGCGCTCCAACTGATCAAATCGGCGATGAACTGCGGCGTGATCGGGTCGAGCAATTCCGTGGCCGTCGGGAGACCAAGATCGAGAACGTCGCGCAAAATGCGTCGTGCCAGCCTCAACCCAGCCGGGATGTCGCAACTGCCGTCGAGATGCGGATCCATGATGAGGCCCTTCCAGCCGACCGTGGTGCGTGGTTTCTCAAAATAGACGCGCATGACGATGCATAGTCGGTCCTTCAGCTCCTTTGCCAGCGCGGCGAGC
Source organism: Verrucomicrobiaceae bacterium (assembly GCA_947471905.1). GTDB lineage: Bacteria > Verrucomicrobiota > Verrucomicrobiia > Verrucomicrobiales > Verrucomicrobiaceae > Prosthecobacter. Next base: position 3,369 of record CANIZT010000424.1, read on the forward strand.
TTCCGCGCATATTCCAAACCAGCCTCTGGATCGTGAATCGAACACGGACCGAGCACGATGAGAAACCGTGAGTCATTGCCGAAGATGATGTCGCGGATTTCTTGGCGTGATTTGGCCACAAAGGCGGCCTGCGCCTCGGTGGGCGCGATTTCAGCCATCAGATCACGCGGCGCGGGCAGCGGGACATTCGAGGCGATGTGAAGATTGGCGGTCTGGCTCATGGGAAGCGTTCCATAGAGCCTGAATCGGCCCGCTTCAATCTTCCACAATCACGGGATTCTTCGGCTTGAGC
>CANIZT010000425.1 GCA_947471905.1 Verrucomicrobiaceae bacterium
GGAGACTGATTCACGCCGAGCAAACGCACAAACGGCTGCGCATCATACGCAGCGTGCAAAGCGCTGCCGACTTGCTCCACGGTCGCGCCGGGCTTCAGCTGCGCAAAAATCGTGGTGCAGATGCCCGAGTGCGTCGGCATGAGGTGCGGGACAAAAGACAGCTTCACCTCGCGACCGGCCGCGATGGCGAGTTCCTGGCCGATTTCACTCAAATGCCGATGCAGCGGCACGCTGTAACTGCGCACGCTGTTTTGAACCTCGCAAAAGAGCAGTGGAATGCTTTCCTTCCGGCCCGCACCACTCGCGCCGCTCATGCTGGCAACGGAAAGCGGTGAATCGGCCAGCACTCCGGCTTTCAGTAACGGGATCAACGGCAGCAAGATGCTGGTGGGATAACAACCGGGACACGCAATGAGCCGAGCAGCCTTGATTTGCTCCGCGCGCACCTCAGGCAGCGCATAGACCGCTTCATCAAGCAATTCAGGCGCCGGGTGAGCGTGGCCATAAAACTCTTCATACAGCGCGGCGCTGCGCAGACGGAAGTCCGCACTCAGGTCGATGACTTTGAGGCCGAGCTCGAGCAACGGTTTCGCATATTCGGATGCGACACCATGCGGCACGGCCAGAAAGGCGATTTCAGCGCCGGCGGCCTTCAACGCCGCTGCATCAGGCGCCGAGAACGTCAGTGAATCCGCCACACCCACACCGCGGAAGCGCGGGAACTCTTTGGACAACGCCTTGCCTGCCAGCGATCGTGAAGTTACGGCCACCAGCTCTGCGTCTGGATGCCGGAGCAGCAGGCGCAGCAGTTCTGCTCCAGAGTAACCACTGGCTCCAACGACGGCGACTTTAACAGATGCGGACATAGTGCGGGGGGCGGAGTATGGGGGGTGCCAAGGTCTGTGCAACTCTGAAAAAAGTCATTTCTGCATCCTTTTCAGCACACATCGTGCTGCTTGTCAGCGGGCGTTGCCTCGCGCACAATCAGCGCCCCCATGAGCGACTCCACGCCAGAAACCCCAGAGATCGAAAAACCCAAAGCGCCCGGTAGTCCGGAGGATATCACGCGCAAGCTGGAGGATTTCATCAAAAACACGCTCGGCGGTCAGGTGCTGTTCACTCGTGTGGAAGGACATGGCGCACGTCCTTCGGCCGATGGTGATGACAAGCCAGCCGAGGAGAAAAAGGAGGACGATGGTGAGGCGTTCGAATTCAATTACAAGCCAGCGGATATCAAAGCGCATCTCGACCGCTTTGTGATTCGACAGGATGAGGCCAAGAAGGTGCTCGCTACGGCGGTGTGTGATCATTATCATCACGCGCAGATGTTACGCGAAGATCGTATTTCAGATGCCAAAGGTCCGCGGCTCGAATTTTCCAAGCAGAACGTCATTATTATCGGCCCGACTGGCGTCGGAAAGACCTACCTCGTCAAACACATCGCTGATCTCATTGGCGTGCCGTTTGTGAAAGCGGATGCCACAAAATTCAGCGAGACCGGCTACGTCGGCGCAGATGTGGATGATCTCGTGCGTGATCTCGTGGCCAAAGCGAATGGCGACATCGGACTGGCAGAGCACGGCATCATTTACCTCGATGAAATCGACAAACTCAGCAGCGGCCCGGAACGTGGTGGGCGCGATGTCAGCGGGCGTGGCGTGCAGACCACGCTGCTTAAGCTTATGGAAGAAACCGAGGTGCCACTCTACGCGCCTAATGACATGCGCAGCCAGATGCAGATGATGTTCGACACGCGCAAAGGTCGCACTGGCCGCGAGGTCGTGAACACGCGCAACATTCTGTTCATCGTCAGTGGTGCGTTCAGCGGCCTCGATAAAATCATCGAGAAGCGTACCAACCGCAAAGCCATCGGCTTTGTCTCCAGCGACTCGAAAGGCACTGCCGCCGAGCATCTGTTCCGCGAAGCTCGCACCAAAGACTTCATCGACTACGGCTTCGAGGCCGAATTCATTGGCCGCCTGCCGGTGCGCGTGGTGTGCGATCCGCTCAGCGCGGGCGACATGTTTCAGATCATGAAAAACTCCGAGGGTAGCCTCATCCGCCAGTATGAGCGTGAGTTTGCCGCTTATGGTGTGAAGGCGTTATTTGAAGACGATGCGTTGCGTGAGATCGCCAGCCGTGCCGAGGAGGAAAAAACTGGCGCACGCGGTCTTGTCACCGTTTGGGAGCGTGTGCTGCGTGATTTTAAATTTGAAATGCCCAGTCTCGGCCTGCCCGAACTGCACATTGACGGTGCTTTGGTCAAAAATCCCGAGCAAACGCTCGCCCACTGTCGCTCCGCCGCCGCCAGCATGGTCATGGAACTCGGCGCGGCACATGCAGGCGAAGTGCGCGCTTTTGCTGAGCGTTTTCAGCGTGAGCACGGCTTCACGCTCGATTTTGATAGCGCTGCCATCGCTGCTGTGGCCGCAAGAGCGCAGCGTGAAGGCATGCATGTGGATGCCATGTGCGCGAAGCTCTTCAGGGATTACCCTTTCGGCCTGAAACTCGTCACCCGCAGCACAAACGAGACCCGTTTCGTCATCACACCGGACGCGGTTGCCAATCCTGACAAGTTCGTCAGTGAACTCGTCGTCAACGCCTGCCGCAGCCAGCCAGATTCCACCATCATCGACATCACCCCCGATATTCCCGCCCATGAACCGTAATCACGCCGCCGCCATGTTCATTGGTGTGCTGGTCTGCATCCCACTGCTGGCCTTGTATCACTTTGGATTTTTCACCAGCACCACCGTCTGGTTTGATGGACTGTTTGCTCGTGGGTTCGTTCTGCCGAAAGGCGGATTGAAGCAGATCATCTGGCTGCAATATGGATACTACACGATCATGGCCTTCGTCAGTGCCTGGGTGTGCATCGAGATGGTTTCGCAGTGGCGGCGTCTGGCCTTCCTGTTGGGCGGAACTTTTCTCACCATCACCTTTGCCTGCATCATGTCGATGAGCGGGATTTTGTTTGAGCCAGTGTCAGGATCACTGGCAATGTGGTTTGCGGGCATTGCGGGCATTGCCGTCGGTAGTTCAGTGAACGGCTATCGCTGCCACGTTATGCGTGAGTATTTTGTTGGCAGGCTTTCAACACGCTTGTTTGAGGAGCTAGCGGATCAAAACAACCCCGCTAAGATGACTGAGCGTCGTGAAATCACCGTGCTGACCTGCCGCTTGCTCAATCACGCTGAGCTTAGCACTGGAATCGAGGCCCCGCAGTTCGAAGAGTTGGCTACACACTTTCAGCGCAGCGTCACCGAATTCCTTATCGCACGGGGCGCTTATCTTGATGACTGTGATGCGCGACAGGTGCGCGTGTTTTTTGGTTTCCCGCTATCGGATGAACATCACGCCCTTCATGCCGTTCAGGTGGCGGCGGTGCTGCGCACGCAGTTAGGCGTGGTCACGCGGGAGATTGAGCAACGTTTTGGTAAAAAGGCGCAGATCGGTGTGGCTTTCAGCACTGGCCCGGCGGTGTGCGGACTGTTTGGCGTCAGTCACTTTGAAAATTTCAGCGCCATTGGCGATGTGGTCGATTTTTCCGCACTGCTCTGTGCTTTGAATGCTGAATACGGCAGCAAAGTTCTCATCAGCGCGCGCACCTACGCACTTGTGAAGGACAACGCGGAGGTAAGACCGATGGAGATGGTCA
>CANIZT010000426.1 GCA_947471905.1 Verrucomicrobiaceae bacterium
GAGCGGCTGCTGCAGCCAGCGTGCTTTGTTCCATGCCTTCAGGACGGCGTGAACCGCACTGCCAAGATGGAGCGATGGCGTTTTGGGCTTCTGCAGTTTGAGCACGTAACGATAGTAAAACTTCAGCCGGCATTGCAGGAACAGTGACAGCCGTGAAGCTGACACGGTGTCCTGCAATGCGCGGATGATGTCCTGTTCGCTGCGCTCCGGGGGTGGGGCTTCAGCGACGGTGTTCATGCGGCCTGGTGGTTGATGGGTTCGGACGTTTGCCAGCGCGTCTGGCGGGTGGCGGGTTTACCGGCTTTGACCAGCAGGTCCTCGATGAGCTGGGAAGCCTGCATCTTGTTGATCTGCTTCACGCCAGTGCCAAAGAGCTGCTGGGACAGATCCTCCGCCACCTGTTTGGTGATGTTGGCGTTCTCGTTGACAATACGCAGGATAAACCCGCGCTGGCCATCGGTGCAGTTCCAGCGATCCGTGACGGGCGGTGGAGCAGAACGATTGTTGCCATTAACCGGGTAGGTGCGTCCATTTGTGTGGGGCGCAGCATGTCCGTTCCCGTTGGTATTGACCGTCGGAATGTAACCGGCGTGCTGGATTTCCTGATCGACCGAGTGTTGCAGAAGTTGGTAAAGCTTCTGCACTTCGGTTTCGACCTGAGTGATGTCGCTGAGTTCGACCTCAACCGAGGCGCTGAAGCTGTGGCTGCTGTACTGGGGCAGACCGAGTTTTTTGCTGTAGTTGGCGCTGAGTTTGATAGCCATGATGGTGTGTCTCCTTGGAGGGTGTGTGTTTGAGTGGTGGTGGATTGCGGTGGTGAAGCAGCCGCCACGAGACGCCCGCCAACAAAACACCCGGCCCCTCGTGAGAGAGGCCGGGTGTGATGGAGACGGGAATGCCGTGGCAGCGTGGTGCGGCTAGCTTGGGGAGCCAGCCTCTGGAGTGCGGCCCTGCGCCGGGACGCTCAACTGCTTGGCGGCGATGCTCCAACCCTCGGTGTCACGCAGACAGGAGGTAAGGAGATCGTTGACCAGCGTAGTCATGGGCCGACGTAACCGCCGGCCTTCATGATACAGAGCGCAGATGATGACCCGGTCGATGCAGGGCGAATAATGCGTTCGCCGTGGCATGGTGGGTGGATGAGAGAGCCAAGGATAAGCCCCTGGTCGCTCAAGTATCTATAACGCGGATGCAGGGGGAATTGCAGAGCCTGCTGGCCTTCGCATGGCGATGACACGTTTCGGTGGGACTCCATGGGACGCTGCGCTCACGAATAAATGAACAATCATCGTCCAAAGCTGGAACCAAACCCATCGATCAGTTTTCAACCGGGTTTAAGCCGAATCGCCTATTACGTGGTCGGCGAACGATGAACCCGAAAAGTGTCCGAATAGTGTCCGAACCAAAGTTTTTTATTATCGTGTTTTCACACTTGTTAACCGCTTAACTCTTTGGACCTCAAAGAGTGGTGCTCGGGAAGGGACTCGAACCCTTAAGCCTTTCGGCACAAGATCCTTAGTGCCCCCTTGAGGATCAATGATTTGCACATCATTGCTGATACTGAGTGCTTTGTGCAGGTTGGTGCCGGATGGGTTTCCGACGATTTGGCAGGTTTCAGCAGGCAGCGGAACTTTTGGAGTCATGCTTTGTCATGCCACACCCAAAATAACCTTCAAGAAACCTCGAAGGTGTCGGAGGGTGCAGCCGTTTCACGAAACCAGAGGCGCAACCACAGGTGCATCACAGATTAAAAATCTTGTGCCCTCCGTCCCAATAGCCACAAGGCGGTTCACAAAATCAAGGGTGCAAATTGAAGGTGCTGTAAGCTGAGGTGCAGCGGTGACGTCATGCGTTGTCATGCTGCTCTTTGTCAAGATGGCCAGTAGTCTTCTGCTGCTGAAACTCATTCTATTTCGACACTGCACTCCCGCTGCCAGCAGGCGTTACCGACATTTCCAGCACGCAACGGAAACCGTCACAACGCCAGCAACGATCGGCCGTCTGCGGGCCGCGGAAGGAGGACAGCAGTGGTTCGCGGGCGCTGCTGCCCCAGGATGCTCCACGCAGAACGTGCAGTTTCTGCTCGGCATTGAACCAGTCCTCGCACCATTCCCACACGTTGCCGCCCAGATCATGAATGCCCAGCTCGTTTGGTGGGAAGCTCATCACAGGTGATGTCACGGCAAACCCGTCGGCATAGCCATCCATGGTCTTCTCAAACTGGATCCTCTTCCGGCAATCTTCCTTCGCATAGTTTCCCGCGCCCTTCACCGGCGGCCATTGCCGACCCCAGGGATACACGCCTTTGAGCTTCGCGCTCAGACTCTCCGGTGTGGCTCCCGTGGCAGGTTCAAACTCACCAATGCCGACAGCCATGCTCCACTCACGGTCAGTCGGCAGGCGATAGCTGCGCCCTTCTTTCTGTCCCAACCAGGCGCAGAACGCCTTCGCATCATCCCAGCTCGCGTTCACCACCGGTTCATCATCGCCCGCGCCGACGGGGATCTTTTCCATGGAGACCTTCCGCCAGGAGGCATCGGCATCGGGATGAGCCGCGGCATACGCGGCGTAATCCGCGCGTCTCGTCTCATGCATGCACATGAGCACATTCGTGCCCGGCACTGGGACGAACTTCATGCCCAGGCTGTTCGTGAATGGCTGATCTTTCGTGGTGGGAATGGTTGCGGCATTCGTCGGCGGCGTCCCAGGCACCTTCTTGAAATCAAAGCCCTTCACCGCCTCCGCAGCGAGCGTCGAGATACGGTGATGCAAGCGATACACCTCCGGCCGCGTGTCCTTGGCGTCACTGCCGTAACGATTGCACAGGAAGATTACGAAGGTCCGCGAGAATGGATCGATCCACAGCATCTGCCCCGTCCACCCCGTGTGGCCGTAGCTGCCGACGGGGAAGAGCGCCCCGCGTGCCCGCGAGTAATCATGCGGCGGCGTGCGATACGGCGTGTCGATGTCCCAGCCGAGGCCGCGCCGCACCGGCAGGTTCTGCGCATCGGGCGAGCGCAGACCCGGCGGACTCTGCACACTCGTCATGAGCTGGAGCGTTTCCGCTTTGAACACACGCACGCCATCGAGTTCGCCGTGGTTCCGCATCATGCGGGCAAAGCGGGCCAGATCCGGCGCCGTGGTGAAGATCGAGGCATGGCCCGCCACTCCGCCCATCTCCCGCGCGACGGTGTCGTCCACCTGCCCGCGCTCCGGAGCGCTTGATGGGGCCACGCGACGAAGTGCCTCACCCGCCGGACGGAACAGCGTGTCCCGCATCTTCAGCGGCTCGAAAATCTCCGTGCGGCAAAACGCATCCAGCCCCTGCCCCGTCACCCGCTGGATCACCAGCCCCAGAACCAAGCTGCCCACGCTGCTGTAGGAAAAGGCGCTGCCCGGCTCAAACAGCGGCTTCTCGCGGCAGGCCTGCGCATAGGCCTCGGCAGGGCTGTGGCTGAAGGGGGGCCGCGTCCCGTTCAGGTTCACCTGCAAACCCGAGCTGTGCAGCAGGAGATGTTTGATCGTGATCTTTTCACGTCCCTCGCCGGTGAATTCCGCGAGATGCTTCGACACGGGATCATCCACGTTCAGCAGACCGCGCTCCACACACCGCATCGCCGCGCTCGCAGTGGCGACCGCCTTGGTGATCGA
>CANIZT010000427.1 GCA_947471905.1 Verrucomicrobiaceae bacterium
CGTGTGATCATCGCCGGTGCTCAGACCGATCTGGACGCCTTTCTCACGAATATGACCGCTGAACAGGGTGCAGAAATCGAGATCGTGGGCCAGCTCGACATCATGCAGCGTCCGATTTCAGATCTCGTGGCAGCCTTGCATGCGCATTCCATCAGTCGCGTACTGTTTGCCGCCCAGCATGTGCATTTCAGCAAGATCGAAGAAGCCGTGCAGGCCTGTGAAACGGAAGGCGTCGAGGCATGGATCGCCGCTGACTTCTTCCAGACCGCCATCGCCCGCCCAACCTTCGATGTGCTTGGCGGTCGCCTAATGCTCGTGTTTCACAGCACGCCGCAGGCCTCGTGGGAACTGTTGTGTAAGGGAATCGTCGATCGCGTCGGTGCGCTCATCATGCTCGTGCTGTCACTGCCGCTCTGGCTCGTCGCCATCATTGGCATCCGCCTCGGCTCACGCGGTCCGATTTTCTTCAAGCAGGAGCGTGCCGGCCATTACGGCAGGCCGTTTGTCATGTGGAAGTTCCGCACCATGCATCAGGACGCCGAATCGCAGCGCACCGAACTAGAAACGCACAACGAGATGGACGGCCCCGTTTTTAAAATCACCAACGACCCGCGCATCTTCGCCTTTGGCCGCTGGCTGCGCCGCAACAGCATCGACGAACTACCGCAGCTCATCAACGTGCTGCGTGGTGAGATGAGCCTCGTCGGCCCGCGTCCCCTGCCCGTTTATGAAATCCAGCGTATCGAAAAACATGCGCAACGCCGCCGTCTGAGCGTCAAACCCGGTCTGACATGCCTCTGGCAGGTCACAGGCCGCAACGGTATCAAGAATTTTGAAGAGTGGGTCGCGCTCGATCTCAAGTACATCGACAACTGGTCCTTCTGGCTCGATTTAAAAATCCTCGCACAGACCCTTCCCGCCGTGATTCGCGGCAGCGGGGCGAGTTGAAGTGAGGATTCGCTGTCCCCGACGTCTGAACTGTGGCACAGACGACGAATATGAAAGTAGAACGCCTCAAATACGTCATCTGGGCCGCCGACATGAACCGCGCCGTGAATTTTTACGCACAGGTCTTTGGCGGCACCATCCTCAAGCAGAACGACATCATCAGCGAGGTATCCATCTGCGATGGCATCATCGGCATCCACGGCGGCGGCGAAGGCAGCCGCACCTGGACCGGCCTGAGCTTCCAGGTGCCCGATGTGATCGAAGGCGCACATGAAATCGTCGCCGCAGGCGGCCAACTCACGCGTGAGCCACAGCCCGAAAACGGTGAACCACCGCATCTCGCAATCTGCGTGGACACCGAAGGCAACGAGATCATGCTCACGCGCAAACGTGCTCACTAATCACGCCAACGACGGCACACGGACATTCACATCGACCTCGGCATTGTAATCCACGCCTTCGAGTCCAAAGCCAAAGAGGCGGAGGAAGCTAGACTGGTAGCCTTCGAAATCGCCGAGTTCGGCAAAGTTCTCGGTGTTCACCTCGGCCCAGCGCTTGCCGACGAGTGCTTGAACAGCGGGGGCCATCTCCCAGTCATCGACGCGGATGCGACCGGCTTCGTCAGGCTTTGGATTACCATTGTAGAGGCGCTCGCGGAACAAGCGGTCCATCTGCTCCATGCAATCTTCATGCGTGCCTTCAGCCTTCATGACCTTGTAGAGCAGCGAAATGTACAACGGCACCACGGGAATCGCGGAGCTCGCCTGCGTGACGAGCGCCTTGTTCACCGAAACCCAAGCCTTGCCCTTGATGGCGGCCAGTTTGGTGTCGAGCACACGCTGCACGCGTTCGAGGTCTTCCTTGGCACGACCGATGGTGCCGTTCTTGTAGATCGGCCAGGTCACTTCAGGTCCGATGTAGCTATAGGCCACGGTTTGCGTGCCTTCAGCGATCACGCCTGCGGCTAGCAAAGCGTCGATCCACATTTCCCAGTCTTCACCGCCCATGACGGCGACGGTCTGCGCGATCTCTCCGTCGTTGGCAGGCTCGATGGTCACTTCATTGACCACGCCATTTCCGGTGTTGAGATTTTTGTTCGTGTAGGACGCGCTGCCGATGGGCTTGAGCACCGATTTGAAAACCTCGCCCGTCTTTGGATGCGTGCGACGTGGGGAGGCAAGGCTGTAGATGATGCAGTCGACCTGACCGAGATCCTTTTTGATCGCTTCAATGACTTCCGTCTTCATCGCATCGGAAAAAGCGTCGCCATTAAACGAACGCGCATACAAACCGGCGGCTTTGGCCTCGTTTTCAAAGGCGGCGGAATTGTACCAGCCCGTGGTGCCGCAGCGCTCGGCCTCGGCCGGTTTTTCAAAGAACACGCCAATGGTAGCCGCGTTCGAGCCAAAGGCCGCCGCGATGCGCGAGGACAGGCCGTAGCCGGTGGAAGAACCGATCACGAGCACCTTCTTCGGCCCGTTGGCGATGGGGCCGCGTCCTTTGACGACAGCGATCTGGTCAGCGATGTGTTTGGCACAACCGGTGGGATGCGCGGTGGTGCAGATGAATCCACGAATTTTAGGAGTGACGATCATAGTTGGATAATTTGAGCGTTAGCAGCCGAGTGGGGGCTGGCAACTGGTTTTCCCGGCCCCACACACGGCATTCACTTCACGCCTTTGACTTCAAAGCCTTCTGCTTCGAGCACGGCGCGAATTTTGGCCGGCTGATCGCCTTGAATCTCGATACGCTTGTCACGCACGGTGCCACCGCAACCGCAAGCGGCGCGGACGCGTTTCGCGATGGTTTCGATGACGGTGACGGGTAAGTGCGTGCCAAAGTCTTTGATGACGATAACCGTCTTGCCGCCGCGATGCGCCGTTTCACGCTGCAGTGTCACACGGCCCATCTTCCACAAACGCTGCGGAGAATCAGGATCGGCGTTCGGATTCATAGGGTGGCTCAATGGCTCAGCTCGCGCTGATATCTTTGTTGTAAAAGACCTTCACGAATTTCATGCCCTTCTTGTCGTCGTAACCGCGTTCGATCTGCGGGTCGGCGTCGCTGCTGCCGGGCTTGATGTGGATTTCGACGCCGGTGTCGAGACGGAGGACGGCGGCGATGCGTTTTTTGGCCTTGGTAAGGTCTTTTTTGGAAATATCGAAGCTGGTTTCCAAGGGCTGGCCTTGTTCTTCCTCGATGCGGGCGCGGTGCTCGCCGAATTGGGCGATGGTTTCGGGATCTTTGAGCACATCACGCTCAAAATCCTGCAGCTCGAATTTTTCGCGGTCTTCGAAGTAATCGAGCGCGTCTTTGGCAGCGTTGGCGGTTTCCCACGGGGGTGTGTCGTCATCGGCGGCCTTTTGCTCTTCGAGGAAGGAGACGGCCATCTTCGCGTAGGCATTGGTGAGGAAGGCGGCGTCGGGAACGGCCTCGACGCCGAGGAATTCGCGCACCCAGAAGCGTGAGTCGCTGCCGCTGCGGTCGAAGGTGAGGACGTAGTAGCCTTTTTCGGCCCAGTGATCGAGGATGAGGCAGCCTTTGTCGATCTTGTCGGGATTGATGCCGTGCTCGGTGCTGAGCTGGAGATCGCCGTTGCGCGGCGTGATGGTGAGGAAGGGCACCACACTGTCGCTTTTCAGGATGCAAAGGCCGTTGACGAGTTCGCCTTCAATGTGGACTTCCTTGAGCATGGCGATGCA
>CANIZT010000428.1 GCA_947471905.1 Verrucomicrobiaceae bacterium
ACGCCCGATTTCGTTGCCCCTGAAGCACTCATCCCCGGCATCCCGCTTGATGGCCGCGCAGACTTGTATGCCGTCGGTGTCATGCTCTACCAGATGCTCACTGGCGAAATCCCGCGTGGCATATGGAGCCTGCCGGGCACCAAGCTCGGCACGGATCCGCGTTTTGACGCGATCATTACCAAGGCGATGCAGACCGATCGCGAAGTACGCTATCAAACCGCTGCGGAAATTCGTCAGGAACTCGATGTGATCATGACCACACCACGCGCGGTGCTCATCCAGCAGCAGCAAGCCGCTGCTGAAGCTGCCGCCCGTGCCACGCAGGCGCAAAGACAAGCAGCCAGTGGTCCGCAGAAGCCCATGGCCAGCGGGCCACAAAAGCGGAATGCGGAGCAGCCAGCTCACCATGCTCCACCACCGGTCAAAAAATCCAGCCTCGGTCCCGTCATCGGCATCGCCGCTACCGTCGTTCTCATTGCAGGGCTGGTTTACATGCTCAAACCGCCAGCCAAGAAGCCTGCGTCACAAATTGCGGCATCCACTCCCAAGCCGCAGGACATAAAATCATCGGCTCCCGTGCCAGAATCTGCGTCTGCTCTCACACCTGTCCCGAGTGGCAGCGCAGGCTTCTCCAACTTCGCTCCCACGGCCCAATGGCGCGATGAACTGGCAGGCACAGATCCGTGGGGTCCGGCCTGGCAGCGTGTGGGTGGCGAGATGCACGTCGCGGAGCCCAAAAATCCCATGCGCCTCTTTGCCGACCTGCGCCAAGATTCCGCACTGCGCGTCCGCTTCCGTTCCCAGAGCGACGCTGCCTTTCTGGACCTCATTCAACGCCTCAACAAAGTTGGCATCGGTCCGCGTTATCTGATCACGGTCTGGACCAAAGAAAAACTCGGAGGTTCACTGGATATTCTCCCCTCAAGAAGGACGGTGAGCGGCGCACACTGGCCCCGCTCAAGAGCAACCCGCCTTTAGGCACCGGCACCGAGCACACCGCCGAACTCTATGCCATCGGCGACCGCCTCACCTTTTTCTTTGACGGGCAGTTGCTGAGCCAAACCCAGGACAACACTCTCACCGAAGGCTTCCCGGGCCTCATGGCCAGCAAGGGCATCGAACTCATCCGCGTGGAGACGGCTGTGCTCGACAAGCAGACCACAAACCCACCACCAGTCGAAGTACTCGCCTTTGGCGGCCATCGTTATCAATTCTCCCCTGAAAAACTCAATTGGGAGGAAGCCAAAGCCAAGGCAGCCGCCGCAGGCGGTCATCTGGCGACGATCACCAGCCAGGAAGAAAACCAATGGGTCTTGGACACCTTCGTCACCAAGCTGCCTGGCGGCCTCTCCCTCTGGCTCGGCGGCACCAACGACAATCCAACGCGGCAGTGGACCTGGATCACGGGCGAACCTTTTACCTTCACCGCTTGGGGTAATCAGGAGCCCAGTGGAAGAACCGATGAACCTGCACTCAGTTTCTCACGCATGAGCATGGGCTGGGGAGACATGAACACCAACGGCATCGGCCAAGCCGACCGTCGTGGTGGTTACCTGATCGAGTGGGATGATGTCGGCACCAACCCGATGCCCGCAACTCCTGCCCCCGTCGCCAGCGCCTCGACCGTGCCTGCGGCGAAGCCCGCACTCCCGACCGGGTGGACCGACTTTCTCGCCAATGCCGACATCGCCCGTGACGCGACCAAAGGCCAATGGGCCATGACGGCAGACGGACTGCACTGCAAGGAGGATGGCGTGATGGAATACTTCAAACTCAATTCTACGCCGCGGGAGGAGTACGACTTTGAAATCGAGTTCACCATGCTCAAAGGGGGCACCTATGGGACCGTGTCACAAGTCCTCGTGGTACCCGGGCACCGGTTTGCGCTGCATATGGGTTCCAAATTCATTAGTCTCGGGGCGAACTTGGATGGCAAGCGCTGGGATGATCCCAGCCGCACGGAAGCTCGGTCACTGGATGCCGGGGTCAAGCCAGAGCAGCGAACCCGTGCGAAGGTGGAGATCCGTCGTGGAACAGCCCGCGTCCTGATCGATGACAAGGAGGTGATTAACTGGAGCGGCGACTTCAAACGCCTGGAATTGCACACCCAGAGTTACAATCAGCGCGACACGACGCAGCTCGCCGTCGCATGTCAGAATGCCGAAGTCATCTTCCATCGCATCAGTGTGGCCCCTTGGCCCATGCCCGCCGCCGTCGCTAACACTCCGCCCGCGATGCCCGCCGTCGTTCCTGTGATTCCTCCGCCCACCGCCGCCACCGCACAGCATCCCACCCTGCCGGCTGTTGACCTGGAACGCAGCATTGCTTTCCAAGGGCATCGCTACCGTCTGCTCAGGGGAACTTTTCAGTGGGCGCAGGCAGACGCCCGTGCGCGCGGCCTCGGCGCGCACCTTGTCAGCATCACCAGCCGGGAGGAACATGACTTCCTCCTCCAAAGCTATGCCGAGTACTTCAAAGCCCCTACCCCTCCGGGCATCTTCATCGGCGCACGACAGGAAAAGAAAGACGCCCCATGGACCTGGCTAACCGGCGAACTGGTGGAATACGCCACTTGGAGACAGGGCGAGCCAAATCGCATCGACGGCGCCGCCATCCCTGACACGGCCCCCAGCATCTCAATGCTTTACAGCAATGGCTGGGACGATGCGTTCGAGTCAGACACCAGTGGGGCCATACTCATCGAATGGGACACCGATCCACACAACGACCCGCGCATCGCCCAGCTCGACAAAGGTTTCAAAGCGCGACTCGAAACCGATGCCGACCAGCCCTTCCGCGACGCGCTGGCCAAACTGAACCAAGGCTACCTCACCGCTGGCATCGCCCGTGCTCGTTCCGCTGCGCAGGCCAAAGGCAGCCTAGCCGAAGTCACCGCACTCGATGCGGAGAAAACCGCTCTCGAAAAGGGTGATGCAGTTCCCGTTGAAGACACGGAAAGCACCCCCGTAGCGCTCAAAACATTGCGCGGCACCTACCGCACGGCTTTGGCCAAGATCACCGCCGAGCGCGATGCCAAGGCCGCACCGCTTTACGATCTCTACCTCAAAGCCCTCGACGCCTACATCGCCGACCTCACCAAGGCCGGTAAGCTTAGTGATGCCAAACACGTAAGCGTTCTACGTGCAGAGATCGTCAGCCAAATGCCACAGAAAGCTGCCACGCCCGTTGCGACAACGAAACCCGCAACGACAACGCCCGCCGCCCCTGCGGCTCCGACCAAAACTGCGGCCACCAGCGGCAGTTCCTGGCGCAATGCCGCTCAATTTGTCGTCAACAACGGCGGCCATTTCGTCGCCTTGAAAAACGGCGGCCAACTGCCCCCCATCAACAAGGCAACCGATATTCCCGCAGGCAAATTCGACATCATAGAACTCAACTTCGACCGTAACGGCTCTGTCCTCCCGCCGCCTCAGGACGCTGACTTTGCCGCTTTCAACGGCCTGCGTGATCTACGGCGTGCCTATTTTCGCACGACCGGACCTGGTGATGCCGCCTTCGCCTTTCTTGCTGACAACGATGACTTGAACTGGCTGAACTTCGAGGGTGTCAGTGCCCTCACCGACGGTGTGCTCACCCACATCGCCGGCCTCAAAAAACTCGATTCCCTCGGCATCACGGGTGCCGA
>CANIZT010000429.1 GCA_947471905.1 Verrucomicrobiaceae bacterium
AGCATCGCCAGCAAGATCAAGACGCACCACAACCGCGTCGATCGCATCATGGAACTCAAAGAGCAGGGCAAAGTGCTCGAACCGCTCGCCGAACTTTTCAAAGACGAAGTCCGCGCCCTCGGAGCCAGCCTCGGTATCCCGCATCGCGCCTTGTGGCGTCATCCTTTCCCCGGCCCCGGCCTTGCTGTGCGTATTCCCGGCGAGATCACCCCCGAGCGCGTTCACATCACCCAGCAGGCCGATGCCATCTTCATTGGTGAACTCCGCCGCAGCGGCTGGTATGAGCAGACCTGGCAGGCCTACGCTGCTCTGCTTCCTGTCAAAACCGTTGGCGTCAAAGGAGACGAACGCAGCTACGAGCAGGCCATCTCATTGCGTGCCGTCATCAGCGAAGACGCTATGACCGCCGACTGGGTCGAGCTGCCCTACAGCATTCTCCGCAACGCTTCCAACAAGATCCTCAACAGCGTCAAAGGCGTGAACCGCGTGCTCTACGACATCAGCACCAAACCGCCCGCGAGCATCGAGTGGGAGTGATGTCATGAGCACTGGCTTCCTCCTCTCCTTCGAAGGCTCTGAAGGCTGTGGCAAGTCCACGCAGATTCGCCTTCTGCGTGAACGTCTCGAAAAATCCGGCCGCAAAGTCGAAGTCCTGCGCGAACCCGGCGGCACTGAGATTGGTGAAAGCATTCGCCACCTGCTCCAGCATGCGAAAGAAGGCCACCGCATGATGCCAGAGACCGAGCTGCTTCTCTTCGCCGCCAGCCGCGCCCAGATCGTCCGCGAAAAAATCCGCCCGCTCGTCCAAAGCGGTGTCTTCGTCATCCTCGATCGCTTCCTCGACTCCACCACGGTCTATCAGGGCATCGCCCGCGGCCTCCCGCTTGAAAGCGTTCGCGCCATCAACGCCTTCGCCATCGGCGGCACGTTGCCACAGCTCACGCTTGTCCTCGACATGGACAGCGCCACCGCCTGGCAGCGCATCCATCAAACCGGTCGCGAACTCGACCGCATCGAAAGCCAGCCGCAGTCCTTCTTCGAAAAAGTCCGCCAGGGTTATCTCGAAGTCGCCCGCGCCGAGCCATCCCGCGTGAAAATCATCGACGCCTCCGCCTCACCCGAGGCCGTTCACGAAAGCATCTGGCAGCTTCTCACCGCGCAACCGCATGCCGTTTAAGAGCGACCACGCCCTCAGCCTTCTCGGCAAAGCGCAGCGCAATGGCCGCCTCGGTCACGCCTATCTCATCACCGGCCCCAAAGCCGCGCAGCATGAGCAATTTGCCGCCAGCGTGCTCGATCTCATGGTTGGCACGAAATGCGGCACCCTCGAAGCCTGGGAAGGGCAGGGGGCCATCGTACTTCGCCCGCAGAGCAAATCCCGCCGCATCACCATTGGCGACGACGGCGATGATCCTGGTACGATCCGTTTTTTGGAGAAGATGATCCACCGCACCGCCGCTCCGAACGGCTGGAAGCTGGCTGTCATCGTCGATGCAGAGCGCATGAACGCCCAGGCGCAGAACGCCTTTCTCAAAACACTCGAAGAACCGCCGCCGCGCACGTTGCTCCTCCTTCTCAGCACCCAGCCGCAGCAGCTTCTCCCCACCATTCAGTCCCGCGTCATCGAGATCGGCCTCATGGCACCCGATGGCGCACGCATCTTCACCGAGCATGAGGGCAAGCTGCTCTATGTGCTCAAACAGATGGCCTCCAGGCAGAGCGGCAGCATCTCCACCGCGCTTGCTTTGAAAAAAGACTTCGAGGACATCCTCGAAGACCTCCACGAGTCGATCAAAAAAGAACAGGAGGCCGACTTCGAGCGCGAGCAGGACCACTATGGCAAGACCACCGACGGTGCCTGGCTCAAACAACGCGAAGAACAGGTCGAAGCCCAGATCGAAGCCGAATACCTCCAGCAGCGCACTTCTTTGATGGAACTTCTCCTCTCGTGGATGGGCGATGTCGCCCGACAGCAGGCTGGGGCGGAGCATCTCGATCTTCCCAAGTTTCAGGAGGCCACCGCCGCCCTCGCCACCAAATGGGAGCCCGGTGATGTCGCCAAACGCATCCGCGTCCTTCGTCAGCTCGAAAGCCACCTGCACACCAACGTCAACGAAGGTCTTGCCCTCGAAGTCTGTTTTATTGAAGCCTTTGGTGCCTAGTCGAGAAGGTTGAGCAAGAAGCATCGTTGTAGTCGCAGCTATGCTACCCCACTCCGATCTCCTTCAACTCAAACGCTGGAACACGCCCACCATCTACAATGGCTGGGAACAAATCACCAAGCGTGATCCCGCTGCCGACGCCTTCAATCTCGAAGAGACTCGCGACTTCATGCCGCAGATGGGGCCGATGGTCGGTTACGCCGTGACCGTGGTCATCGAGCCGAGCAACAAGGCGCATCGCGAAGCCAACGCGAATGCTTGGAATGAATACCGCAGCTATGTGGCCAGCATTCCCGGTCCCAAGATCGTCTGTGTGCAGGATCTGGATAAGCCGCGCACGATAGGCTCCTTCTGGGGCGAGGTGAACAGCAACATGCATCGCGCTCTCGGCTGCGTCGGCACCATCGTCGATGGCGCGATTCGTGACGTCGATGAGATGACCAACGCGGGCTTCAAAGCCCTCGCGCGTCGTCTCTGCGTCGGTCATGCACATGTGCATCCGGTGCGGTGGAACTGCGAGGTCGAGGTCTTTGGTCGCAAGATCGCTCCCGGTGATCTCATTCACGCCGACAAACACGGCTTCATCGTCATCGAGCCGGAAGTGCAGCCGCAGATCCTCGAAGCCGCACGCTTCATGGATGCCAATGAATGCAAGACCGTCATCCCCGCCGCCCGTGGCAGCGCCGGACTCAGCAGCGATCAAGTCCTCGCCAATCTCGCCGCCGCTGGCGCTGAGTTTGGCAAAAACGCCAAAGCTCAATTTCAACGCCAAGGAGAATGGTAACCATGAAACACATCACCGCCCTTATCATCACCCTCAGTGGTCTCATCCATGCCGCCGAGCCGTTCATCGACAAACAAGACCTCTTCATCGTCGGCGACAATCCCGCTTACAGTCTCTACCACATCCCCGGTGTCGTCGTGACGGCCAAGGGCACGGTGCTGACTTGGTGCGAGGCTCGCAAACGAGCTGCCGGTGTCAGCGACTGGGATGACATCCGCATCCTGCTGCGTCGCAGCACCGATGAGGGCAAGACGTGGAGCGCGCCGAAAAGCATCGCGAACGTCGAAGGTCCGAAGGCCAAGAACCCCTTCGCGCTCAAGATGAAGAACGTCGATCCCAACGACGTGACCTACAACAACCCCGTGCTCATCGCGGGCAAAGACGGCATGGTGCACATGCTCTTCTGCCTCGAATACATGCGCACCTTCTACCAGCGCAGTGAGGACGACGGCGTCTCGTGGAGCCAGCCCACCGAGATCACCGCCACCTTTGACGCCTTCAAAAAGGACTACGACTGGAAGGTGCTCGCCACCGGCCCGGATCACAGCATCCAGCTCAAGACGGGGCGTCTCGTTGTCCCCGTCTGGCTTTCCACCGGCACCGGTGGCAACGCCCATCGCCCCAGCGTCACCGCCACCATCTACAGCGATGATCAGGGCAAAACCTGGCAGGCGGGCGAC
>CANIZT010000430.1 GCA_947471905.1 Verrucomicrobiaceae bacterium
CACACAGTGTTGCTGTCCACGCACATCCTGCATGAGGTCGAGCAGACCTGCGATCGTGTGATCATGATTCATCAGGGGCGCCTCCGTGCGAATAACACGCCCCAGAACCTAACGCGACAACTTCGCTCTACCACGCTGCTGCATTTGGAGATCGACGGAACCGGCGATCTGGCGGAAAAACTCACTGCCATCACCGGAGTGCGCAAAACCACGGAGGAAAAAATCCTGGTGCATCCGTGGCGCAAGTTCACGCTGCGCGTGGAGCCGGAGCATGACGTTCGCGACGCAATGATGGAACTCGCCATGCAACAAAAATGGCGTATCCGCGAGATGCACCGCCAACTTCCTACCTTGGAGGATGTTTTCGTCGAACTCTCCATGAACGCCGGCATTCCCTCTGATATCCCCACCCACGTCCTATGAGGATTTTCTGGATTTTGCTCAAAAAAGAGCTGCACTCATTCTTTGTCTCCCCTGTTGCCTACGTTGTGCTGGCACTGGTGATGGTGCTGAACGGTTTCGCCTTCCGTGCCGCCCTCTCCGTGCTGGAAAGCGCACCGAGTGAAGGCTCCATCGTGAGTTGGAGCTTCCACGCCATGTGGTTCTGGCTGTCCTACTTCTTCATCTTTCCGCTACTGACTATGCGCCTATTTGCAGAAGAAAAGAAGTTAGGCACTCTGGAGACGCTCTTTACCGCACCGGTCCGCGCTTGGCAGGTAGTCGGCTCGAAGTACCTTGCCTCCGTGATCGTGTACTGTGTCCTGTGGCTGCCCAGCCTGTTTAATTTCAAATTTGCTCACTGGATCAGTGGCGGGCAGGTTGAATTGCCTGGCGGCGCGATGCAGGGAGCCTATCTCATCATTGTCGTGATGGGCATGTTCAATCTTGCCGTTGGCTGCTTCGCTTCAGCGCTGACGGCAAACCAAATCGTGGCGGCGATCATTTCCTTCACCCTGAGTTTGATGCATTTCTTGCTCGGCATCTTCATCATGGTCGTGGGCCGCAAGATTTCCGACACCCTCGTGGATATCGTGAACTACTTCGCTGCGACGGAGCACATCCGCATCTTCACCGCCGGACTCATTGATAGCCGTCCGCTCGTTTACTACCTCAGTATGTCTCTTTTATTCCTCACCCTCACGCATCACGTCGTCGAGTTCCGCCGCTGGCGCCCGTGACAGCAGAATGATCCACCACCATGCCGGATTCCGCCCAGAAGCCATCGACTACTGCCGATCACACGCCGCCGCTCGCCATGCCAAAGCGCTATGGCATCGGCCTGAATGTCGCCCTGCAAATTTTCCTGGCACTAGCGCTCTTCGCCGGCATCAACCGACTGAACTGGCGCCATTACTGGCGCTGGGATCTCAGTCCGAGCCAGGATTACACCCTCAGCCCGGCTACGCTGAACACTCTCAGCAGCCTGTCGCGCGATGTGCAAATCAACATTCTCTTTGGCCGTGACTCCAAGGTCTACGGTGAGGTCCAATCCCTGCTAGAAGAGTACCGCATGCACGGCAGACAGCGCATCAAGGTGCGCTCCATCGATCCTGTGCGTGACATTGAGCGTGCCGAACAGCTCAAGGCCGACACCGGTCTTTCTCTCGCACAAAGCGGTGTCCTCATCCGCTGCGGCGTGAACAAACGCTTCATCACCGAGGAGGAACTGGTCATTCGCGAAGCAGGCACCAGCACGAACAAGCAAATCATCGAATTCCGCGGTGAGGACGCCATCAGCTCCGCGATTATCTCCGTTGTGGAGGGCCGCGTGAAGCGTTTCTATTACATTGTCGGCAAGGGTAGTCGCTCCGATGCCGCCTTGAGCGATGCCTACAATGCTGCTCTCGATCTCGGCAAGCAGCAGAACTTTGATGTCATTCAGGCCAACCTTTCCGAAATCAGCAACATCCCCACGGATGCCGATGGCCTGTTGATCCTCGGCGCACGCTACGATCTATCCGAGCGTGAGATCAAAATGCTCGACGATTACTGGCGGACCAAGCGGGCAGGTGTGTTCATCATGCTCGACCCCGGCGGTGAAACGAATCGGCTCAACTCATTCCTCAACGCCAACGGCGTGCGTCCGCGCGGCGACCGCGTGCTCACCGCCGAGAGCACCAGCACTGGCGCACGCAAGGAATTCACCGTGCTTGCCGAGTTCATGAAGGACGTGACCTTCATCCGCCACCTTGGGTCTTCAGCAATGACGCTTTCCGGCCAGTCGGAATCCCTCGAACTGCGTGAGCAGGACACCGCGCTCAAGGAGCAGTCCATCATCGTCGAACCGCTTATTCGCGCTTCACCGCGTTTTTGGGGAGAGCGACAGTTCTTAGAGGAATTGCCTGTCGTCGATGAAGAAGATACACTCCCGCCAATCTATCTCGCCGCTAGCGTCGAGCGCGGCGCTGTGAACGATGAAAGCCAGCGCGCTGACAGTTCCCGCATGGTGGTGGTTTCTAACTCCACTCTTCTCGACAAGCAGACCATGCTAGCGGTGAATCGTGACTTCGTGGCAGCCGGTTTGAACTGGCTGATGAACCGCGAAAGTAATATCGGCATCACTTCCAAGCCCAAACGCTCCTATCGCATCCAACTCTCCAGAAGACAGCATGAGCTGATCTTCTGGGTCACTTCCATTACTCTCCCGGGCATCGTGTTGGGGCTTGGCTTCATGGTCTGGGCCAGTCGGCGGGCCGGATGAATTTTCTTTAACGCATGAGCGCACGCACCACCCTTATCCTGTTCCTGATCGTCGCCACCTTGGGCACGCTCATCTTGGGCATCGAGCGTTATTTCCCCTCCGCCCAAGAGTTGCGTGAAATCAAACGCGGGCCCGCACGCTTCGAAAAGGACAAGGTCACTCGCGTTGAAGTGCTCACTGCCGAAAACACCCCGCTTACACTTGTGCGTGAAGGAAACGCTTGGAGCATCGAAGCCCCCTTTAACGATCTTGCTGATCCACAGAAAGTAGCTGCACTCATCCTCACCCTCGATGGCGTAGAGTGGATCGAACGCATCCATCGCGAAGAATTCGATGAGACGGAATGGCAGAAAACCGGACTCAGCAAGCCACGCTACAAAGTGCGACTCCTTGCTGGCACAACCGTGGTGCATGAATGCTGGTTCGGTGCACCTGCTGTTATAGAGAACAGTATGTATATCGGCATTCCCGAAGCGAAAGCGCCGGGCACTGCTTGGTATCTTGCCAAAAGCGAAGCTCCCGCTGTCCTACAGATTCCCGCCGCTTCTTGGCGTGATCCTAAACTGCTGCGCTTACCCGCCGAAGTCATCACCCGCATGACCTTAGCCCAGCCTTCCGGCCAGATCGTCCTCTCCCGCGACAACGAGCATGCGCCATGGCTGCTTGAGAAGCCGCTCAAAACACGCGGTAGTAAAGAGCGCATCACTGAACTGCTTTCCACGATCCTCAACATTGAAATCACCGAAGCTAAAGATGTCACTTCGTCCATCACTGGTGGCGCAGCCAAGGAGGCGGCTCAAACCACCCCAGCAGATGAAATCAAGGTCTCCATCGAATCCAAGACACGCGGCAAGTCCTACGAACTCACCTTGAAGAAACCTGCTGACGCCAAACAGGCCATCACCACCGCTACCACGGCCTATC
>CANIZT010000431.1 GCA_947471905.1 Verrucomicrobiaceae bacterium
CAGTTTGTGCGGCTGACCGAGTTTGAGCAGATCGCGAATGGTGTTGTTTCTGGGCGCAAAGACTTCTCTCGTGAACAAGATGCGGTGCGTGTGTTCTAGCCTGATTTGTTTCTCCAGCATTGGGGGCGGGTTCTTTGGCGGTGACCGGGTTAGTGGTCAAAGGGAAAGGCCAAACGGACCTTGTGAAAGCGTTCTTTCCCTCAGGTCGCCGCCACCCAGCGCTGCCAGAAACGCAGCAGAGGAGCCAGCGCGACAAAGCCGAGGGCAATCGTGGTGGAGACCGAGGAAACGGCGAGGGCATCAACAATGGCGATGCCGGCGAGCAATGTGCCAACGGCTTGACCGATGGCGGGACCGCCTTTGCGCAACATTTGAGTGGCGTAGGCGATGAGGATGGCAAAGGCGGCAAGGATGACGAGCTGCATCGGGTAACCGCCCGCCGAGGCAAAGCGCATCGCAAAGACAATCCCGGGCGTGTAGAGCAGCGCGAGCGCGAGCAAAGAGGACGCAGCTGGCAACAGGCCACTTTTGTGCTCGAGACGTGCGGCGATGGTGATGCCGACAACGTAGCAGCCAAGAGCGACAGCGGCAGGCAGAGCGGCGGCGGGTGATGCGCTGGCAGCCATCAAATACAGGAGCATGCGGCATGCGCCCATGATGATGACAGAACCGTCCCACTGCTTGTGATAGATGTCGTAGAACACGATGGCAGCCACGAGAATGGCGGTGATGCGCGGATTGGCTCCGAACCATGTGGCCAGCGTGGCACCGATGAGAAGCATGGCGATGCCAACAGTACATGCAGTTTGCAGACCGATCTGGCCGCTGGGGATGGGGCGCTCGCGACGATGTTCGCGGTCGAACTTCACATCGGCAGCATCATTTAAGATCATGCCGCCGGTGTAGAGCAGCGAACCGGCGAGAATGAGCCAATAGAGACGTGGATCACCGAGTGCCCCCCCCGTGAGGAGCCAGGCGGCGGTGACGTTGGTCCAAACCGTGGGCAGGTTGGAGATGCGAGCGAGTTGGAGCCAGGATTTCATTATTTCAGCATGCTGCGGACAAAGGGAAGCATGCTGGAGTAGAGCGTGCTGCCATGGAAACGCGAGAGCTGTTCGCTGACGAGTTCGGCGTCGCTGTCCACATCAGCGGGGAGGAGATCCTTGTGCTCATGCTGGCCGCAGGAGGCGCAAACGTTGATGAATGAGGAGTCGCAGTCGCGGCGCACCTCGCCACGGACGCCTTCGCCTTCAAGCACCAAGCTCTGAAGAGCTGGGCCACTGTCTTTTTCGATCAATTCGAGCTTCAACGTGACACCGAGGCGCTGATTGATCCACACGGCGAGCAGCAGCGCGGCGGTACGCTGGCTTTTGAGATGGGTGATGCGGATGATTTGAAGCTTGGCGAGGTTTTGCAGCGCGGCGGCGTCTTGGAAGCAACTGGCAAGCGCGGTGCGCATGAAGTGCGAGCGCGTCCACGCGAGGTCACGCACGTCGAAATCAGCGGTTTCAGCACTCATGGCTGCACGCAGGGCATCGAACTGCTTCGCAGGATCGCTCCAGCGGCTGCTGTCGATGATGAGCGTGTCGATGCGCGAATAGAAGCGCTCCTCGAAATGCTGTGTGAGATCCGACTGCCACCAGACGACGAGAGGGAGATCGCTGTCGAGATGGGCAAAGACGATGTTTTGCACCTGCGCGGCATCACCGCCTTCCAGCACAAAGCTGATCTGCTCGCTGCACACGGCTTGTTTGCCCTGATAAGGACGGCACAAGGCCTGAATCCACGCACGTGCACGCGGCGGCTGTGCCTCTGGCAAGGCAAGGATGAGCAGAGCACGACAAGCATGTTCGGCAGCGACGTGGTCGAGCAAGTCGTTGTCGGAGGCAAGCAGGCTGCTGTCTTCCGTATAGATCGCCAAATTGATGAGCGAGGCGCGTGTTTTAGCCTCGTCACCTTCCCAGAGCTGTTTCAAGGCACGATCAATGCGCGAGATGGGCGTTTCTAGGCCGAGGCGGCCGAGGTCGGAGTCGTTGAGTGTGGAAGCAGACATGGTTGAAGTCCTCCCGAATCAAAGCAGTCGCCATTCGCGACCGTCAGCGCGTAATAAATCGTCGGCCTCTTTCGGCCCCCAACTTCCAGCGGGATATTCGTGCATCGTCGGTGGGTTGTCGGACTGGTGCCAGGCGTGTTCGATTTCATCGATGAACTTCCAGGCGCTCTCGACTTCATCGCGGCGTGCAAAGAGTGTGGCGTCACCCGCCATCGCATCGAGCAGAAGACGTTCGTAGGCCTCGGGGCTGGCCTTGCCGAAGCTGGATGAGTAGCGGAAGTCCATCTTTACCTGCTGCACGTTCTGCGCCTGACCGGGCTGCTTGCAGAGAATGCGCAAGGCGATACCCTCATCTGGCTGAATGCGGATGACGAGGGTGTTCTCGCTGTTTCTGAGCATGGTGCTGGTGGCAAAGGGCACCTGCGGCGGCTTTTTGAAATGCACGCTGATCTCGGTGGCCTTCTTCGGTAGTTGTTTGCCAACGCGAATGTAAAACGGCACACCCTGCCAGCGCCAGGTATCGACCATGATGCGCAACGCGACATACGGCTCGGTCTGGGACTCGGGATTGACGCGATCTTCCTGCCGGTAGCCGACACGCGGCACGCCATCGACACTGCCAGCGGTGTATTGAGCGCGAATCACATTCTTGCCGACGGCCTCGGGGCCGACGAGCGGACGCAGCGCGCGGATGACCTTCACTTTTTCATCGCGCACGCTGTCGGCGCTCAAATCGGTCGGCGGTTCCATCGCCACAAGCGTGAGCAATTGGAAGAGGTGGTTCTGCACCATGTCACGCAGCGCACCGGCGGTGTCGTAGTAGCCGCCGCGACCGCCTTCCATGCCAAGATTCTCCGCGCAGGTGATCTGCGCGTGGTCGATGTAACGGCTATTCCAGTTTGGTTCGAAGATGGAGTTCGCAAAGCGCAGCACCATGATGTTCTGCGCGGTTTCTTTGCCGAGGTAATGATCAATACGATAAGTGTCCTTTTCGGCGAAGGTATCGGCCACGACCGCATTCAAACCGCGTGCGGTGGCGAGATCTTTGCCGAACGGCTTCTCGCAGACCACGCGCGCCCATTTGTCGCCGACGCCTTTATTGAGGCCGGCAGCGCGGATCATCTCCAAGATGGGTTTGAATGCCTCCGGGGCGGCGGCGAGATAAAACAGCCGGTTCGCGGGTGCACCGCGTTCGACATCGAACTGATCCAGCAGGCGGCCGAGTGACTTATAGCCTTCGAGATCCTCGAACTCGCTGCGGTGGTAGTGGATGCACTGCGAGTAGCTCTTCCACAGCTCGTCGTTGTGGCCCTGGCGGCTGTTTTTGCGGTTTCCTTCTTCCAATTCAGCTCGGAAGCCTTCGTCCGTCTTGTCGCGGCGGGCAAAGCCCACGACCTTGAACTGCGGCGGCAGGTCCCCACAGGCGGCGATGTTGTAGATGGCAGGGATCAGCTTGCGGTGCGTCAGGTCGCCGGTGGCGCCAAAGATGACCACGGTGCAAGGCTCGGCACGATGACGTGAGAGCAGCGTTTCTTGAAAGGGGTTTTCCAGTTCGGGCATGGTTTTAAAGCA
>CANIZT010000432.1 GCA_947471905.1 Verrucomicrobiaceae bacterium
TCAGTTTCGCTTCCAGACGACTATGAAAAGACTGCTCTTTGCCGCCTGCTTGCTTGCCATCACAATTGTCTCCGCGCAGCAGCTACAGACCTTCGAGATTAAAGCGGACGATTGGGCCGAAGGTGAACCACCCAAAGAAGTTTTCGTTGTTGATGGCACCATCAAGATCGCCGCACGCGATGGCAACAAAGCCATCGTCATCGACCCCAATCCCATCACCGATGCCAGCGCTCAGCTTGCCGTCTCTGCCATTGGTAGCGCCTGTATCGAAGCGAAAATTCTCGCCATTAAACGTGGTCGCAGCACGCCTCGCTTCGGCATCAGTGTCCATGGCATGAGTGGCCATCGTCTCATCGTCAATCCGGCCAAAAAAACGCTCGAACTCATCAAGAACGACCAAACCCTCGCCAGTGTGCCGTTCAATTGGACCAGCGAGGCTTGGGTAAAGGTGAAACTTGAAGCCAAAAAGGGTGCCGACGAGGCTTGGACCATTACGGGCAAAGCTTGGCCCGCCGATGCTGTTGAACCCACCGAACCACTCATCAAGCACGACGAAAAATCACTCAAAGGCCAGGGCAAATGCGCCATCTGGGCGACGCCATTCTCCGGCGAACCGGTCTTCTTCGACGATATACGCATCAGTGTCGAAGCAGCAGCCGCACCTTGATTTACTTCGACGGTGGTGGATCCACAGTCATGTTGCGTGGTAGCTTGGCCGTTGCGCTTCCACCTTCCAGCATTTTGATCCCGGTCATCCGAGCAGACATGTAACCGACGAAAACCTCCGCGTGCATTTCGATGGGCACACGCATCGCATCATCGGAAACCCAAATCGTGGCGGTTTTCATCTTCTTGTAGGCGCTTAGTGCCAGCGTCTCTCGGTCGATCTTGCGGATCTTGAGTCCAACCTTGATACAAGGGTGGTTTTTGCCATTAAAACGCAACGATTCGCGTCCCAGCACCTCAAACGTGGTCAGGTAAGGCTTATCCCAAGGCTGCACCACGCGAGAGATCTTCTGTCCGTTCCGCAGTTCCTGGCTGCGCACGTAAAGAATCACCGAAAGGATGTCATCCATCGGTCCATAGCGGCACAACGCACTGGATACCGCAGGCTTACCTTGAACCGGCTGCACCAGCGTCTCCGTCACGACACGCTGCTTCTCAAATGACACCCGGTAGCGACAGGTTTCCTCGCTATCCGTTTCCTGATGCTGCAAAAAATGCGCGCGCAGATCGGCGCGATGCATGATTGAGGTCATGGCGCAATCATACTTCCACAGTGTGCGCGCAAAGCCCGTGCTCGCAGCTGTTGCATCTGCACGCCAGAAATTTTCCGCCTCACGCACGCTCAGCGTCGCCTTACCTGCCGTGATCCAATTGTTCCACCCGAGTTCAAAGGTGATCTCGCACGGCGGCACATGAAAATGCGTTCCCGCAGTGCCAGGCGTGATGTCCTTGGCCCATTCAGGCACCTGCGGTAATGCACGTGAGTGAATCAAGATCAAAAGCAAAAGCAGAAGGCGGTGCATCATGCGCGCAGCATTCCCTCAATTTTCCCTTTTGCCAGTGCGTGTCTTTATCGCCACAATCATCGCACTATGCACGACCCACGAATCGACGCCCTCTCACGCCAGCTCGTCCGCTACTCCACCAAGGTCAAAAAAGGCGACTTCGTCTGGATCGACCTCTTCGACGTGCCTAATACCGTTGGCCAGAGCCTCATCCGTGAAGTTGTTGCCGTAGGAGGTCTGCCCATGCTGCGCATCAATGACTCCGTTCTCACACGCGAGCAGATGATCCATGCCGATGCCAAGCAATACGACCTCATCGCGAAGAACAACTTAGCCTTAATGAAGAAGACCGACTGCTACATCGCCGTTCGTGGCAGCCACAACATCACCGAAAGCTCCGACGTGCCGGCGGATAAAATGAAGCTCGTCATGGCTAAGCTGCGCCCCGTGCAGAACGAGCGCGTCAACAACAGCCGCTGGGTCGTTCTGCGCTGGCCCACGGCATCCATGGCCCAGCAAGCCGGCATGAGCACCCAAGCCTTCGAGGACTTCTTCTTCCGCGTCTGCCTGCTGGACTACGCCGCCCTGCTCCCCGCCATGAATGCTCTCAAAAAGCTCATGGATAAAACGCAGCAGGTTCACATCACCGGCCCTGGCACCGACCTGCGTTTCAGCCTCAAAGGCCTCAAAGCCATCGCCTGCGGCGGAAATCACAACATTCCCGATGGCGAAGTCTTCAGCGCTCCGGTCAAAGACAGCGTCGAAGGAGTCATCAGTTACAACGCACCCACCATCTACCAAGGCATCGCCTTCGACAGCGTGAAGCTCGAGTTCAGCAAAGGCAAGATCGTCAAGGCCACCGCCAACAACACCGAAGCAATTAATAAGATCTTCGACAGCGACGAAGGTGCCCGCTACATCGGTGAATTCGCCATCGGCTTCAATCGCGAGATCAAAGAGCCCATGCGCGATATCCTTTTCGACGAAAAAATCGCCGGCAGTTTCCACTTCACGCCCGGCCAAGCCTACGAAGGCGTCGCTGATAACGGCAACCGCAGCCAAGTCCACTGGGATCTCGTCAATATCCAACGCCCCGACTACGGCGGCGGTGAAATCCGCTTTGATGGCAAACTCATCCGCAAAGACGGTAAGTTCCTGCTGCCCGAGCTAAAGCCGCTGAACTAAGTTCGCACTCCGATTTGCCCACGAGGCAAAGACCCAAATACGAACAGCAGATTAGCGGCATAATTCTGCTCATCACTGGTTCAAACGATTCAGCGTGTAATACGCCATGCGGTGCCAGAGCGGCGTGCCGTCCTTAGCTTTGAGCTGCGGTAGCTCAAACTCATGCACGTAGCCTTCGCGGAGGTTGGCGACGGTTAGTTCGAGTGTGAGGCCGTCGTCGGAGAGCTTAGTGGCCGTGAGTTCCAGCGGCTTGGCGTCGAGTTCTTCGCCACCGTATTTGCTCTGGAAGGGGTAAGTGTAACTCTGGCCAGTAAAATCACTCACGCTCGCCTTATCCACGGGCAGCGTGAAGGTGAAACGGAAGCCCGTCTTCGTGAGTTCCATCTTCTGCACTTCGAGCGGCGTTTTTTTCGTCCACACGATCTTCTGCAAGCCAAAGGGGCGGTTGCCTTTGCTGTTCCAGCCGCGGTTCGACTCGCCGACGACAAGTGAGCCATCTGGCAGCGTCGTCAAAGCCAGCGCGGCGCATTGCAGGCCGTCGATGAAGGGAAAACAGGCACCTTGATACTCGCCGCCGACTTTTTCCAGAAACACACGGTTCACACCGCTCAGCACGAACTCGCCGAGGAAGAGCTGTTTCTCAAAGGGGCCAAACTTACCGCCACTTTTGTCACACGCGATGCCCGTGCCGCTTTGGCCCATCTTGACATACGGAAGCCAAACGGCGGGCGGTGTGTAACCCTGCACGGTTTTCATCGCTTCGGCCACGGTGATGCCATCGGGCTGCTTTGCGGCGATTTTGACTGGTGAATCAGGCCGCATGGCGTCAGGAATCGACTCCGCATGCGAGAAGTAAGCACCTTTGCGCACATGGAAGAGCGGTGTGGTCGGCATCCA
>CANIZT010000433.1 GCA_947471905.1 Verrucomicrobiaceae bacterium
AAGCCAACGCTGTTTCAGGTGCGGGACAATCTGCTGCTCGTGATGATGAATCATCAATATGGTGTGCCCTGCTTTGACGCCGCGAAGATCACCGAGGCCACCGTGCAGGCCCGTGGAGAGCTGCACAAGATCGTGAATGGCCTGCGTAAGCTCGGCGGACCTTGGGAAGGCCTGCAAATCGCCGCCACGGCTGAGCAGATCGGCGTACGCGACGGACGTCGCATCAAGGGCCGATATATCGTGAACAAGGATGACCTCATCGCTGGTGCCCGCTTTGACGATGCCGTCGTGCGTCCAACTTTCCCCGTGGACATCCATGCACTGAGCAAAGAGGCCAACAAATCAGCGGGCTATCACAACGGCGGCGTAAAGGTAAAGCCGTATGACATCCCATTGCGTGCGTTGATCGCCAAGGACGTGGACGGCCTCATGATGGCCGGGCGCAACATCAGCGGCGATTTCATCGCCCACGCGAGCTATCGCGTGACGGGCAACTCTGTAGCGATGGGTGAAGCGGCTGGTGTCACTGCCGCGCTGGCCGCGATGACGAAGCGTATGCCGCATGACGTGCCATGGAGCGAGGGCGAGGCGAAGTTGAAGGCGCTGGGGCAGCGAGTGTGAGCGCTTATTTGCCGAGGCGTTTGCGTTTGGCTTCTTGCTTCAAGAACAGCGGCTCCAAGGTGTTGCGAATCCAAGCGAAGGCGGCTTCAAGGCCTTCGCGCTGGTAGACCACACCGATCTCGGCTTCGACAGCGGTGGGATTGCCGTGGCAGGAGAGGAACTGATTGCACGTGAAGCGGGTCTTCATTTCGGCATCCACTTTGCTTTCCTGACGCAGGATCTGGCTGCGGACATATAGCTCCAGCACGGCATCGCCGATCCAGGCGTTTTCACGGAGGCGCTGGGTGAGGTCGGGAGCTTTGGGTGATGCCATGAAGACGAACATCCTGCGAGATGATCGCAGCATGTTCAAGCATGGATCATTTTTCGACCAAGGGACTGACTAGGAAGGTATTCCCGTCGGTGCTGAGCTTTTGGCCGGCCAGTTCGGCACAGTAACGCAGGGCTTCGGAGACTGGCACGTTTTTGAGAGAGAGGGTGATTTTGGCGCTGCCGCCGTTGCCTTTGAGGAGGATATTAATGCCTTTTTTATCAGGATCGAGGTCACGAGATTTGATGCGGATGAATGTGATAGCCTCGGCGAGCGTGGCGTCGCGGAATTCGACGCTGGGGAGGACGATTTTGTCGGCGCTTGTTGCGGCGGCTGATATGGAGTCTGTTGTGGCTTCAACGGATTTCTTGGCTGCAGGGGCGAGGGTGACTGCGAACGGCTCGACGGTCATCTTGAGATTCGCGAGTTCGGTGATGTAACGCAGTACCTGGCTTAGCGTCACATCTTTGAGGTCGAGGGAGATTTTGGCCGAGTCGGAGGAGGCATCCGTTTTGAGGATCATGTTCAGTCCTTTCTGGTTTGGGTCCGCCGTGGCGGTGTCTAGATCGGCGCTTTTCTGCCGGAGGAAGGCCACGGCCTCCTCAAGTGTGGCGTCGCTGAACTGGATCTGTGGGATCACAATCGTATCCAGCTTCGTATGGAGCGGGCTTTTCTTCGCCGCAGGTTTGGGATCAACCGGTTTGCTGGTGGCGGGATCGACGAGACGCGCCGTGACGAAGACCATCGTGTGTGTGGTGACGTTTTCCGTCTTTGTGGTGACGCTCCCTGCCGAGCGATCTTCGGTGGTTTGCTTCGTGGAAGTGGCAGGAAAGCAAAGGACGACGGTTTGCCCGGAAATTATGCTGACATTCCCAGTCACTTTACGCTCTCTGAAAATGGGTTGCTCCACCCCGCTCGCGTGCTTCAGAAAGCCTTCAAATTCCACGATCTGCGGTGAGAGGTTCAAATCGATCTGATCCTCTCCGTTCTTCGTGGCAACCACCGTGAGCGTGGTGCCGACTTGTTTCGCGGCCGGCTTGCCTTCAGCGTCCTTGTAGGCGAACTCGCGACCGATTTCGATTTTGGCTTCCTGACCGGATCGGGTGGTCATTCGTGGCGCGGCGAGCATGTCCACTCCTTTGGCACCTTCGACTTTCTTCAGGAATGCGCTGAATTGAACATCATTGAGCATCCCGCCGACGCTCGATGAAGCAGCAGCGGTATCGAAAGGCGCCAGCAATGCCTTGGCCTCCTCACTGACTTCGATGAACTTGGCTTCGATCAATACCTGGGGAGCGTTGTTGTCCGGCGGGGCGGCTTTGGTGACGCCAAGGAAGGTGAGGAGCACGATGCAGAGACTGAGCGTGGTTTTCATGAGTGGATGCTGGGTGGGTTGAGTGGCGATGGATTGAATGCGAGAACGAAGCGCGATGCCGCGCTGAAAGATGCCGACGAAGCCGAGGCTTAGGCCGCGAGGGCAGAAGGCGGTTTCGACCTTGAGCAAGGCGTGGCCGTATTCGCGGCGGCGGTCATTGCTCTCGTTTTGCAGAACTTGGGCATCGCAGGCGGTTTCGCGGTCGAGGCGAACTTTGAAGAAGGCGAGCCAGAGCAGGGGATTGAACCAATGCAGGGCCATGAGAACGCAGAGCACGGCATTGAGAGGGAGGTCGTGACGCTTGAGATGCATCAGTTCGTGCTTGAGCACAAGACGTGCTTCCTCAGGCGTGAAAACATCGTCAAAATGCACTGGAAGGAGCAGGGTAGGATGCAGCAGGCCGGTTACGGCGGGACTATGAATGGCAGAGGCCATCCAAACGCGTGGTAGATGCTGAAGCCTGACCTCGCGGGCGACTTGTGCGAGGGTGGCTGACAGTTCAGCGCTCACAGGAAGACGTGAGTTCTTAAATCGATGCAGCATGAAGATGAATGATGCGGCGCTCAAAACAAGCATGCCTGCTGCGCCAATGAGCCAACTGATGAAGATGATACGCGGCCAGTCAAAGGGGGCAGGCGCGGAGGCTTGAGGGCTGATTTGAAGAGGAAGGCTGCCCGATATGATCTCGATGGGTGCAGAGCTGATTTGCAGAGGCTGCGGTGCCGTAGCAAAGATCGTTTCAACGCTCCAGCGGCTCTGCGGGAAAGTAGGCATGAGCAAAACGACGAGTACAGGCAGCCAGAGCGCGTAACGCATGCGGGCGGTGAACTGTTTGCGCAAGGCTGTCTGTAGCAGAAAAACCACCGCAGTAAGAAGCGAGGCACGGAGGTTGGTGGCGAGCAGCCAATCGAGGATGGGTGTCATCGTATGCATTCTGGGTTAGGAGTTGAGGTTTTGATCAAGGATCTTTTTCAATTCCCGCACTTCTTCAGCGGTGAGCTTGGAGTGTTGCGCGAAATGGACGAGCAGGGGCTTCGCTGCGCCGCCAAACATGCGCTGCATGAAGGACTCGCCCTCAGCGCGGACACAAGCCTCGCGTTTCAAGATGGGGATGAAGGTGCGGGTGCCGCTGGAGTTCTCGCTGGTCTTGAGCGCTCCTTTATCGACGAGACGCGAGAGCAGCGTGCGAACGGTATTTTCTGCCCAGTTATTTGTGGGGCGCAGGGTTTTGGTGACTTCGGAGGCTGTCTGCGGAGCGGACTCCCAAAGTGCTTCCAT
>CANIZT010000434.1 GCA_947471905.1 Verrucomicrobiaceae bacterium
CTTTGACATAAATATCCACAGTCATCGGCCCCTGAATGAGCCGATAGGTCAGGCTCAGGTTCACCAAAAAGTAGCTGCTGGTCTGGAACTCATTCGCAGCCAGTCGGTGCTGCGGGGCCGCATAGATGCCCTCCAGCCTTGCCCCAAACGCACCACGCTCAAGAATGAGTGCCGTGGAGAGATGAAACGGAGGAATGCGGGGCAAAGACAATCCCGTGCTGCCATCTCTGGCACGCACCGCGTCGGCTTTGAACTGCAGATGCAGATTGGTGGCCGCCTGCTGCGGCTCCGTGGTGATTGGATGTAGCAAATGCAGCGTCGTCTCCAGTTCTGCTCCCAAAAACTGCGCTGGGACAGCCTGATAGCGTTGCTCCGGTGTATCGCCAATGAGATCGGCGTCGGTGTCAATCATGTTACCGGTGGGGAACTGGCCGATGAAATCCTGATAGCGCGTGTGGTAACCGCTCACACTGCCGGTGACCCAACCCGTGCGTTTGCGAAAACTGAGGTCAAATCCCAGCGAGCTTTCAGCTCCCAGACTGGCATCTCCCACCAAAAATGTTCCTGTGGCCACATGTTTGCCGTTGGCAAAGAGCTCCTGGTTCGTCGGCGCACGCTCCGCATGGGTGATCGTGAAGGCCGTAGAGTACTCGTCATTCGGCATGTACACAAACCCGACCGAGCCGCTTAAATTGTTGAACGTCCTCGATTGGGCCGCGCCGAAGGTATCGTTATCCCTCGATTCAACGCCGATACAGTCATAGCGGCCGCCGAACTGAACGCTCAGTGATCCTCGGGTGATGTCTTCAAAAAAGAAGAGCGCGTTTGATTCGGTGAGCGTTGGCGGCATGAGGGCCTCCGAGCCGGACACCACGAAGTCGCTGCGTTCAGTTTGGATGCCCACCACGCCTTCCATGCCGGCGATTTTTTCATGCTTCACCTCCACACGGGCGTCGTAGCCGTCATTTTTGAAGGCCGTGTTATCCATGCCATCTTCGTACTCCGTGTGCTCATAGTCCGACCATGCCATTCGGTAGGTAATTTCTTTGATGCGTGGCAGCGGCCGGTAGAATGCCCCCCGTACATCCAGACGCGTCTGATACATGTCGATGAAGACACTGCTCTCGGCTGGCGAGGCATAAATGTTGTGAAATTCCGTCCAGGAAAAGCCAACAAAGCCCTCATCCCACACATAGCTCATTCCACCCGAGAAGCCTTCGTTTCGCAGATGACTGTTTGGCACGATGTGATTGGACTCAGGCGTGCCTGGCGGCAGGGGGGCGCGTTCTTGTTCACCCACAGTGCGCGCACTGCCCGGAATGCGGAAATCCTCCGCCGCACGGGTGAACGCCTCCACATGGAAGGCCAGCCCGTTCCAGCCCCCCTCAAGCATCATGTTGGTCTGATAACCATTGTCCACTGAGGAGAACCGTCCGCCCATGGAACCACGAATTGTCCCATCCAGCTTTTCGTCCACAATGCGCCCGTCAATGGCGTTCACGATGCCGCCAATCGCATTCGATCCATAAAGCAATGTCGCAGGCCCGCGAATGACCTCGACCGACTTCAAATTCGAAGGTTCGAAGCCCAGAGCATGGTCCGGACTCGTCGCGGAGGCATCCATGGAGTTCAGGCCATTCTGCAAAATCCGCACGCGATCACCATCCATGCCGCGAATAATGGGTCGGCTCGACGCAGGACCAAAGTAAGAACTGCTGACGCCTGGCATCCTTGCCAGAGTCTGTCCCAGCGTGGGTTCGATGGCCAGATTCAGATCCTTGCCTCCCAAGATGGAAGCCGCCTGAGCCTGCTGATACAATGGCCGGTCCAGAGGTGCCGAAATTACGATTTCATCCAGCGGAATCAATTCTTCCTCATGATTGTGCGCAGGATCGTGGCGGGTCGGTGGCTCGGCAGCGGTGAGCGCATTGAGGGCGACAATGGCCCAAATAGAATATGAATAGGATGCACGCATGATGAGGGTCTCGTGAGCACCAACCGTCTAATGCAATAGAATTGCATGTGCAATCAATTTGTATTAGATAGAACCCAGGGTTCCTCAAGTCCCACAAAACGTCTGATACGAATCCAATTCCGAAGGCTCACTGAATTCCGCCAAATCCTGCGTGTGATCAAACGGCGCTGCTAACACCGTCAGCAGGCGCTGCAGCGGATTCAGATCGCCATGGTCCGAGGCGGCTGTCAGCGCTTCCTCGACCTTGTGATTGCGGGGAATGAAGGCCGGATTGCTGCGGCGCATGAGGTCGGTCACATCACTTGTCGATTGTGGCTGCCGTTTGAGTCGTTCGGACCATTGCTGATGCCATTCCATTGGCTCCAGACGGCCATGAGTCAGATCGCGAAAGGTGTTCGTGAAATCCGCCTTCGTGTCTCGCATCCAATCAAGCAGCGCTTGAATCAAATCCTTGTCTTCACTCTCCTCGGTGAAAAGTCCCAGCTTCGTCCGCATGCCCGCAAGCCAGTGATGCAGAAAACGCTCTTCAAAGCGTGAGATCAAACCGTTCGCGATTTCGATGGCCTGCTTTTCATCGTCATGAAACAACGGCAGCATCGCCTCAGCCAAACGCGCTAGATTCCACTGCGCGATGTGCGGCTGATTGCCATAGGCATAGCGGCCATTGCGATCAATCGAGCTGAACACCGTGGCAGGATCATACACATCCATGAACGCACACGGCCCATAGTCGATCGTCTCACCGCTGAGGGCCATGTTGTCCGTGTTCATCACGCCGTGAATGAAGCCGACGTGCATCCACTTAGCGATCAGCGCTGCCTGCCGCTCCAAAATCGCCTCAAACAGCGCTGCATAGCCGCCTTCGGCCTCCGGATAGTGCCGCTGCTGCGTGTAGTCCGCCAACGCTTGCAGGTCCGCCTTTTCACCACGTGCCGCCGCATATTCAAATGTGCCCACGCGAATATGACTGGCTGCTACGCGAGTCAGCACCGCTCCTGGCTGCGATCCTTGGCGGAAGACGTTTTCACCCGTCGTCACCACCGCAAGGCTGCGCGTCGTCGGAATGCCCAGCGCATGCATCGCCTCGCTGATGATGTATTCGCGCAGCATCGGCCCCAGCGCTGCGCGACCATCCCCACGACGTGAAAACGGCGTAGGCCCCGGTCCTTTGAGCTGAATGTCAAAACGCTCGCTGCTTGGCGTGATCTGCTCGCCGAGCAAAATGGCGCGCCCATCGCCCAGCATGGTGAAATGCGCGTATTGATGCCCTGCATAAGCTTGCGCCAGAGGCTCCGCGCCCGGTGGCAGAGCATTGCCCGCAAAGACCGCTGCATCATTCAATTCGTCCGCATTAAGCCCCAACGCCTCGGCCAGCGGGCGATTCAGCACCACCATCTTCGGTTCGCGCACTGGCGTTGGATCGACCCGCGAATGAAACGACTGCGGCAGCCGCGCATACGAGTGGTCAAGCCGCCAGCCGGCGGTCGAAGAAGTGGATTCAAGAGAGTCAGGCATGCAGGAAGCGATCACTTACCAGACAGATGCGCCGTTGCCATCCTGACGGTTGCCAATTTTTCGCGAAAAGCTTTCCCCCGCTTGGCCA
>CANIZT010000435.1 GCA_947471905.1 Verrucomicrobiaceae bacterium
GTCACCAAGACTGGCCGTGTGCGTCGTGCCCGCCTGCATTATCTCCGTCAGCGCCAGGGCAAGGATGCTATGTCCGTGAAGGATCAGGCTCAGAGCGCCGAAGGTTAATTGAGAATTTTGAGTGTGTGTTTTTAAGATAAAAGGGAGGGCTGTGAGGCCCTCCCTTTTTCGTGGAGTAAAGGATGAACAAGGAGCGGCCTCGGAATAGTCCGCTCCTACAAAGCGATCACTTCTTCTTTTTGCTGCCGCCTCCCAGCATGGTGAGCAAGAGCACCAGGACGACCACGCCAACACCGATGAGGATCATATTGGTGGTGCTCATGCCTTCTTCCTCCACCGGTGCAGCAGGCATGGGGGCGACGGGAGCTGGCTGAGGCTGGGCGTAAGCTGCCGGTTGTTGTGGCTGGGCATAAGCCGCAGGTGGCTGCTGTTGTTGGGGATATCCGGCGGCTGGGACGGCAGCGCCGGGCTGTACTGGATAACCGACAGCTGGTGCCGCTGGCATGGTTCCAGGTGCTGGTGCCGGGGCTACAGTGCCAGGCATGGCAGCAGGCGCGCCCTGTGCGGGGGCAGCTCCGGCAACCGGGGCCGTAGCCACTGCTGCTGCTGGAGTAGCGCCACCACCAGCTGCGGCAAGAGCGGCGGCCATTTTGGCATCCTCACCAGGTGCGGCAACTCCTGTAACAGCAGTGGATCCCCCGACGGCTGCTGCAGCTGGCATTTGCGCCTGCGCTGCTTGCGCGGCTAATTGCTGCTGGGCATATGCGTAGCGCTGACGGTAGGCTTGAAAAACGGTCTGATAGAACTGCTTGCTCGTATTGTCAGCGTTGGCGGCAGCGGATTCACCTTCCATGATCGCTTCGCCCATCTTTTTCAGCTCTTCGGCATCTTTGCCTGCTTTGAGATCTGCCTTCATCAGGCGAGAAATGGCCGAATTAACTTTGGTGATGGTGGCGATGTCGA
Source organism: Verrucomicrobiaceae bacterium (assembly GCA_947471905.1). Taxonomy (GTDB): domain Bacteria; phylum Verrucomicrobiota; class Verrucomicrobiia; order Verrucomicrobiales; family Verrucomicrobiaceae; genus Prosthecobacter. The sequence continues at coordinate 964 of CANIZT010000435.1, forward strand.
CTTCCTTGAGACGGATTTTCTCGGTGCTGATACTCTGAGAGAGAGCCTTCAAGCTTGGAAGATCATACTTGTACGGGGTATACCATTTGCTGGACTTGCGCTCCTGCTCGTAGGTGGTCTTCCACAGTTCTGCTTCACGTGAGACGGCATCCTTCATCCGCGTGAGATCCGGCTCGATGAGCTTCTTCATGTTCTCATCGCGCAGCCTCTGCAAGGTGGGCTGGTCTTTAATCATCTGCTCGATCTGCGCCTCATATTTCGTCAGGATAGCGAGAGTGTCCTCAACCGCTTTTGGATAGTAAGTGGAGGCAACAAAACCACTGCGGGGTTCGGCAATCTTGTCGAACTCCTTGAGCGCACCGGTGTAGTCCTTGGCCTCTGCTTTTTCCATCATCGCATTACGCAGTGCGTATGTCTTGATGTTGAGATTATCCGCTTTGGTTTCATCAGGCGTGAGCCACCGGCCTTCCAGCTTCACGCCGCCGGCGACGACTTTCTCTTTCTCCTCTTGCGCGACGGCCATCATTTTCTCGACCTCAGCGGCCTCTTTCGTGCCGGGATAGCGGTTGATGAAAGGACGCAGGCGATCTTGGATAAGCTGCTCGTATTTTTCCGCCGTCATGAGATCTGGCGTCGGCACCAACTTCTTCAAGTCGATGAGTTCCACTTCTTCCGGCTTCTGCTTGAGAATGCCACCCTCAGCGATTTCGGTGCGGAGAATGTCCTTTTCATCCCAGATCTTCGGCGTCAGGTGGTATTTCATGCGAATCGCCGTTGGCGTTTCGGATAAGATATTGCCTTCCAGCTTCTTGCCATCCTTGAGGGTCACAACGTCGGCTTGCAAAAATCCAGCACTGCATAGCAGCGCACAGAGGGCAGATCGGCTCAATTTCATGGGTGATGCGGGGTAGGATAGGGTGTTAGGCAAGACGGGCTGCGCTTGGATTTGCGCGGGTATTGAGAAATAACTCAAAACCATACCGCGAGTAAAGAAAGAACCTGATTTTCCTCGCGAAGAAAGAATGGCAGTTATTTCGTGCGGCGCTTGAGCACGATGCGCTTGAAGCGGGCGTTGCCATCCAGGCTGACGCTCATCACTTCAGGGTCATTGACGAACACGTTATGGATGAGGCGGCGGTAGTAGCTGTTCATCGGCGGCAAATCGGCATTCTGGCCGGTGGCGCGCACGCGCTCGCCGAGTTCCTTGGCTCTGGCGACCATTTTGTCCTCACGCATTGAGCGGTAAAATTCCACATCCACGCGGATGCGCGGGGCATCCTTCACATGGCGTTGCAAAATGCGGTTCACGAGATATTGGATGTCCTCCAGCGTCTCACCACGGCGACCAATCAGGGCGTCCGAGTCATCCGTGAGTAATTGTAGCGTCGGACCGTCCGGACCATTGTCGTCTTCGATTTGAACCACGAAGCCCAGGTAACCGAGCATCGCGTCGAGAATATGGCGTGCGTGATCGATGGGCGTCATGTGAGTCTAGCCTCCGAGGCGTGGTGGTTTGGGACCTTTCTTCTTGTCATTTTTGTTGCCCATGGGGTTGAAGAAGGGATTCTGCGGCGGCGGGCCTTTGGGCACCGGTTTTTCCGTCACTTTTTCCAGCTTTGGCTCCGGCATGTAAAGCTTCATGACCCGGGTTTGGAAGATGCTGAAAATGTTCTGCGTGGACCAGTACAAAGCCAGCGCGGCGGCGAAGTCATAGCTGAACCACAGGAAGAACAGCGGCATGAACATGAAGATGCGCTGCTGCGTCTTGTCCACGGTCTGCGGCTGCGGTGTCAGCTTCATTTGCGCCACCATCGTTAGGCCCATGATGAGCGGTAGCGGGTTGATGTTGAAGCCAAGCAACTGCCCCTGCGTATCCGCCGCCGCCAGATCGTGCACCCACCAGAATGACTGGCCGCGCAGCTCAGCAGCCACTTCCAGCACGCTGTACAAGCCGATGAAGATCGGGAACTGCAAGAACAGCGGCAGGCAGCCGCCCAGCGGATTGACGCCGTACTCTTTGTAGAGCTTCATCACCTCCATTTGCTGCTGCTGCGGGTTGTCCTTGTACTTTTCCTGTAACTCCTTCATCTTCGGCCCCAGCAAGCCCATGCGCTTCATCGTCATGGTGGATTTCGCATGGATCGGCCACAGGCAGAGCCGCACGAATATGGTCAGCAAAATGACCGCGAGACCCCAACTGCCACTGATGCCGTGCATCCAGCGCATGACCTTGGACAACGCGATGCTGACGATCTTAAAGTAGCCGTAAAACATCGCGTAGCTGCGCTGGTGGCCAATGCGGCTGAGACGATCATACTCCTTCGGCCCGAGGTAAATCTGATAGTGTTCACTGTGTGAGGCCCCAGGGGCCAGATCGACTGTTGGTAGGCCCAATGCAGCGTCATAGGCGTGGTCTTGGATGTCGGCTTTGCCTGCATGAGCCTCATCAATCGGTTGCAGCAAGGTGCGACGTGAGGACCAGAATTTTCCCGGCGCATCCTTCTCATCCATGCGGGTGATGATGTGCGTGTAAAAGCGGCCCATCACCCCGGCAAAGCGCAGTGCGTTGAATGATTGTTTAAATTCGGTCGCAGCGTCGCTGAAAAAAC
>CANIZT010000436.1 GCA_947471905.1 Verrucomicrobiaceae bacterium
GAAAGCAAGTGCGGGTGCATTGAGAACACGCGCCCATGTTTCAACGGAGTAGTCAGCCCATCATTCATTTCAGCTTCGTGAGAGGAGCATGGAGCAGTCCATGCACTGCTTCTGCATGGCTGTGTGCAGCGCTGTTTTGGGTGGGATTTGGGCATCCCGTCATCTCGTATGCGGCGGCATCCACTCCTGCTGCAAACACCGCCGAAGCGCAGCCAGCCACCGCTGTCTCACAGCTCGGTAATCTCTACATCCGCGAGTACCGTGTGCGTGGAAACAAACAGCTCAAACCGATCGAGATCGAGGAAGCGGTGTATCCCTTCATGGGACCGGGCAGATCGGAAAAGGATGTGGAAGAAGCTCGATTGGCCCTGGAGAAGATTTACAAGTCGAAGGGCTTTCAAAGTGTCTATGTGCAGGTGCCGCAGCAGACCGGCGCACGTGGCATCATCTTCATGGAAGTGACCGAGGCACCCGTGGGCCGACTGCGTGTTAAAGGCTCACGCTATTTTCTGCCCAGCAAGATCAAGGAACAAGCGCCCTCGATGCAGGAAGGCACGGTGCCGAACTTCAATGAGATCACCAAGGACATCATCGAGCTCAATCGCTGGCGTGACCGCAAGATCACGCCGGAACTGCGCGCAGGCGTGGTGCCGGGCACGGTGGACATTGATCTGAAGGTCGAAGACAAACTGCCACTGCATGGCAGTTGGGAACTCAACAACCAGCACAACGCCAACACGGTGCCATATCGCCTCAATGGCTCCATCAGCTACAGTAATCTGTGGCAGATGGGCCACACGCTGGGACTGAGCTTCCAGGTGGCACCGGAAAAACCGTCTGATGGCACCGTCTTCTCCGCCTTCTATCAAGCCCCGGTGCCAGACGTGCAGGGACTGAACGTCATGCTCACCGGCACGGTGCAGGACAGCAACATTTCAACGCTGGGCGGCGGTGCGGTGATCGGCAAAGGCCAGATCATTGGCCTGCGCTTCATGAAAACACTGCCAGCGGAGCAAGGCTACTTCCATTCCCTGAGCTTCGGCATGGATTGGAAGAATTTTATCCAGGATGTGAAGGCGGGAGGGGCGGTGATCTCGTCACCCATTCAATACTACCCACTCACCTTGGCCTACAGCGCCAGCCATGTTGCTGACAACAGTTACACCGAGTTCAATGCCTCGGTGGTCTTGCACCTGAGCGCCATGGGCGGCGCACGCAGCGAGTTCGCGGCGCGGCGCTTCAACGCGAAGGACAATTTCTTCTACTTCCGTGCTGACCTCAGCCATACGCACGATCTGCCAGGCGGTTTCCAGCTTTATACCCATGCGCAAGGCCAGGCCGCACCACAGCCCTTGATCAACACGGAACAAATAGCCGCTGGGGGTCTCAATACCGTGCGCGGCTATCTCATCGCCACGCAGTTGGGTGATTCTGGCATCATCGGCTCCCTGGAGTTCCGCAGTCCATCCTTCATCGGCTCCGCCAAGGAGAAGGACAACGAGTGGCGTGTCTATGGCTTCGTCGATTGCGGCAAGCTCTTCGTCAATAGCACCCTGCCAGGCGAAAAACGCACCCACGATCTGGGCAGCGTCGGCGTCGGCAGCCGCTTCCGCTATCTGAACCACTTCACCGGCTCGCTCGACCTCGGCATGCCACTGATCACGCAGCCACACGCCATCGCTCACGATCTGTATCTCACCTTCCGGGTGGGAATGGACTTCTAACCTCCTTTTCTCAACGCCCCATGATCAAATCCCTGCTCAAGCTCCTCCCGCTCCTGCTGCTCGCTAGCACCGCCCTCGCGGCTGAATCCAACTGGTGGAATCCAGCGTGGACCATCCGCAAGAAGATCGACATCGACACCAGCGGCAAGGGCCTCGCTATCGCCGAGCCCATCGGCACCTCTACTGTGCTGGTGCGGCTGCATGACGGTGTGTTCAGCTTCATGTCCTCCAAAGAAGACGGCAGTGATTTGCGCTTCGTGGCGGACGATCATAAAACCGTGCTCAAGCACCACGTTGAGAAGTGGGATTCACTGCTCAACGAGGCCTACGTGTGGGTGCAGGTGCCGGATTTGAAGCCTGCCACCGCCTCCGCCATCTGGCTCTACTATGGCAACACCACCGAAGCCGTGTCGGTCGATCCCGCCAAGGAAACGTATGAGGCAAACACCACGCTGGTCTATCACTTCGCGGATGCCGCGAAGGCTGGGACGGACTCCTCTCCCACCGGCGCGAATGCCGAAGGCACACCGCCGCCAGCGGCAGGTTCGCTGGTTGCGGGTGGTTTACGCGTGTTTGGACAAACCGCGATCAAAGTACCGGCCAATCCTGCGCTGGACTGGGCACCCGGTGGGCCGATGTCGCTCTCGGTGTGGGTCAAACCCAGCGCCTTGCAGCCCAACGCGGTGATCTTCAGCCGACGTGAGGGTGCCAACGCCTTCCTGCTCTTGCTCGATAACGGTGTGCCGTTGGTGGAGATCAATAAGCAACGCAGCACCCCTGGTGCGCCGATTGCCCCCGGAGCCTGGCATCACGTGGCCGCCGTCGCGGACGCAGGCAACGTCACCGTTTATCTTGATGGCAAATCTTATGGCGCGCTGTCCGCCGCTATGCCGTCACTCAAGGGTCCGGCAGAAATCGACAAGGACACCTCACCGCTTGCTGGTGGGCTGGCAGGCTTCACCGGTGAACTGGATGAACTCCAAATCGCCAAGACCGCGCGTCCAGCCGGATTCATCCGTTTTGCCGCCGTCAACCAAGGCACCAGCGCGGATGCTGGCAAACTTCTCGTCGTGGGTTCAGACGAGGCTTCGGATCACGAAGAAGAGGGTGAGATCATGAAGCATCTCTCGCTCATCACCGACATTTCCAAAGACCTCACCTTCGACGGCTGGGTCGTGATCTTCCTCTGCGCTCTCCTTGCAGTCGTTGGCTGGATCATCGCCATCGGTAAGATCCGCTATCTCAACACCATTGAAAAAGCCTCTACCGAGTTCGCGAAGCGCTGGGAGAAGATTTCCAACGATCTCACCGCCATCGACACCGAGGACGACGAAAGCATTAAAAACATCGGCGGTGCCATGAGTTCCAAGATGCAGAAGCTCATGCGCCAGTCGCCGTTGTATCAACTCTATCATCTCGGTGCGGATGAAATCAGCAGCCGCATGAAATCCTACCGGCAAGTCACCTTCAATCCTGGTGAGAAAAAAACCGCCAGAGTCATGGGGCTCTCGGGCCGCTCAATCCAGGCCATCAAGGCCACCCTGCACGGCGGCATGGTTCGCGAGGTGCAGAAGCTGAACGGCAAGCTCGTCTTCCTCACCATCGGCATCGCCGGTGGTCCTTACCTCGGTCTGCTCGGCACCGTCATCGGGGTGATGATCACCTTCGCCGTCATTGCGAAATCCGGCGAGGTCGAGGTGAACTCCATCGCCCCTGGTATTGCGGGCGCCTTGCTCGCCACCGTGGCCGGTCTCGCCGTTGCCATTCCGGCGCTGTTTATCTACAGCTACCTCAGCGCCCGCATCAAGGATGTGATCA
>CANIZT010000437.1 GCA_947471905.1 Verrucomicrobiaceae bacterium
CCGAGCCAGTCCATGGATGCGGCATCGACGGCGTAGCGCCACATGTCTTCGAGCGGGCCGTCGCCGCCGCCGTCCCCGCTGATCTCGGTGTGGCGATGGAATTCTCCGCGCAAGATGCGCAGTTCCTTGTCCGCGACATTCGCACGGTAATCGCGAACGGCTGCAACCTCAGCGCGCTCAGCCTGCGTGCGCTTGCTGAGCGGAGCGTCGGCACTTGGCATCACGGCGAGCGGCTTCAGCCCGGCTGCTTTGACCTCACCGCTAAGAAGGAGGCGGCTGAAATAGACATCGTTGTCGAAGGGGTCCTTGCTCGAATCCAGCGCGGCGTTGCCGCCTTTGCCGCCGGGTGTTTTTGAGCGGTTGAACTCCGCCATGCGGTCCATGCGGTGATCACTGCTATGCGCGATGAAGATCGCTTTGCCGCCAGTGGCCACGGCGGGCAGGTTGTAGAGCAAATTGTCCGTGTGCGGGATGGTGATCGGCCCTACCCACTCGTCGCCATCGAGATAAGCCGCCACGCTGCCCCACGTGCTGCCCACAGGGCCGCGGAAGCTGTTCAGTCGCGTGCGGGCGATGACCCAGATGCGGCCATCGGCATCGCATAGCAGGCGACCGAGGTTGTTGTAAGTCTGCGGGCCTGAGTCCTCCGCGTGTGCTCCGGGAGCACCTTTGCGCTGCGCGGGTTGCAGGAAGGCCACGCCATCGGGTTCTTCGGGATTTTTCGGCGGTGCGGGCGCTTGATCGTCCGCAGCGGCCTTCTTTTTGCCTTTGCCCTTTCCTTTGGCCACCGCGCCTGGAAGTGCATCGGCCACATTCGCGGATGGTTCCATGAACTGACCATCCTTGAGCACCACGAGACCGATGGAGCGGTTTTTGTACAAACCAATGCCGTCACTGCCATCGTAAGCACCCCAATCCTTGCCCCACGTTGGTCCGCTGCGTTCAAACGCGACCCACAGTGCGCCTGCTTTGTCGAAGGTGATCGATGCACGGGCCTCGTAATCGGCCGTGGTGGCCACTGGAGTCGCTTTGCCGTCGCTGAAGCTCATCCACACGTCGTAGTCGCCTTTGGCATAGGTATCCCATGCGATGGCGAAACGGCCTTCATGCGCCGCGATGGCTGGATTCCAGCAATTGCCCGCGTTTGGCGAGATCGTCTTCGTTTCGCCCCATGCGCCGTTTTGCAGCGAGCGTGTGCGGATCACGAATTTGTCGCCATCAGCCGCCATCCACGCTGCCATGACCGTTCCATCGGCCGCCGTGGCTGCTACAGGGCAAAGATCGTTTCCTTTCGAGTCCGCAACCTTCTCGACCACGCCAAGAGCACCGTCGGTGAAATGCCGCGCGAGGATGTCGAAGTTCCCGTCGATGCGCTCGCTCCACACGATCCACGCACCGCCTTTGCCATCGGGCGTGACGGCGGATTTGTAGATATCGCGACCCGTTTCCGTCACCGCGAGACGTTCGTCATTCCACGTGTTGCCTTTGCGTGCATGCAGCCAGAGTTGATCACCACCTGCAGGCTTGTTCAGATAAGAAAGATCCGTCGGCTCAGTGGCCCAGGTCTTCGCACGCTCATCACGGTCAATGCCCGGCGTGAAACTCTGATAGACAAGGAAGCCTGTGCCATCCGTTCCCATCGCCAGGGCAGGGAAGTCGTCATCCGTCCGCTCCGCCGACATCTTGCGCAGCGTGAAAGCCGTCTCCTGCGCTGCCACGCGGCCATCCATGAGCGGCAGCACTTCACCGCGCTTCAAATCGCTGACTTTGAAGCTCACCTTGCCCGGTGCGGTGGTTAGTTCGATGACGCTTTCGGGCGTCACGTCCTTCAGCTTCACATAGACGCCGTTTTCAAAGATCGGACCGACTTGCTTCGCTGTCCCTAGTTTCTTCGGGTTGTTGCCACGACCTTTCACGGCACCCTGTGGCGTGCGCGTGCTGGCCTTCCAGCCGGTTTTTCCGACTACCGCATCCTTTTGTTCAAAACGGTAACCCTCGATCAACTGCACCTCGCCCGGCGTGACGGTGATGCTGCCGTCCCAGACGGTCGATTCGGCATCTCCGAGGCCGAATTGGATCAAAACACCGACATCCTCCGCGCTAGCGAGAGTGGTGGACAGTAGGAGGGAGAATAGAAGACGTTTCATAGGCTGGAGTGCGGTTGAACGAAGGGATTCTGCCAATCTCGCCTCAAGTTGTGAAGAAGATTGTTTGCAGGGCGGGAGCATGCTTGATTTCCACCATGGCAACCGCGCACCCGCAAAACGTCAGCATCTTTGGTCTCGGCTATGTCGGGGCCGTCACGGCTGGCTGCCTCGCCGAGCTCGGCCATCACATCATTGGTGCCGATGTGCAGCTGGCCAAGGTGGACGCATTCAAGTCGGGTATCTCGCCGATCATTGAGCCCGAACTCGAGTCCTTGCTGCAAACCGCGCAGCGTGAAGGCCGCCTCGATGCCACCACGGACGCTACGGTAGCCGTCAAAGCCTCGCATGTCAGCATCATCTGCGTCGGCACGCCCTCACAGGCCGCAGGGCGGCTCAACCTCGACTTCGTGCGCAAAGTCTCCGCGCAGATCGCGGTAGCGATTCGTGAGAAGAACCAGCCACACACGATTCTCTTTCGCAGCACGATGCTTCCCGGAAGCACGCGGGTCATCGTGCGCGAGTTTTTCGCCGACCTCATCGAGTCCGGACTGCTGCACGTCTATTACTGCCCCGAATTCCTGCGCGAGGGGACCGCTGTGCGTGATTTTCGTGATCCATCACTCGCCGCAGTTGGCACGCACGATGGCAAAGCACCTGCCACGAGCGAAGCACTCGATCTGCTCGGCCAGAACGCGCAGATTCTCGAATGGGAGGGCGCGGAGCTGCTCAAATACTCCTGCAACTACTTACATGCTCTCAAGGTCGGCTTTGCCAACGAGATTGGCCGCATGGCGAAGCACCTCGGTGTCGATGGTGCTCGCGTCATGGATGTGGTGTGTCACGACGAGCGGCTGAACATCTCGCGCTACTACATGAAACCCGGCAATCCCTTTGGCGGCTCCTGTTTGCCGAAGGATGTCAATGCACTCAGTGGCCTCGCTCGCATCGAAGGCGTGAACCTGCCGTTGCTGGATGCTGTGATGGATTCCAATCAAGCGCACCTCGACGCATTGCTTGATCAAATCACGAGCAAGGATGCACGGCGAGTTGGTTTGCTCGGACTCGCCTTCAAAGCCGACACCGATGACATGCGCGGCAGCGCGATGGTAGCCATCGCCGAGACTTTGCTAGGACGCGGATACCAGCTCCGCATTTTTGATCCCTCGATCAATCTCACGCGCCTCATCGGTGCCAATGAAGCCGAAATTCAACGCCGCATGCCGCATCTGGCGCAGTTGCTCTGCGCGACGGCAGAAGAGGTGGTGCGCGACAGTGATGTGGTCATCGCTTCGCAGAAATGTGTGGATGCCGAATCTTTACGCAGCGTGGCCGAGGCAGGGAAGTGCGTGATTGATGTGAATGGCTGGCCGGAGCTCAA
>CANIZT010000438.1 GCA_947471905.1 Verrucomicrobiaceae bacterium
AACGGGCTGACGGGTGCACCATCCAGCAGTCGCGTGGGTGTGCGCAACTGAGGGCCAAACTACGGCCCCTCGTAGATCCATTCGTTGCGAAGCGTCCATGCCAGCAAATACCCGACGAACCAGCCTGCATCCACAGTTGAATCCTCCGCCATCGCACGTTAGTTTCCGTGTATGACTGCGACCTTTAACTCCGTCCTTGAGCAAGCCCTCCAGTTGCCTGCGGGGGATCGTTCCCGTATCGCCTCCCGTCTTATTGAGAGCGTGGATGATGCCGATGATGTGGAGATGAGCCCTGCTTGGCGCACGGAGATCGAAAACCGCATGGCATCCATTCGCAGCGGCACCGCAAAACTCATCCCTCACGAGGAGGTCATGGCCGGCGTCCGCCGCAAACTTGCCGGGCAGCGCGCTGCCAAATCCGCATGAAGATCATCTGGCACGATGCCGCAGTCTTCGAGCTGGAAGAAGCGGCGCTTTACTATGGCGGCATTGATGCGGATTTGGGCGAGCGGTTCACCTCCACCGCCGAAGTTGCCATCGCCGAGATCAAAGCTAGGCCTGAGATGCGGCGGCGGTTCGATGGCGAGGCGCGCAAAGCTCGCTTAAAGCGGTTTCCCTATGCCTTGGTTTACTGGATTGATGGCGGCACGCTCCGCATCATTGCCGTCATGCATCTGCATCGTGAGCCGGGTTACTGGCACGGACGTGTGGAGTGAAATCGTTTTCCCACGGCGCTGCTGACGCATAAATAAAAAAAGCACTGATGCGCTTGATCCTCCAGCTTGGTTTGATGGTGCTGCTGCTCCTTGGCGCGGGAAACCGCGTCTGGGGCAAAGTGGCTGTCGGTGAAACTATCGCAGTGCGGGATTTTGCGGAGAGCGGTGTGTTTGTCAGCGTGCGAGATGCGCCGCCGGGCCTGATGTCATCTGGGGAAGCAGCAGTCTGGGGCCACGATTTAGGGATGCAGGATGGCCCCAACCTCTATGCCTATGTCAGACAGAATCCGTGGACGAGTTTTGATCCGGACGGGCTGGCGGAGATGAAGCACTACAGACAGACTAAAGATCGAAGGGTCATCAAATATGAAGCTGATCCAAAAAATAATGACAGACCCTTGACTCGAATTATTGACGGGAAGTTACAAGTCCAAGCCCACTATTACAACGTCGATCCGCTGGTTCATACGATGACGAATTACAAAGGAGAAATGCAAGGAAACCACTGGGTTCCCGCAGAACAGCACGGCTTTGGTCATCTGACATCATCAGCAAAGGGGAATGCGGAGAAGAACAGTTTTCATTGGAACAATTTTGACCCGAGTACTAGGGTCACAGAAAACGTGGGAGGGTGGGGTGATGCCGCCAACAAGCCTCTGGTTAAAGGTTTAAACACCGCCATCCGGACGACATTCACTGAAGGAACAAGCCTGATTATAGGAGGAGCGGTTGCGGGGGCGCTTGTTCTCAGAAGTTCTGCCAATGTTGCGAAAGGGCTTGGCAATCCCTTCAAAGGAAAAAGTGCCCAGGAGATTCACGAGATGTTTATCAGCAAAGGTTTTCAACCACGCGGACCAAGTCCTATTACAGGCAAGGGTGGTTATGTTAATCCTAAAAATGGACGGTCTTATCATATTGATGAAGCAAATAACTTCGGTGAGGCAGCACATGTGGACGTCAACCGTCTCAGGAGTTACAATGGATCGCTTGAAAAGAAAAAACTCGATATGGGAGGTAGCCCAGGCTCATGAAACTAACTGTTGAAATTGATAACTCAGAACACCCTGAAGTGGCTATTTGCTTTGATCTTCAAGGGCTAGACCTTTTGATCTCAAAGTTGGAGTACCTCAAAATGCATGTGGATCATCTGCATTTAATGACGCCGTCCTGGGCAGGCAATGAACTCACAGAAGAAACCAACGGTGGTGGCAACTACAAGTTGCTACACAGTTTGAGACTAGTTCGTCTCGCTCAATGACAACGTGCGTTTTCGGGGACTAGGGACAGGCTACAACTCTTGACAAAATGTTAGCGTCACGCCAAGTGCCGTCTGGAAGTTCGCTTCCTCTAAACGCACGTCGCAGTTAATGCGGTAAGGGCTTCGTCACCCAGCACATGCCGCCCATCCGGGCTGCCTGTGACTCCTCAAAGCTGGCTCCCCGGCACAGAGAGCGGATGCGCGCGGAAGGCGCGCGCCGCTCCTCTGCCGGGGATGGCTTGAAGACTCACCATGCCCAGACGGAACAGTCGATGATTTATCTTCATTCATCGCGCATGCCAAAGCCCCCATTTTTTCATGTATTCCTGTTCAGATGCCCATTTCACGACTTCTTCATCCGTCATTACAGTGTCTATCGATGTTGCGGAAAAACTCATGCTCGGCAGCAAGCTAACGTCTTCAGCGTTAAAAACCGCGATGTACGCATCGTCACCCTTGCCGCAAACATCTCGCCACTTCTTGCCACTTCGTTTTTTATCATAAGTCCAAACTACGACACTGCCATCATCCGTATTTGATGGTTTTCCCATGAGCTTGTACACGTCGGCTCGTTTTGTCCCAGGGGGATAACCGGGAACTTCTTTATCACATGCCGTTAGAAACATGACGGTAAAAAGCACGAACCTGAGATTAAGGTTTGGAAGGAGTGACATTGAATATTTTGAATGATGCTGTGGGTGATGTGTGAATCAATGAAATCGGATTACCCTGATCGTAACCATGAGGCGTGGTTTGTGTGGATCCGATTTGAAGATGGTCTCCTGCGTGGATCGCAACATGTTGCTTGTAGCTTACTACACCGCCCATCGTCGGCGGCTGTGTGACGAAGTTTTTCTGGTCAACAGGTGTAAACATAGCAGGCGCATGCGTGACTCTGTCACCCATAATAAAAGGGTGTGTTTTTTCATGCCACTCTCCGGCTCCCTGGGGACCTAGGCTCGGTAATAGGCGTCCTTCCAGGGGATTCCAATTGACTCTCGTTGGAGTATTCAACCCAGCCTTCGTCAGAACATGATCAACAAATGAATTGCAGGTTGAATTGCCAGGCGTGTGGACAAACTGCTTCCCAAGTTCGGGATTATTCCACACTTTCAAAGCTTCCAAAGTCACTCTGAGTCCCACTGGATCACGCTCCTTATCAGTAACCGATGCAATTTCTTCTTGAATAGATTTTGCCGACTTCTCAATGGCGGTTGCTGTGTCAAAGCTCCTTTGAAGCTCTGAAGGAACTTCCTTTGAATCTGGGTGTAGCTTGCGGTGGTTCTCGAATGCTTTAGCCGAACCTCTTCTAATATCAGATGCGGTTTTGTGGAGCTTTTGAATTATTTGAGACTCGTCCTTTGTTTGCGCCCTAAGCCCATGCGGGTCCCAAGCTGTCCAAGGATTCTCCTTCACATAGGCATAGAGGTTGGGGCCATCCACGAACCCTGTTGCGTCATGGCTGAGCCAGCCACCTGAGCTGTCACCCATAGGAGGTGCGTCCGGGTCCGTCTCAGTCACCCAAATGAAAACCTGGTGCGCCGTG
>CANIZT010000439.1 GCA_947471905.1 Verrucomicrobiaceae bacterium
CGATGGTGGCACGGGTGCGCAAGGCGGACCGGGGCCGCAGGGGCCGCCGTTTGCCAATGCCATCGTGGACAGTGTGACGACGCTGAACCCTGGCGACAACGCGACGGTGCAAAGCCACTTCGACGGCAGTTTGGTTCATTTCCAGTTCGCCATTCCACGCGGCTTCCCTGGCAACGACGGTGGCAGCGGTCCGCAAGGTGCGCCCGGTGAGGTGACCAACATGCAGCTCAACAGCGCGATCAATGGCACCAGTAACAACAGCAATGCGGTGAACACCTTGGCCATGACCGTGAGCGATCCACCGACGGTGGGTGAGGTGCAGGCACTTGCCAGCAAGCTCGACGAACTGATCACGGCGCTGCGGAGATAGGGCAGAGAGGAGCGCGGACACTTTGTCCGCTGCTTCTTTTCAAACAGCGGACAGGAGTGTCCGCGGTCCCATCCAATCCCACCGGCTGGCAGCCGGTGGCACGCAGGCTTCATCCGAAAACCAACACGGGAGATTAAAAGTTCAAAGGATGGGTGTAACTTCCGGATCATTTCCCGGAATAGATGGGGGTATGAGCCAACCTAATCCAGCAAACCATCTGATGAAACATCCATCTTTTCCTCTCCTTCGGACGATCCTGACACTGCTGATGCTGCCCGCCATGTGGTGTCAGGCAGCCGACCCGCTGCTTCCTGTAAACCCGAAGGCTCCTGTAAACCCAAAGGTTCCCGTAAACCCGAAGGTTCCCGTAAACCCGAAGGTTCCTGTTCTCGAAGCTCCAGCGGCGAAAGCGGTGCTGCCAAACGGCGCGTTGAATCAGAAGGTGGAGATGGTGTGGGAGTTCCGCTGGAAGCCCGTCGCCGGAGCTGTCTGGTATGAGATCGTCGTTTCCCATCAAGGCTCTACCATACCCCTTGTCTCCAAAAAAGTGGCGGTCACAAACTACCGCCACGCCAATCGAGGTTATGTGGCAGCGATGAATCTGAACAACTGAAGTTGGAAGGTGCGCGCCCAAGTAGAAGGCATCTGGCAGCCGTGGTCGGAGGTCCGTCCCTTCAGCGTGCGACCACCCCGGCGGTGATGGCCGGAGAAGAGGTTACTCCTCCACCGGCAGCCAGCGTGCGCCATCGACACCCCGAACATCGATGAAAAGAAGCACGGTGCATTCAAGCTCGGCGGCGGTCCCAGCGCACTCGTGTCATTACCTCTGCGCTATATGCACAGCGTCGTCGAAATGGCCCACCTCCAGGTTGTCGAGCACACCATCCAGCTCCTAACCGCCTTCACCGAAAGCGTGAAAGCCAAGGATGTGTTCCGGGTGAAGTTGTCGCCGCGTTTGTTCCCTCGCGTCCTCGACGCCATCACTCCAGATTCCTGAAAAATGCTTTTGCCTTTCGACTGCGTAAAGTTAGCCTCTGCCCGCCGCGCATTCCGCATGAAATCCCTGTTCCAACTGCTTCTCCTCCAGCTTCTGCTGGCCTGCGTCACGTTGACAAGCCATGCCAGCGTCATCTTCACGGAGAGCTTCGACGGCTACACCAACTCCCTCGGCTCCAGCCTCCAGGCGAGCAGCACCGGACTCACCGTTTACCACAGCGGCACCATCACCGGCTGGTCAAACTCCGGTCAGAACACCGCCCACGCCGTCAATCGCGGCGGCGGCGACTACTAAGCCTTGCAGTTGTTCAACGGCGGCAGCGTCAACATCCTCACCCAGAGCACCGGCATCGCCGCCAATAACCTCGGCACCGAGTACCTCGTCAGCTTCGATGCCGCCCCCACCGTCTGGTCGAATGTCCTCGAGGCCACCGCCGCCGGAGACGCCGTCCTCATTGAGCTGCTGCGCTCGAACAACTCCGTCCTCACCAGCTTCACCCAGGCTCCCGGCACTTGGTCCGGCACCCAAAACTCCTTCAACCCTTACAGCTTCAGCTACACCGGGGACGGCAGCGGCAGTGTCCGCCTCCGCCTCTCCGGCTCCCCCGCCAGCAACGGCCACTTCGGCGGTGCCATCGACAACCTAGCCGTCTCCAGCACCCCCGAGCCTACCCGCGCCCTGCTTCTGCTCACCGGCGTTCTGGCTTTGGCGCTCACCCGCCGCCGCGCCACCTGAGCAGAGGATTGCTCATGCGTCAGTCCTCCACCGGCAACCAGCGGGCGCCATCGACGACGACGTAGCCGTCTGCACCTTCGTTGGAAATGGTGATCGCCGTATCGTTGCTACATTCATATTCGCCCAGGTCGATCCAGAACAGACCTTCGGCCGGCTGCGGTGATTTGAGGTCGATCTTCAGCTTCTTCACGCCTCCCGCGTGCTGCACCTCCACCGGCGCATTGCTGGCGCGATTGCTGTTCGGTGGGGCGGCGAGCATGAGGCGATACTTGCCGGGCTTGGTGAGCTTGGGCTCGAAGCGCAGGCTGCACTTGCCGTCCTTCATGTTGTTGTCGTGACGGTAGCCGTCACCGATGAAGCTCTTCGCAGCACCGCTCTCTTTCCACTCCCCGGTCACTTTGGCTTCCGCATCATCCATGACGATGCCTTTGAGCGACTTGGGATCGACGCCGTTGGCACTCTTCGGGCCGTCGTAGTGCAGGATCTGCCCATCTTTGAGAATCTGCTCCTTGAGCTTTTCATACGGCACTTCTTGCACGTTGATTCCGTCATCGATCGCCATCGCCGCTGCGGTGGCGGCGCTTTGACCGAGGATCATGAACACCGGCTCCATGCGGATGCTGCCATAGGCGATGTGGCTGGCGGACATCGCCACGGGCACGAGCAGATTGCCCGCCTGGCCTTTCTTCGGCACCAGCGAGCCATAGGCGATCTCATACGGTCCCTTGGTGGCCACGCCGATGTCGCCCTCGTTCTGCACATTGCCTTCCGGCGTGATGTAGCGTTGGATGTTGTGCGAGTCGATGCCGTAGCTGCCCATGCCGACGCTGTCGGGCGTGGGGCGCTTCTTGAGCAGCTCGTTCTCCGTCATCACATAGCTGCCGATCATGCGGCGTGCCTCGCGGATGTAGAGCTGATGAGACCAGTTGCCGTTGTCGGTGAATTCATCTTTCGGTAGGCCCCAGGTGTTGAGTTCATCCTGCACCTTCTTCGGCACACGCGGATCATTCGCGACGAACCACAGCAAACCTTGCTGATAGGTGCGGTGCTCGGCGATGATCTCGCGGCGCTTCTCGTAGCTGGCCTCGGGGTAGTCGTAATTGTAGCCGATGTTATCGAAGCTGAACGGCCCGTGGTTGTTGGTGTCCGTCTTGTGATTCGGAATCGGGTCGAACTTCTCAAAGAACTCGCCCCAGCCTGCCTTCAGCACACGCAGCAGGATCTCATACTGGCCGGCATCGTAACCTTCCGGCTTCGGAAACGGGATGCGGTTGCTTGGATCGTTCGTGTAGCAGGAGCGGAAACAGTAGGCCTGCACCTTCTTGTCGCCCTCACCGAACTTGCCCGGATCTTCGGTGCTCACACGCGGCAGCACGCCGCTCTTCGGATCGCCCGGCACCTTGTAGGGGCTGA
>CANIZT010000440.1 GCA_947471905.1 Verrucomicrobiaceae bacterium
CTTCTGCATCAGGCGCTCAAGTTCACGGGCAAGCAATGGCCCGTTTTTACCTACGCGAAGAAGAATGTTTGATGGATGCAGATCTACACGCTGCACACCGCATTCTACAGCCTGATCCAATCCCGCACGAATCTGACGCATAAGCACAATCACTTCGGCAGGATTCAGCGTAATGCGTTCGGCCATCAGGCGACTCAGGGCAAACCCGGGTTCGCGCTCTTCCGTCAAGAATGTCCAGTCAGGACTTTCCCATACACTTAGAGAGCGCAGAATATTAGGATGGCGCTCAGGGCTGAAACGCCACATTTGCAGTGGCACCGCTTCATAGCGTGATTTTTCAACAATTCGTGACGGTGGTAAGAGATGCACTGTAACGGACTGTTCAGCCTTGGTATTGATCGCAGGGATCGAGAATGGATAGCGGCGAGTGTGCTCTGCATCCTCAACACGAAAACGCGTTCCTAAAATGGTTTCAACCGGCACGTTTTCGAGGAGAAGCTCCTGAAGCTGTGATTGGGGTAGCAGCGAGGCATTGACCACGAGGTGTTTGCGGAAATTTCGCGCCTTAATATTGCTAGAAAGGGCACTGAATGCTTCACGCACATCATCCCGTAGTTTCTCAATGGAAGCCGGAGCATTAGTAGGGTCCGAGAGTGCAGCTCTAACAGCAGTACGCAGACTCATTGGTAGCTGTGTCAATGCAGGGAACCGATCTGGATTTTCGCCATTATAACTCTGCCCCGTAAGAAGAAGAAAAATCAATCGGCAGGCTTCCACCACCAGCCGAACACCACTCTGCGCTTCAGTTCCAGCATCTAGCTGCGATAGGCCATAATCAAAAACACGCAGTTGCAAGAAGGTGTCTTCCAAGGTCGTCACCAACACACGATCCAAATGCATGCGAGAGACCAAACGTTGATATCCCTTAAGTTGCAAAAGATCATCAAGCAGTTGGTAAACCAGGGCCAAAGCTGTCGCAGGCGCTACTGCCCCACGCCGCTTGGCATAAGCTTCGACAAATTCGCCATCGTTAAGGTTGCTGGTATAATAGACCAGACCCTGATCTTCACCCACTTCCAAGATACGCATGAATGCATGCCCCCGAATCTCTGAAGCTTGCCGCGCACGTTCAAAAGCGGAACGCTTCATCGCCGCATCCAACGTATTTCCACCTCTAAGCACGTGCAGTTCCACCAAGCGCCGAATGCGGTTGTCAAAAGCAAGAAAAACAACTTCATCTTTGGAACGCACTAATTCCACCGGCGCGCCGCCGGTGCGATGCGCTACAGACAAGCTGCCATATTGCTGGAGTTCCTGAATCATAACGAAATATAGGCTGTACTTTGTCAGGTCGCTTCAGATTAAAGATTTCGTTCAGCGGCCTTAAACTCATATTCCAAATTCTAAGGGTTGTGGCTCAAAAATGCAAAGTCTTTCTGAATATTCTGGTATTTTTATTCTAGCGCTTGCCTGAATCAGCAATAAAGCCCGTTTAATAACCGATAATTCTATTTGTTGCAGCCAGAATAGACAGTGGCTCACTTTAAGCTGACCTCAAATAAGTTTTGTAGATGAAGGCGTGCTATCCAAGATTAAGAATTATGTCATTTTTAACAAACGGAAAACTAAAACTCAACCATGACTCACTGCCTGGTACTGGTTGTAGATAGATTTTTGGAATCAACTTCAGGCCCAGCGATTAAGCTCAAGCGTCGTTTTTCTTCTACATTCCATTGAAACTTTGAATCGAGTAGCGCCTCGCGTGCAGCATTTTTGATTTCATCTGCATTCACCGAACCCGGATAAATCAATTCTTCCCATAATGCGATGACGTCCGCTTTCACCCGATCAAGGAGAAGTTTAGGAACACGCATGCGCACTTCGTCATCCTTCGGGGGATCCAGATGCAGCCACACCAGAAACTTCATGTATTGTGTGCTTTCAAATGGGAGTTCTTGGCTGTGGCCGGAAAGAACTATTTCATTGTCTCGCCAGGCACTTGAAGTTGCGACTGCCTGTTGAGATACAAATTGCGCCATGTCAGCAGCCATTTTTTGAAGATGCTGCTTTCTCCATCGCTCCATCTCGGCAGGCGTTTTATCGAGCTTCAACGATATTGGGAAAGTGGAAATAGTCGCCGCAGAGCGTGATTCCGACGCTCTAAAGGTGTTTAGAACTCGAAATACATCCTCGGGTGGTATCCAAATCAACGTGAATGCCATTGCCAAGGCACCACAAATCCAACCCAGTACAAAACGCGCTGACTGTCCGGCCTTTGGGTAGGTCTGTATCTCTTTCGTCGTATTCTCAGATGCGAAAGCAGTATCAGGCGAGACACACTGGGTATAAACAGGCTTCTCTTTAACCGTTTCCGCTTTTTTTGTCATCGCGGCGACCTTTTCCTGCAGTTGCGCACTTTTCATCGCTAAGTCCCACCAGCACGCAGGTAGCACTGCTTGAAACAATTCCCCTCCTTCTACGCTCGTAGTCAGGCGCTCGGACAATCTGTCCAATACTTGCAATTCCTCCTTGCTCTGCCACAGCCACGACGTTTTAGGCTTTCTTAGTCGAACATCCCAGAAATCGCGTTCTTCTGCAGCATCGCTGCACACGACCCGACCTGCACCCAGCCAGCGTCTAGCATCTGCCAAGGCCTCTTGGTGCTCTTCACCCGCCAAAGGCAATGCAGCATTGTAAAGCTGTTCGGCGCGCGAAAACCGCGTTACAGCCAGTGTAGCAGCCAGCGCCAACATCACTTCCACCGCACAGGCATTTTTTGAAGCATGGGAGGCTACAATAGACTCTGCCAGCCTGGAAAGACGATGAGTCTCACCCCGCGCGGCCCAACGCGATGCCACCATACAAGTAACAGTGGCCTGTCCGCTGCCCATTTCGATAATGAGGTCAGGAATACGAGCTAACTCCGCAAGTTGATCCTCGTCATGATCGAATATCTCCGCGATAACCGGGCTCGCTGCGGCAGCCCATTCAGGTTTTGAAAACGCCTGACCGCAGAAAGCATCGAAGTGCTCCGCAACCGCGACTTTGCTGGCAAAAGCATGCAATAAATTGCTGGCTGATGCCTGCAATTCGATTGGCAACTCGGAGGCAATCAATAATTCAATAGAAGACGTATCGGCTACGACACCTTGAGGCACTGCCAGCAAACTGCTGGCGCGCGTCCTCGCGGCAGTACTTGTAGCGCTAGTTCCCATTCAGAACGCTACCCATAGGACAGATCGCAGAGGATGCAACGTACGCCTTGAACCTAAATCAAATCCGTCACGCGATGATCTCTTTTGCCACCGTGCCATACACGTCAGTGAGTCGGAAATCACGGCCAGCGTAGCGGAAAGTCAGTTTCTCGTGATCTAGCCCCATCAGTGCCAAAACAGTCGCGTGCCAGTCATGGATGTGCATCTTATTCATCACCGCCTCATAGCCGTAATCATCTGTCGCTCCGTAATTCATGCCGCCTTTCACGCCGCCGCCGGCCATCCACCTCGTGAA
>CANIZT010000441.1 GCA_947471905.1 Verrucomicrobiaceae bacterium
ATTGCGTCGATGCCCAGCTTGTGACGCCAAGCATAGAGATTAGCACGACAATGAAAAAGCAGCGTAGGAACCAGATCATGGCGTTCAGAAGGCTTGGTGAAGCGTGGTGTTGTTCGGCCGTGTGTACACCGCCTGTAGGACGCTGATATTCCGCATGGCAAAAGCGGCTTCACAGTATTGCAGGTAGAAGTTCCACTTGCGGACAAAGCGTTCGTCAAAGCCCTGCGCCTTCACCTCCGCCAATTTCGCGTTGAAGCGCTCAAACCACAGGCGCAGCGTTTTGGCATACGAAGCACCGAGGTCTTCAAGGCCATGCATGAACATATCGCTCGTACGGTTGATTGCTTCATTGACGCGACCCACGCTGAGCAGCAACGAACCTGGGAAGATATGCTTTTGAATCCAGTCCACACCCTTCCGCAGGTCTTGGTGCTGGCAATCGGCCACGGTGATCATCTGGAAGGCCAGCAACCCGTCGGGCTTCAACACCTCGGCGCATTTCGCGAAGTAGGTCTCTAGAAATTTGTCTCCCACGGCCTCCAGCATCTCAATGGAAGCGATCTTGTCGAACTGTCCGGTGATGTGCCGGTAATCCTGAAGTCGAATCTCGATGCGGTCAGACAGACCTTCGCGGGCGACACGCTCCGTGGCAAACTTGTGCTGTTCCTGCGAAATGGTGACGGCGGTGACGCGCACGCCGTGGTGTTTCGCAGCATGGCAGGAGAATCCGCCCCAACCGCAGCCGATCTCGAGCACATGATCACCTGCTTTAAGCTGCAGCTTCTGGCAAAGCGCCTCGTATTTCGACGCCTGCGCCTCCGCGAGCGACTGCCCCGCATATTCAAAGCGTGCGGCCGAGTAGGTCATGGTCTCGTCAAGCCAGAGCGAATAGAAGTCATTCCCGAGATCATAGTGCTCGGCGATGTTGCGTCGGCTCGTGGTCACGCTGTTGGGCCGCAGCAGATGTTGCACGCGATTGACGACATTCAGGAAATTCACGAACGCCACTTTGCCCGACGAGGATTTGGATCCTTGTGTCTTCGAAAGGTTGAGAATGAACCACGCGATGACATCCGCAATACTGTCTGTCTCCCAATCGCCATCCACATAAGCTTCGCCAAAGCCCACATTACCGAACAATGCGCTGCGCTTGAAAAACTCCATGCTGCAAATGCGCATTTCCGCTGTGATCTCAGCACCCGGTGCTCCAAAAACACGCACACGACCGTCAGGATAAGTCATCCGCATGCCGCCATGCACAAAGGGCTTGAAGCTTTGCAGCACGAGCCATTCGTAAAAGCCTGCTTTCGCGGTAGTGGACTGCGAGATGGCGGGACTTTGGTCGAGTGTGAGGGTCGAGTTCATGATTTGGCGGGGACGATGGAATGATGTGGGCGCAGCACGTCTTGCTGAAGCTCACGGTTCGCGCTCTTGCTGAACCAAGGCACGCGTTTGATCCAGAGCAGCAAGGCGTGCCAATGAATGAGAAAAATCACCTTCAACGTCAGCAGCGGATATTTCACAGCGCAGATAAGCAGGGAGGCATCGCTGAACTCACGCCGCGTTCCTGTGAGAGCGCTCAAAAGCATCTTCCCCTCTTCGTCTGTGTCATCGACGGTGATGTGAAGTTTTTCTCCCGGCAAACGCAGGTGAAAATCAAATTTGAGATCAAGTGCCGAAAACGGCGAGACGTAGAAGAGCTTCGGCGTGACGAACGAGAAGCCGTCTGCGCAAGGCTCCTTCATCGCGTAAAATTTCTGCTCACGGTAGGTATTGGTGACCTGCGCCAGCGCACAAAGTGGCGATCCATCAGCCGAGAACGCGTAGAAAAACGTGACTGGATTGAAGATGTAGCCAAGCACTCGTGGGAAGGCGAGCATCTTGATCGTGGTAATGCGAGTGGTGTCAATGCCGTGTGCTGCAAGCACTTTTAACAAGCCAACCTTCACATTTTCATGCTCGCCACCGAGATGATCACGATCGTAAAAAGAGAACAGGTTGAAGCGGTTCCGGCTAAACAATGCCAGATCGCTATCGAGAGCGTCGATGTCATCGAGATCGAGCCACAAATAGAACACACGATACGAGAAGCCGTGCCGCTTCGGGCGCAGGCGCTGGTGCATCACCGTGCATTCGTAAATGTGAGACGATTCCGGCATCACCATGGTTCCTTTCCAAGCAGATCGCGGCACAAGGCCACTGCGGAACCAAAGGCATCTTCATGGAAGCCGTTGCGGAAGTAGCTGCCGCAGAAGTAGATCGTTTGATCGGTCGAAAGGCGATTGAGATCGGGAAGTCGCTTCTGCGCATCAATGGCAGCCATATCAAACAGCGGATGCTCGTAGGCGATGCGTTTGATCACCTTGTCCTCGGGGATTTCATCGGCGGCATTGATGGAGACGATGTAGTTCGTCGTCTCGGAGACACCTTGCAGGCTGTTCATCCAGTAATGCGTGCTTGGCTCGATGCCGCCATCGCGCGTCGGCTTGATGCGGTAGTTCCATGAGGCCCAGCAGCGCTTTGTTTTCGGCAGGAAGCTCTCATCTGTGTGCAGCGTGGCCATGTTTGGCTGATAGTGGAAGCAGCCGAGCAACTCACGCTCCAGATCCGTGGGATCGGCGATCATGCGCAGTGTTTGATCGGCATGACTGGCGAAAATGACTTTGTCGAAGACTTCAGCCACACCATCGTGTGGTGTTACTTCCACGCCGGCCGCCGTGCGTTGTACGTGAACCACTGGCGAACCGAGGCGAATGCGGTCTTTGAAAGGGGCGGTGAGTTTCTTCACATACGATTTCGCGCCATTGGTCACCGTGCGCCATGGATGCTGTGTATGCAGGCCGAGGAAGCCGTGATTATGCCAGAAACGGATCAGCGTGAGAGCAGGAAAAGCCAGCATGAGCTCCGGCGGCGTGGACCACACGGCGGAGGACATCGGGACGATGTAAAGATTGAGAAAATCATCGCCATAACCGCGGGCGGTGACGTACTCGCCCAAAGTCATGCGCTCAAAACGCGAGTCATCGAGCGCCGCGACAGCTTCGGCATTGAAGCGATTAATGCGCATGAGGAACTTCCAGAAACGCGGCCGCAAAAGATTGCGCCGCTGGCCAAAGAGATGGCCGAGCGAGGTGCCATTGTATTCGATGCCGCTTTCGAGGTGCGACACGCTGAAGGACATCGAGGTAGGTTTCGTCTCCACGTCGAGTTCTTTGAACAAGCGTGTAAGCAGCGGATAAGTCACGTTGTTGAAGACCATGAATCCCGTATCAACCGGCAATTCATGCCCGCCTTCGATAACGTTCACGGTATTCGTGTGGCCACCGGCATAGTCGTTCTGCTCGAAGATCGTGAGATCAAACTCCCGATGTAGGAAGTGTGCACAGCCGAGTCCGGCTACTCCAGTGCCGATAATGGCGAGACGTGGGCGGTTCATACAGGCGCGGCTAGGATTGATTCAACGCATGCACCTCGTCATAGACGCTCTGCGGCACTTTG
>CANIZT010000442.1 GCA_947471905.1 Verrucomicrobiaceae bacterium
ATGGCCCGTGCTCTGTTTGATCCCGAGCGTGGCTACTACACCCGCAACATTCGCACCGTCGGAGCACGGGGTGATTTCAGCACTTCCGCCACGCTGTCACCGAGTCTCGGCGCGGCCATCGCTTTCTGGCTCAAAGCAGAATCGCGCGCTCAGCCACCCATTCGTCACATCATCGAAATCGGCGCAGGCGATGGAGCGCTCATGGAAAACGTGCGCAAAGCCATGAACTGGTGGAATCGCCGCCAGTTCACCTTCCACATAGTCGAAACCTCTCCTGTGCTCCGCGAACAGCAGAAAAAACGCCTCGGCAGCAAAGTTCACTGGCACGAAACTATCGAATTGGCGCTCGCACATGCCCAAGGTCACGCCTTCATCTACCACAACGAACTCCTTGACGCTTTTCCTGCCACGCTTGTGCAGTGGCAGAACGGTCAGTGGCATGAAGTCTGGGTGCCTGAATCCCTTCATGCGCACCAACTCGACGTATCCAACTTCAGCGCTCTTCGTCACACCGCTTTCAAAGACGGGCAGCGCTGCGAATTACATCCCAGCATCCGCGACTGGCTGTGCAACTGGGCACCGCAATGGAAAGGCGGCGCGATGCTCAGCATCGACTACGGCGATGAATTCCCGCAGCTCTACCATCGTCGTTCGCAAGGCACGCTGCGTGCTTATCTGCTGCATCAAAGGCTCACCGGAGCCGATATCTATGCCAACCCCGGCCGCCAGGACATAACCGCTGACATCAACTTTACCGATTACCGTGCATGGTTGCGGGAACTTGGTCTCACCGAGGTCTCATATCACACCTTGGCCGATTTTCTCCGTCCCCACGCCGCTTCGGCACAGCTACTCGATGCAGATGGTGCCGGAACCGCTTTCAAATGCTGCGTGCATCGCCGTCAGTCATGCGCATCATGATTTACCCGCATGAATTCCGTCAACGACCGCCCTGGCACGCTTGAAAAAGCGCTCAAGATCAATCTCGCTCAAACCATCTACGGCACCTTTGCTGAAATCGGGGCTGGGCAGGAGATCGCGAACTGGTTCTTCCGCGCCGGCGGCGCTTCTGGCACCGTCGCGAAAACCATGTCCGCCTACGACATGATCATCAGCGACGAGATTTACGGCAAAGCATCGCGCTACGTCTCGCGCAAGCGCATGTGCGATATGTTGGGGCATGAGTACCCGATGCTCATTCAGCGCTTGGACGCCAAACGTGGCGCTACCACGACGTTCTTCACACTCGCTGACACCGTCCGGGCAAAATCGTATCGTGACACCAAGGAAGAATGCCACGGCTGGCTTGGTCTGCGCTTTCAAACCGAGCCCTGCGGATCCAGCAGCGACATCCAATTGCATGTACGCCTCTTGGATGACTCAAACGCACGTCAGTCCGATGCTCTTGGCAAACTCGGTGTCAATTTGCTCTATGCCGCCTTCCATTTGCGTGATGATCTGTCTGCCTTTTTGCAAAGTCTGCTCGACGATCTTACCCGCAAACGCGTTGAGATCGACATGATCGACTTCAGCGGCCCCGTTTTCGCCGCTTCGGAATTTCAGGACCGCCTTGTCGCTTTAAAGCTCGTGCGCCTTGGTCTTGCCGATGCAGCGCTCTTCGGCGCCGATGGCGAAATCTGGCAGGCCTCCGACGTGCTTTACAAAAACCCCGTCTTTCTCAAGCGTGGCAGCTTTGATCCTATTACCAAACTCAATCTCGATATGATCGAGCGCGGACAAGCAGCGTTTCAGGCCGACTTTGGCGATGAAGCGCGAGACAACATTGAGATCCTCGAGATCACCATGCATAACCTTCTCGCCAGTGGTGCGGAAGTGCCTGATAGCGAATTCCTTGCGCGTGCCGACATCTTGCAAGCACTCGGCAAGAACGTGCTCATCTCGAAGTATCCTGAATTCCACCGCGTCAGCAGCTACCTCGCCCGTCACACTCAGTGTCCCATCGGCATCGTGCTCGGCCTGCCGTTATTCCAGGAACTATTCAACGAACGCTGGTGCACCGATCTCGAAGGCGGTCTGCTCGAAGCCTTCGGCCGCCTTTTCAAAAATCAGGTGCGCGTTTATGTCTATCCCATGGGCAATCCCATGACTGGCCAGATCATGGGCGTCAGCGATGCTCGCGTCACGCCCGAGCAGACGCATCTGCTACGCTATCTCATCGAAACCAAGTCAGTGCGTGCGCTGGAGGA
This sequence comes from Verrucomicrobiaceae bacterium, assembly GCA_947471905.1. GTDB lineage: Bacteria > Verrucomicrobiota > Verrucomicrobiia > Verrucomicrobiales > Verrucomicrobiaceae > Prosthecobacter. The sequence goes on from CANIZT010000442.1 coordinate 2,208, forward strand.
GCCCAATCAGGATTTCTTATTCCACACCAGCGCCGAGGTCCGCAATATGATCCATGCTCGCGATCCGCAGTGGCAATCGCTCGTGCCTGACATTGTCCTCAAACAAGGACCGTGGAAGGAAATCGCACAGCCGGTTTAAGAGTGAGGCAAGCACCTCGTTCAGCCGAACCTCTCAAAGCCTCACGGGCACACCATGTTGTCCGAGATACTTTTTCACATCTCCCACAGTGTATTCGCCAAAGTGGAAGATGCTGGCGGCTAGGACGGCGTCGGCTTTACCATCGCGTAAAACATCGACCATGTGATCGAGATTACCCGCACCGCCGCTCGCGATGACGGGAATCGTCACCGCTTCGCTCACGGCACGCGTTAAAGCGATATCGTAACCGGCTTTCGTACCGTCAGAGTCCATGCTGGTGAGCAAGATCTCACCTGCACCGCGACGGCAGACCTCTGCGGCCCATTCCACGGCATCGAGCTCGGTCGTATTCCGACCACCGTGCGTGAAGACGGTCCAAGAGCCACGGTCGTTGCGCTTCGCGTCGATGGCGACGACGAGGCACTGGCAACCGAAGGCGTTGGCGGCTTCGTCGATTACATGCGGCGTTTTGACAGCGGCGGTGTTGATGCCGACCTTGTCGGCACCGGCCAAGAGCATTTCGCGCATGTCAGCGACGGTGCGGATGCCGCCACCGACGGTCAGCGGCATGAAACAACTCGCTGCGGTGCGTGCGACAACATCGACCATCGTTTTGCGCTCCTCGTGACTTGCGGTGATGTCCAGGAAGACGAGTTCATCGGCTCCCTGCGCGTTGTAAACCATCGCGCACTCCACGGGATCACCCGCATCACGAAGCTGAAGAAATTTCGTGCCTTTGACGACACGACCTTCCTTCACGTCGAGACAGGGGATGATGCGTTTGGTGAGCATGGCGATGGAGCAATGGAGTGGTGGAGTATTGAAGTGGTGGAGTATTGAAGTGATGGTTGGAGCTTGGAAGCCCATCACTCCACCTCTCCGTCACTCCAATCCGGTTCGGTCTCAGCCCAAAGCCGCCTTCACCATCGTTTCGAGCTTCACGATGTCCTTGGCGAAGTTGCGAATGCCTTCGGCGGTCTTCTCAGTCGCCATGGCGTCTTCGTTGAACAGCCAGCGGAAGGTCTTCTCGTCGCTGCCGATCTTCTCGATCTTCAGGGATTTCGCGTTCGCTGCGTTCAGCTTCGGCGTGATGACTTCTTCGCTTGCAGCCAGTTCACCCAGCAGGCC
>CANIZT010000443.1 GCA_947471905.1 Verrucomicrobiaceae bacterium
CTGGCGCTCAATTTCCAGGCGCTGCGCGGTTCGATCCATGTGAGCTTCGTTTTGAGCCTGGTGTTGAGCGGTGTCGGCGCTGGGGCTTGCAAGTAATGATCACGCAAACGACCTTCAATGAGCTGTAGTTGATCCGGCTTCAGGGCGGTGGAATAAACGAAGAATTCAGCCAGATAGCCACTGAACTGGTCCTGCGAGCCTGCATTTGCTCCTTTGTTGTCTTTCACACGGCCAATCTCTAGGTTGTGCAAGGGCGTCTCGGGGGCAGTCGCTTTGCCACCAGATGAGGTGAAGGTTTTGCCATCTGCATCACGAGCACGAAGTTCGACTGCGCCAGTGCTAGCGTTCCAGGTGATGAAGGCGAGACTAGCTAGCGTACCATTGACACTGTTGGAGGTCAGACTGGGGCCGCTGCCGCCGTTTTTCACTTCGGCGACCAGGTTTTTCTTCTCATCAATGCGAAGTGATACACTGGCACCTTGGTCGTTCTCGAGAGTGAACACGCGTGCAGGCACGCGCGCTGCTTCAGCCTGAAAAGCGGCAACGATGGTGAGTCCTTTATCACCGGGGACAGTACTGCTACCGAAGGGCAGATTCTGTTTTTCCTTGCCTGTGTTATCAAGCTCCAAGGCACAGGGCTTGCCATTACGCGGGCGGAAGTCGAGCACCGAGCGCCCGCTTTTCGGCCCACCAGTTGTCGCCCCCGGCCAGTCAATGCGCTTCGGGGCATGATCGGCACTGCCAGAAAACGCACGCAGGATGTTGTCACCACCACGCTCGGACAGATCATGCCATTCCATCACCACCTCATTGTTGTTGGCCTGTGCAAGTTTGCCGTTACTGCCTTTGCGATTGGTCAAACTGCCGGTGTTACCGACGTAAAAAAGCGCAATACCGCGATCTGCCGGAGGATACGAACGATCCTGTGGTAGCTGGAAGCTAACCTTGGGAGGATCTGTTGAAATACCCATCGCGGATAGGACTCCTGTGCCTCCGCTTTTCTTTTTGGCATCACCACCGAAGAAGAAACATCCACCAATGCCCAGCACGACCGCACCGCCACCGATGATGGCAATTTTTTTGATGAGGGCGGGGCTCAATTTGCCTGAAGCAGGCGCCGGGGAGGCGGAGATGCTTGAAGTCTTGCGTCCCACAGCTGTGGTGCGTCCCGTTCCAGGTCGCCTTGGCGCAGCAGCCAGATTCGAAGTGATCGCCGCGATTTCGCTCACGGGCTGCGCTTCTGGAATAACTTCGTGAACCGGTTCGGCATAGGCAACGGGTGGCGCTTCTGCCGGCGGATAATAACCTGTCAGCGGAGCGGTACCAGTTCCTGGCGGCATGTACATCGGCTGCGGCGGCGGCATGTACATCGGTGGCGGCGCGTACATGCCCATCCACGGGCCATAAGGAACCATTGCGGGCATTTTTTCCCACGCACGAAACTCCTCAATAGCTTGCTGTGCATTCGCGGGGCGATCATCCGGCTTCTGTGCCATGAGTCGCGCGCACCACGCACCCAACCACTGCGGCACATGCGGCGCGATTTCATGCAGTGGCACAACGACGTGATCGATGTGCTTATCGATCACTTCAGACATTGATTCACCATCGAACGCTTTTTTGCCAGACAGAGCCTCATAAAAAACACAGCCTAATGAGTAGAGATCGGTGCGTTCGTCCACGGGCTCGCGCGTGAGCTGTTCTGGGGCCATGTAGTAAATAGAGCCCATCACCGTGCCTTCCTGATCCTCCGTCTGCTTGCGCGCACGCAGTCCGGCACGGGCTAAACCGAAGTCGATGATTTTCGACTGCATGCGACCACCAGGCAGGCGTTCGACCTTGATGTTCTCAGGTTTGATGTCGCGATGGAGAATATGGTGCTGATGCGCCGCGAGCAGGCCTTCGAGACATTGAGAAGCCAATTCCTTAAAGTCGTCATAAGGCAGCGGACCACGACTCACTACATCGGCCAAATCCTCACCTTGCAGCAACTCCATGACCATGAACAGACCTTCGTCGTCACTGGCCACGTCGAAGATGGTCACGATGTTAGGATTACGCATAGAAGCGAGCGCATCCGCCTCGCGTCGCAACTCAGACGCGATGTTCTTGTCTGCGTCAGCTTCGTTCGCAGTTAGCAGGCGCTTTACAGCAACCCAACGCTTCAACTGGCTGTCATAAGCGCGAAAGACGGCGCCAACGCCGCCCATGCCGAGCTTTTCGTAAATTTTGTATCGTTCCGCCATCCGGTGTTGAGCGCTTGAAAATGAACCTGCTGAAGCAAAGCCCATGAGCAACCCCTTTGGCAAGTGCGATATTCCAAGAAAACACCTTTCGTCGCGCCAACTGCTCCCCCTTTGACAAATCGGAGCGTCGCGACACACTGCTTTCCCGCCACCCCCGGCGGGGTCGAATTCAAACCCGCACCGCACATTGAAAAGCGTTCTCTTTGTCTGCACTGGCAACACCTGCCGCAGCCCGATGGCCGAGGCGTTGTTTCGTGATCTCGTCAAGGGCCGTACCGACTACAAAGTGGGCAGCGCGGGCGTAGCCGCTGCGCCGGGCCTGCCGGCAAGCAAGCACACGACGGCACTTTTGAAGGAGCACGGTCTCGATCTTGCCAACTTTCAAAGCCGCATGCTCGAACGTCCAGATTTGGAGAGTGCCACGCACGTTTTCGCGATGTCGTCGCATCATATCGCCGCTATCGCCGATGAATTTCCTGATCATGTGGACAAGGTCTATCTTGTCTCCGAATTCACCCCCGAGGATGCGCTCCGCGGCAAAGATGTTTCCGACCCTTTTGGCCAGGGCCGAGGCGCGTATGAGGAGACACTGGCCGATTTAGAAAAAATGCTTCCCAGCCTGCTGGCCTACATCGACAAAACCGCCAAATAGACCAAGTCCTGACCTATGCCCAATTCCGAACTGCCTCATACTCTCGCCATCGGCTCTGATCACGGCGGCCTTGCGCTGAAAAACGCTGTCGTGGCACATTTGCAGGCTACTGGTTATGCGGTGGAGGATTTGGGCACGCATGATGGTGCCTCCGTTGATTATCCAGACTATGCGGAACTCGTAAGCGAGCGCGTCTTGGATGGTCGTGCCGACGCAGGCATCCTCGTTTGCACCACGGGCATTGGCATGTGTATCGCGGCAAATCGACACGCGGGCATTCAAGCCTCCCTCGTCAGTGATGCAGCCACGGCGGCCATCACACGTGAGCACAACGCCTCCAACATTCTCTGCCTCGCCGGCAAAACCACCCCCGAAACCACCGCTAAAGAAATCGTCGATACTTGGTTAACGACCCCCTTCGCCGGTGGTCGCCACGGTCGCAGAGTCGATAAAATGAACACCCAAGCCCACCCCCTCAGCATCCTCGCCACCGCAGATCCTCTCGTCGCCGAAATCATCCGCGGTGAGCAGCATCGTCA
>CANIZT010000444.1 GCA_947471905.1 Verrucomicrobiaceae bacterium
CTCCCTCCGACGGTCGGCTGCGGCCCAGACGAAAGGATCGTCTGGATTCCGCGGAGAACGCTTGTCCTTGCAAAACCGGACATTCCGAGCGCGCTCTAGTTAGTAAGAACTCCGATGAAGACTGCCGCTCATCGCCCGGACACTCAGAAGCACATCGGCATTTGGATTCGTGTTTCAACTGACGAGCAGGCGCAAGGTGATAGCCCGAAGCACCATGAGCTGCGCGCTCGCCACTACGCAGAGGCGAAAGGATGGCTCGTGCAAGAGGTGTATGACCTCGCCGGTTTCTCCGGTAAATCGATAATGGAATACCCGGAGACGAAGCGAATGATGGAGGATGTCCGCCGTGGTCACGTCACGGGGCTCATCTTCTCCAAGCTCGCGCGCTTCGCGCGCAACACCATCGAGTTGATTATGTTATCTGAGTTTTTCCAAAAGCATAACGCCGATTTGGTCTCTCTCCAAGAGGCCATCGACACGAGCACGCCGGCAGGTCGCATGTTTTTTACCATTAACGCGGCGCAGGCCCAATGGGAGCGTGAAGAGATTTCGTCGCGCGTGGCGGCTTCGATTCCCATCCGGGCAAAACTTGGAAAGCCGATGGGCGGACTTGCGCCGTTCGGTTACCAGTGGAAAGAAAAAAAACTTGTCCTCCACCCGGACGACGCTCCGGTGCGCAAACTTCTCTACGAGCTTTTCGGGGAACATAAGAGAATGAAGACAGTGGCGCGGCTTCTAAACGAGAGAGGCTTTCGAACGCGCGGCGGAGGCAAGTTTTCCGATACTACCGTCGCGCGCCTAATTTCCGATCCGACTGCGAAAGGTGAACACCGCTTGAATTACACTCACAGTGAAGGCGACGGCAAAAAGTGGACCTTCAAACCCGAGCACGAATGGGTCATCAACAGGGTTGAGCCCATCGTCACCGAGGAACTTTGGAATCGCTGCAATGCCGTCCTTGAAGCGCGAAAGACCAAGGGCGAACGACCGCTCAAGCGCGGCAAGAACCCTTTTTCCGGATTTCTGAAATGCCACTGCGGGCAAAAGATGTATGTGCCCTTCAACACGCCGAAATGGGTCTGCTACTCTTGCCGCAATAAAATACCCGTCGTTGATTTGGAGGGTCTCTTCCGCGAAGAACTGAAGGCATTCATGCTCGCGCCCGAAAAGGTCGCGTCATTCCTCGCTTCAACACAAACCGACATAGAGGGTAAAAAGAACCTCTTGGCGGGTCTTCGAAAGGAACGAGACCGGATAAAGTTTGAGGCCGATAAGTGCTTCGAACTCCACCAAAGCGGCGCCCTGACGGTTGCTCAATTCAAGGAACGCTTTCAACCACTCGACAGCCGCAAACATGAGATTGAACGAGAAATTCCCCGGGTTGAGGCAGAAATTGATAGCCTGAACGTTGAAGAGGTTTCTTGCGAACAAATCGCCGCCGAAGGCCGGAATTTCTATGACCAATGGCCAACGTTCACGGAGGAACGGAAACGAGCGGTAGTGGAGTTATTCGTGAAGGAAATTGTCCTCGCAACGGACCAAGTAAGCTTTAACCTATTCACCTTGCCTGTCTTCGAAATGATGACCGATGGGCAACGAACCCTCACGGGTTCATGGCCGCGACCAGCATGAAGGCGCAGGGCAGGGTGATCTTGCCGGCGCTGCGTGAAATGGTCACGTCCCCGTCCTCCAGCGGTTGGCGCAGGACCTCGAGCGCCGAGCGCTTGAACTCGGGGAGTTCGTCCAGGAACAAAATGCCCTGATGGGCGAGCGAGATCTCTCCCGGACCGGGAATCGTGCCCCCGCCGAGCAGCGCCACGTCGGACACCGTGTGGTGCGGCGAGCGAAACGGGCGCGCCTCGCCGGTCATCTCTCCGCTGATCGTGCGGCCGGCGGCCGAGTGGATGCTCAGAATTTCGAGATGCTCCTCCCGCGTCGGCCCGGGCATGATGGAAGCGATGCGTTTCGCGACCATCGATTTGCCCGCCCCAGGAGGCCCGATCATGAGGAGATTATGATTTCCCGCCACCGCGACCTCGACGGCACGGCGGAGCGCGTGCTGACCCTTGATTTCGGCGAAGTCCGCGTTCCCTTCCGACGCCAAAGAGGAGGGACGCCGACGGAGATCATGCGCGGCAAGCGGAGACAGGGGCTTTTCTCCGGTGAGGAATCGCACCGCGCGGTCGAGCGAATCGACGCGATAGACGCTGACTCCCGCCACCAGGGCGGCCTCTTCGGCGGAAACGGCCGGGAGCAGCAGCCCGCGCTTGCCGAGCGCGCGCGCCAGGCGGGCGATCGCGAGCGCGCCGCGCACCGGGCGCGTGGCTCCGGACAGGCTGAGTTCTCCGGCGATCATCCACTGGCTGAGATCTTCCGCCACGAGCTGCTTGGTGGCGGCGAGGATCCCGAGCGCAATCGGGAGATCGTAGAACGGGCCTTCCTTGCGCAAATTTCCGGGGGCCAAATTAATCGTCGTGCGCGTCCGCGGTGGCTTGAAACCGCTGTTGCTCAGGGCCGAAAACACCCGGTCATCCGATTCCTTGACCGCGGCGTCAGGCAGGCCGACGAGAATCAGCTTGGGTTCACCGGACTCGCCGGTGTTCACCTCGACATGGACAATTTCTGCGTCGATGCCCTGGAGGGCGGCCGAGGTGATCGTCGCAAGCATGATGCCTACTTCGACCAGGGAGGGCGGACGAGGCGACAATTATGCCCGTATTTCCGCCCCACAAATTGGGGTGCCTGCGGCCTTGCCTCCAAGACCCGCGCCGGCTTCGGGCGCGCGCCTATTTGGCGGGCGCGCGCCGGGCCGTCGCGTTGCGCCGCTGGATCTTTGCAATGTTCTTCTGGACGGCCTCCAGGTAAGGATTGGGACCGTGGGGGGTAGGGCCGCGCGAGAAACCGATACACCGCCTGAAAGTCGCTCTCCAATTTCGGCTGCACAAATTTCTTCCAGAAAATCGGCGTGCGCTCAATGAGCTCGGCGGCGGACTGGAAGGCCCGGCGCGACTGCGGCAGGTGGATGAAATCGTCCGATTCCTGGAATTCCTCGAACAGAATTTCCATTTCGTCGGGATAGTCGGACGCGGCCATCTGACCTAAATAGTCGGCCGTCGCCAAGGCGCAGCCAATGACGCGCTCCACCGGATCGCGAAAATACAACCGGCTGACTTGCTTCGTCGGGCCCGTGCAGTTGATCGCACCCAGCACGGCCTCGACCTCATAATCATTGGCGCCGAGCGTGGGCAAATAAGAGGCGGTAAAGGCGCAACTCCGCAGGACGTGGCAGAAGGTATACTTCGCGCCGGTGCCGACGTTGTCCGAACGCAGCTTGATATAACCCGAGTCATGCAGCAGCCCGGCCGAGATGGCCAATTCGAACTGGCGGGGATCGATCCGTGGTTCGACCCCAGCGGCGTGC
>CANIZT010000445.1 GCA_947471905.1 Verrucomicrobiaceae bacterium
GAAACGGACACCTACACCTTCGAAGCCGAACTCAGCGCCGGTGAACTCAGTGGTTTGATGCTCGAAACACTCACGAACAGCTCCATCGCCGGTGATGGACCCGGCCGCGGTGGCGCGAATCGTCCCAATTTCGTCCTTCACACCTTCGATTACACCCTCACCACGCCCGATGGCAAAACGCAGCCGCTCCAATTCAGCGCAGCGCATGCCGACTACTCGCAAAAGAACTTTGAAGTCGCCAATCTCATCACTCCCAAGGGCCGCAAAGCCTGGGCCATCGGGCAGCGTTTCCACGAACCGCACTGGGCCGCATTTGAACTCGCCAAACCGATTCAGATCACGGCTGGCACCAAGCTTAGCATCCGCATGGAGCAGAAATTCGGTGACGGACTCGTCATCGGTTGCCTGCGCATCTCCAGCATCACTGGCAATGTCGCTGCCTGTCTTCCCGCCGTCGAAGATTCTGAACCCGTCGCCAAAAAACGCGGAAAAGGCAAAGCCGCACCCGCAGCAAAGTCACAAGACCCCGAACTCGCCAAGCTCGAAAAGCAGAAAGCCGCGTTGCAGAAGCAAATCGCCGCACTCGAACCCACCACCACCGAAGTCATGCGCGAACTGCCGCAGCCGCGCATGTCCGCCATCTTCAAACGCGGTGTTTATACCGATCCCGGTGACAAGGTCACCCCCACCGTGCCCGCCATCTTCAATTCCAAGCCCGTTGGCCCTTCGAATCGCATCACGCTCGCGAAATGGCTCACCAGCCGCGACAATCCGCTCGTCGCCCGCGTCACAGTGAACCGCTGGTGGGCCGAACTCTTCGGCCAAGGTATCGTCACGACGCTCGAAGACTTCGGCATCAAAGGCGCAGCGCCCAGCCATCCCGAACTCCTCGACTGGCTCGCCGTCGAGTTCATGGACAGCGGCTGGAACATGAAGCACATGCTCAAGAAAATTGTCATGAGCGCCACGTATCGGCAAAGCTCTGAGTTCGTAGTTCGGGCTTCAGCCCGTTCAGTGAGCCCAGACGGCCTAAAGGCCGAACTACAAACCGATCCAGAGAATCATCTCCTCTGGCACGGCCCACGCTTCCGCCTCGATGCCGAAATGATTCGCGACAACGTCCTCGCCATCGCCGGACTGCTCAATTTGAAGCAAGGCGGTGTGCCCATTCGTCCACCGCAGCCGGACGGCCTGTGGAAAAAAGTCGGCGGCCAGGATTACAGCTACGTCGTCAGTCCTGGAGCCGAACAATATCGTCGCGGCCTCTACGTCGTGCTCAAACGCGGATCGCCCTATCCCAGCTTCATGAACTTCGACGCCAGCGCCCGCATGGCCTGCGTCGTCCGCCGCTCACGCAGCAACACGCCGCTGCAGGCGCTCACGCTGCTCAACGATCCCGTCTATGTCGAAGCCGCCAAAGCCTTCGCCAAACGCATCATCACCGAATCGCCGAGCCAAGACCTTGATGCACGCCTTCAACACGCCTTCCGCATCGCTTTGGCACGTGCGCCGCAGCTCGAGGAATTGAACGTGCTCAAATCGCTGTGGGGAACCCAGTTTGAAGTCGCGAAATCGGACTCCAAAGCCACAAAAGAACTCAGCGCCGGCTTCGAACTGCCGAAAAATCTCCCCGCCACCGAATTCGCCGCCTGGTATGCCGTGGCGAGTGCAATTCTCAATCTTGACGAGTGCATTACGAAGGGCTGAGCCAGCATTCGCCAAGAATCGGCTGGTGATGGCGTTGTTTGTGCGGCTATTTTACCGCTGAAATGCTTCCCCACGCGCCGACATCCTGCCCGCACTGCTCCTCGCCTGATGAGAAGCCGGTGGTGGCGTTGCCTCTGCCGCCAGCGCCCTACATCTGCCCAATGTGCGAAGGTGTGCGTGCCGATGGTCCCGGTTCATGTCCACAATGCGGCATGGCTTTGGAGAAAAACCCGCTCGCACATCGCAACGAGCCCGAATGCTGCGGTGATGGTGGTGAGGAAGAGGTGCGGGATCTGTGGTGGCGCGTGCGCTGGAGCGCTGCCATGACCGCGCCGGTGGTGCTACTTTCGATGGGAGTGGACTTGCCGATCATTCGCGACATTCCACATGACGCTTCCGGTTGGATGCAACTCGTCTGGGCCACACCCGTGGTGTTTTGGGTCGGCTGGCCGCTGCTGGTGCGGTTTGTGAACTCACTCCGGCATCTGCGCTTCAATATGTTCACGCTGATCGGCCTCGGTGTGCTGGCGGCGTGGATCTACAGTGTGGTGGCACTCGTGGCACCCAACTCACTACCCCATGAAGCCACACATGGCGGCATGACGCTGTATTTTGAAAGTGCAGCCGTTATCACGGTGCTCGTGCTGCTCGGACAACTGCTCGAACTGCGCGCGCGCAAAGCCACCGGCTCGGCAATTCGTGCGCTGATGAATCTTGCGCCCAAGACTGCGCTGCGGGTGCTTGATGGCAAAGAGATCGAAACACCGGTCGAAGCGATTCAAGTTGGTGACGTGCTTCGCATCAAGCCCGGTGCACGCGTTCCTGTGGATGGCATCGTCACTGAAGGCAGCTCTGCGGTGGATGAATCCATGCTCACCGGCGAATCCATGCCACAGATGAAGGAGGCAAACGCCGCTGTGACCGGCGGCACGGTGAACAGCACTGGCACCTTCCTCATGCGCGCCGAACGTGTTGGCGCGAACACGTTGCTAAGCCAGATCGTGGACATGACCGCCAAGGCGCAGGTCAGCCGTGCGCCGGTGCAGCGTCTCGCGGATCGTGTGTCGGCCTGGTTTGTTCCGGCGGTGGTGCTCATTTCAGCGCTGACCTTCCTGCTGTGGTGGCAGTTCGGCCCGCAGCCTTCATTCGCATTTGCCGTGGTCAATGCCGTGGCCGTTTTGATCATCGCCTGCCCGTGCGCGCTGGGTCTTGCGACACCGATGGCCATCACCGTCGGCCTCGGTCGCGGTGCGCAGCTTGGGGTGCTCATCAAGAATGCCGAGACGTTGGAGCGTCTGAGCGAGATTGACACCGTTATGCTCGATAAAACCGGCACGCTGACTGAGGGCAAGCCATCGGTAGTCGAGATTTTCCCACTGCCTGGCCTCTCCGCGCGCGATCTGCTCGCGTGTGCCGCTGCGGTCGAAGCGCTTAGCGAGCATCCTCTTGCCACCGCTATCGTGAAAGCCGCTGAGGAGCGCAATATTCCGCTTGCCACGGTCACCGATTTTCAATCCATCACTGGCGGCGGTGTGCTCGGCAACATCGGTGAGAGCGAAGTCTTCGTTGGTCAGGCATCATTCCTGAAAAAGAACGGCGTCTTTCTCGATGCCGAATGCAATGCACGCTCCACGCAATTTCAGGCGGAAGGATGCACGGTGGTCATTGTCGTGCTCAATGAAAAACCGCTCGGCCTCATCGCCATCAAGGAC
>CANIZT010000446.1 GCA_947471905.1 Verrucomicrobiaceae bacterium
CCAATTCGGCGAGCACCGTGCTCGCATCGAGGAAGAACAGGGTCAGTCCTTGGAGACCAGCTTCGACATTTCCAAGAAAGACCTCACCAAGGCCCGAAAACGCATCGCCGCCGTCCTCCGCCTCGACACCGGCGTCGAAATCCACATCAAGCCCGGCAGCAGCGACGCCGATCCCCAGATCGAACGCGGCTACGACGACAAGAAGGGCATGAAGTTTGTGAAGGTCTTCTACAACAAAGATATCAGCGCGAGCTGAGCCATTGAGCCACACTATGAATCCGAACGCCGATCCTGATTCTCCTCAGCGTTTGTGGAAGATGGGCCGTGTGACGCTTCAGCGTGAAACGGCGCATCGCGGCGGCAAGACGGTCATCGTCATTAAAGATTTCGCCACACATCTGCCGGTCTCCGTCATCGAGACCATCGCCAAGCGCTTCCGTGCAGCTTGCGGTTGCGGTGGAACGGTGCGGGACAAGCGCATCGAGATCCAAGGTGATCAGCCCGCCAAAATTCGCGCCGTGCTCGAAGCTGAGGGCTTTGAGGTCAAAGGAGTGAAGTGAGGAAACTCAAGGTGCGGTCTTGTTGAGCGTCTCGTGAATGGCGGAGAGCAGCGAGTGCTCTCCTTTCACATCCGAATTCAACGACCAAATCATCACGCCACCGAGATGCTGATCCAACACGAGCTTCGCCTTCGCCTGCATCGTGGGAATGCCATTAAACCAAATCGTGTGGCCGATTTGATCCACCTTCTCGGCTCCGGGATGCTCTGCTAGAATAGCGGCATAAGAGTATTCATCGTTTCGAAAGGCTTTGCCGAAACCGTAGCCATAAAATGGCACACCGAGCACGGCTTTGTTCTTGGGCAGGCCGCGTTTGAGCCAGTAGTCCACATTGCTTTGCGCGAACTCCAGAGACGAGTGCTGGCCCGGTGCTTTCGGTTCCCACGGCCCGGTGGCGTCATAAGCCATGATGTTGATGAAATCGAAATGCTCGAACACGGCATCAGGAACATCCTTACCGCCATAGCCCTGTGACAGCGCCGCCGTCAGCAGTTTACCCTTCGGTTTCAATTCGGCTGCCAGCGCCCCGATGAACGCGCCATAGTCTTGGTTGATCGCCGGACCTTCGAGATCGACGTCGATTCCGTCAAAGCCGTGACTCACGACATATTCCGTCAGCTTGGCGACAAAACCGGCCAGCTTACCTTCGCTGAGTAAATCGAAATAGCGTTTCCGCATCGTCTTGTCCTCAGAGGCAGAGCCACCGCCGATGGAAACCAAAACTTTAACCTGATGTGCCTTGGCTTTCGCGATCAGGGCTTCATTTTCGCGATTGAAGGAAAGCTCCCCACTTGCGCTCAGCGGATTTTCAAACGCGATGTTGATGTGCGTGATCTTCGCGTAGTCGATGGTTTCCGCGAAAGCCGCCAGTTCAATCCAGTTGGGCACATACGCGATCACCTTCGGCTGAGCCTGCAACACAGGCGCGAGCAAGAGGAGTGTTGCGCCCAAGAGATGTTAGAATTGGCGTGAGAGGTTCCGCATGAGGTATATCAAGCACGCTTGAAGGTGTGGGGCATCAATTCTGTTTACGCTGGAAACGGTTCATGGCAAAATGGTGGCACTTATGAATCGTCATCTTATGGCTTGGGCGCTCGGAAGCACCGCTTGTGTGCTTGCGGTCGCTGCTTGGTTCATGCTACAACAGCCTGCTGTTCCGCTATTGCCAAAACGTGTGGTGGTGCAGCCACCAGTGGCCGCGGTCAAAGCAGAAGCATCCGCCACCACTGCTGCCCCTCCCGATTTGTCGTTCTTGGAAGGTATCAGCACTCCATCTACCCCAAAGAAAAAAGGCAAGCCGCCGGCGCAAGATCCTGCCGCGCGTGCGGCGCTGCGCTTGGTAGGTCTGGATGCCACTGCGGAGATCATTTGGCAGGAAGCGATCAATAATCCCCAGCTATCGAAGCAGGAGAGGCAGGATTTGATCGAAGACCTCAATGAAGATGGATTGCCGAAAGAGAAAAACATTACCCGTGCCGATCTGCCAATGATTCGAGCCCGGCTGCAGATCATTGACCACTTGATGCCGGAGGCGATGGATCAAACCAATGCGGATGCCTTTGCAGAAGCACGCAAAGATCTGCTCAATATGCAGGCGAAATTGGGTGAGTAGTGGGGCGTTGAAGTCAGACGGGCTTGGAAAACCAGTTGCCAGCCCCTTGGTGGCTGCTAACGCTCAAATCCAACTATGATCGTCGCCCCTAAAATCCGTGGATTCATCTGCACCACCGCGCATCCCACCGGTTGTGCCAAACACATTGCTGACCAGATCGCCGTCGTCAAAGGACGCGGCCCCATCGCCAATGGCCCCAAAAAGGTGCTGGTGATCGGTTCTTCCACCGGCTACGGGCTGTCCTCGCGCATTGCAGCGGCGTTTGGCTCGAACGCGGCCACTATCGGCGTGTTCTTTGAAAAACCCGCTGAAGCTGATCGCTGCGGCACCACGGGCTGGTACAACTCCGCAGCTTTCGAAAACGAAGCCAAAGCTGCCGGTTTGTATGCGCGCTCCTTCAATGGCGATGCCTTTTCCGATGCGATGAAAGCGGAAGTCATTGAGGCGATCAAAAAGGATCTCGGACAGGTCGATTGCATCATCTATAGCCTTGCTTCACCTCGCCGCACACATCCAAAGACCGGTGAAGTCTTCAAATCGGTGCTCAAACCCATCGGCAGCGAGTCCTACACGAACAAAAATCTCAACACTGGCAATGGCGTGGTCAATGAAGTGACCATCGAGCCTGCCAACGAGGACGAGATCGCGCAAACCATCGCCGTGATGGGTGGTGAAGACTGGGAAATGTGGATTGACGCTTTGCTAGCCGCAGGCGTGGTCGCCGAAGGCACGCAAACCGTCGCCTACAGCTACATCGGGCCAGAAGTGACATGGCCGATCTACAAGAACGGCACCATCGGCCGCGCCAAGGAAGATTTGGAACGCGTGCAGCGCGTGCTGGACACCAAACTGGCCGCCATCAAGGGCAAGGCTTGGGTTTCGGTGAACAAGGCGCTTGTCACGCAGGCCAGTTCCGCGATTCCCGTCGTGCCGCTTTACATCTCGCTGCTGTACAAGGTCATGAAGGCCGAAGGCACGCATGAAGACTGCATGGAGCAGATGGACCGCCTGTTCCGCGAGCGTCTCTACAACGGCAATCCGCAGCCTGATGAGGCCGGACGCATCCGCGTCGATGACTGGGAGATGGCTCCCGCTGTTCAAGCACTCGTCGGCAAACGCTGGGCCGAGGTGAACACCGAGAATTTCGCTGAGCTGGGTGATTTCGAAGGCTACCAGACCAGCTTCCTGCGCCTCTTTGGCTTTGGTCTCGAAGGCGTGGACTACAATGCCGAGGTGGACGTCAGCA
>CANIZT010000447.1 GCA_947471905.1 Verrucomicrobiaceae bacterium
CCCGTGTCCCGATGCAGGGCGGCGACGCGTTTGTTGAAGCCGGTGAAGAGGAGGTCGGAGAGGTGCATGAAGAAGTTGGAAGTTACAGGTTTAAAGTTTCAAGTGGGTGCCGGGCGAGACAGGAGCGGCAAGGGCCACGGAAGCCAAGTGCAGGTTTGGCAGTTGTTTGGAATCGGGGATGGGCTGGCTGATCAAGCGAGTTGAAAACCGGATGAGAACCCGCCATCTTCTGCCATGAGCGTTTTTGAATCCACGGCCGTGCTGGAAGATTCGCGGCACCTCACCTTGGGCCAGCCTGTTCCAAGTGGTCTGCCACGAGACTGCCGTGTCATTGTCATGTTTGACGTGGAAGCCGAAAAGGAAACGTGGCCGAAGGGTTTCTTCGAGGAGATTCGCATTGATGATGCCGCTTTTAACCGGCCACCTCAAGGCGCAGCACCTTTCATTGCCGCCTTGGACGCATGAAGATTCTGCTCGATACAAACACCTGCATCGCGCTGATGAAGGGTCATGAGCGGGCGGTGCAAAGACTCAGCGCCCTCCAGCCTGCCGACTGCGCTATGTCCACAGTCACGTCCTATGAGTTGTTTACCGGTGTGTTCAAGTGTCAGGATCCGAACCGCGAGCGCCAGAAGGTGCTGCGACTGATGGCCATGGTGCGCGTCCTGCCCTTCGATGACGCCGCAGCGATCAAAGCCGCCGAGGTGCGTGCACATTTGGAATCCATCGGCAAAGTCTGCGGCCCGTATGACATGCTGCTGGCCGGACACGCACTGTCGCGGCAGTTGCGCGTGGCCACGAACAACGTGGGCGAGTTTTCGCGAATTCCAGGACTGTCAGTCGAGGACTGGCTGGCCTGATGACGCTAGGCAGTGCCAAGCTGCCACCCATGCGTTTAAAACGGGCATAAAGCTGCGTCAAAGCGACTGAAACAATCCCACCCTTTTGCCTCTACCTGCGCTTTTTCTTTTTCCGGCCGGTGAGGATGGCGCTGGTCCAATCAAAAGCTTGCCCCGCACCGCCTAAATCAGTATCATATGCCCATGAACGCGACTTTGCCCGCTCCGCTGCCACAACTGGTGGAACGCCTGAATCATCTCTCGCCAGAAGAGTTGGCGGTCATTGAGCGTGTGCTGGTGCAACTGGAGATCAACCGGACGGTGGGCGAACTGGATGATCTGACGGATGATCTGCGCGCTAACGGCATGATGGCGAAGCTGCCCGAGATCATTCAGCAGGTGCGTGAGCGTCAGCGGCCCGCCAAGCAATGATCGTCGTTCTGGACACCAATGTGGTGATCCGCATGTTTGGCAGGCAGAGCACGCTGCGCCGATTAGTGGAAGCCATCAGCTACGGCCAGATCAGCGTGGCGGTGTCCCCGGCCATCTGGCTTGAGTATGAGGAGGTGTGCCTGGAACTGAGTAGCCCCGGACACTGGGAGAAGCTGCAACAGCTCTTCAGGCTGGTAGCAGCAGCACACGGCACAATCATCCACACCAATCCCGCCTTCCGCTTTGCGACGATCCCGGCAGACCCTGATGACAATGCCTTCGCCGACTGTGCCATCGTCTCTCATGCGGACTTTGTGCTCACGGACGACAGTGACTACCGCACGCTGCGAAATGCCGGATACAAGCCGCAGCCGATCAGTCCGGAAGAGTTTATCGCCACGCATCTGAATCCGTGATTGTCGCTCACTCCCGCATCCTCTCACATCAGGTCGCGGTGGTAACAACTGAACTGCTGGCATCAGCCGCTGCCGCTTCGGCCACGAAGACACTGGCGTCGGTCACGAGGCTCATGAGCGATAGGCGGAAGCGAGTTTAACGACCTTGGCGAACCAACTCCACCGAGCCTTTCGTCGCCTTGGCTCCAAGGCGCATCTTCAAAACGGGCGTGAAGCTTCGTTAAACCGACTGAAATAATCCCACCCTTTTGCCGCTACCGCCGCTTTTTCTTTTTGCGGCCGGTGAGGATGGCGCGGGCGCGGTCTTCGTCGTCGAGGGCGGTGGTGTATTTGTAGCTGAAGCCGTCGAGCTTCCGGCGCTCGATCTTCTGGCTGATGAGGCGCTCGATGGAGGCGACGTTCATGAGTTCGTCAGCAGAAAAGAGGGTGAAGGCATCGCCCTCTTTCTGCGCACGACCGGTGCGGCCGATGCGGTGGACGTAGTCTTCGGAATGCTCCGGCACCATGTAATTGATGACGTGCGTGACGCCGCTGACGTCGATGCCACGGGCGGCGAGGTCGGTGGCGACGATGATTTCGAAATCGCCACTGCGAAAGCCCTGGAGGGCGCGCTCACGGTCCTTCTGGCCGATGTCGCTATGCATGACGGCGGCTTTATACTCGCCAAGGCGGTCGATGGCGGCGAAGACCTGATCTGCCTGCGCCTTGGTGCGGGTGAAGATCATGACGCTCTCGAAATGGGTCTGCTTGAGGATGGCGAGGAGCAATTCCTCACGCTGATCACTGGCCACGGGATACATGTAGTGGCTGACAGTCTCGGCAGCGGAGAAGCGGATGCCGACTTCGACGCTTTCGGGGTCTTTGAGGGCAAAGTCGGCGAGGTTCTTGATCTGCGGCGGCATGGTGGCCGAGAAGAAGAGCGTCTGGCGTGTGGCGGGCGTCTTTTCGACGATGCGACGCACGTCGGGGAGGAAGCCCATGTCGAGCATGCGATCCACTTCATCGAGGATGAGGACTTCGACGTTGCTGAGATCGGCGATGCCTTCGCCCATGAAGTCGAGAAGGCGGCCAGGCGTCGCGACGACGATGTCCACGCCCTGCTGCAAACCTTTGCGCTGCTTTTCATAGCCGACGCCGCCGTGGACGAGAAGAACGCGCAGGCCAGTGTGCTTGCCGTATTTTTCAAACTGCTCGACGACCTGCGCGGCGAGTTCGCGCACGGGTTCGAGGACGAGGACGCGGAATTTGCCGGGAGCACCCATGCGGGTGAGTGTGGGCAGGGCAAAGGCAGCGGTCTTGCCAGTGCCGGTCTGGGAGGCACCGACGACGTCTTTGCCAGTCAGGATGATGGGGATGGATTTTTCCTGGATCTCGGTGGGCTTTTCATAGCCCGTCTCACGCACGGCAGCGAGCACAGCAGGGGAAAGGCCGAGCACTTCAAAGGCTTCTGGGAAAGGACCTTCCGGCACTGCTGGCGCAGCGGGAGCAGCGACAGCCGTGTGATTTTCACGCACGGGTTTGTCTTCGCGCGGGCCACGGTCGCGCGGCGGGCCGCGACGGTCATCACGCTCACGACCCCGTGGCGGACCACGGCGACCATCACGCTCAGGCGGGCGCTCACTGCGCTCACGGGGTGGGCGGGCGTCACGTGGCGGTCTCGGTGCATGCTCACGCGGCTTGTCATCATGGGGGCGCTTGTGGGCGTGGATCGTGGCCGGGTGGTGC
>CANIZT010000448.1 GCA_947471905.1 Verrucomicrobiaceae bacterium
CCACTGGCATACGTAGAGATCGCCCTGCGTGTCTACGCAGACGTCGTGGCAGTTGTTGAAGACCGGCTGGTCTTGCAGCAGCACCTTGAGGCTGCCGTTTTCATACTCGGGCGCGTGACCGCCGGGATTCGAGATCACTTTGCCTTCCGCGTCGAGGATCGTGACGAAGCCGCGGCTCTGCCACATGCGGTAGTCGTTCGGTTTTGCGCCGAAGCAGACGCCGGAATACAGATTCGTGCCGTGGATGACCGGTCGGCTCACATACGCGCCGGGCAGATACACACCGCGCACGTGCGTGCCATCGAGCTTGAACCAGTTGAACTCATTGCGGATGCGCTCGGTGACGACGAGCAGCGGCTCGCCTCCGCGCGTGTCGATGGCGACACCATGCGCTTGCATGAACTTGCCCGGATTCACCGGCTGCGTGCTCTTGCCGCCGAACTTCGAGATGAATTTCCCGTCCTTGTCGAAGCGCAGCACATATTGTGAGCCGTAACCATCCGCCACGTAGATGTCGCCATTCGGCGCGACGGCGCTTTCGGTGGGCGCATAGGCCTCGCTGGGCTTGTAGATGCCTTCTTTGACCGGATTCGGTAACTCGAGCGCGATTTGGCCATCCAGAGTGGTCTTCACGACGCGACCCGTGGTGTCGCAGAGGTAGAGATGACCATCGTGGTAGGTGAGGCCGTGTGCTCCACTCATGTCGAGCGTCCATTGGCCGAGCAACGCACCTTTCACGTCGTAGATAAGGACGTTGTTCTGCTTGTGGTTAGTGAACAGGAAAAGGCGGCCATCCGGCACCTGCACCATCTCATGGCAATCCTTCACCGGTGTCTTCGCCGCTTCCGCCTGACTCCACAGCTTGTCCACGCGGTAACGATGTGTGCCATGGCCGATGATCGCGCCGTGAAACTCAGGCGCAGTCTTGGCGAGTGTTTTGACAAAGGGTGCCGCAAGCACGGCGGTGGTGATGAAATGGCGGCGGGTGGGTTTATTCATGCGTGATGGCTTCGTCGAGATTGAGCACCAAACTGGCTACCAGTGTGTGCGCAGCGAGTTCAGGTGTCGATTTGAGCTTTGCCGCATCGGCTGGATGATCGCGATAGTGACTTAAAGCGCGGTCAAGTTCACGCTGAAGCACGGAAAGCTCGCGCGGGGTGGCCTGGCGAGTCAAGACAGCTTGATAGAGGAGTTGCAGGCTATCATTGGAAGTAGCGATCATCTGCTTGGCGAGCGCTTGCGCGGCTTCCATCATGGTTTGGTCATTCAGGAGCGTGAGCGCTTGCAGCGGTGTGTTCGTGCGCGTCATGCTGACTTCGCAGACACGACGCTGAGCACTGTCGAAGAGAAACGTGGGCGCGATGCTGCGACGCCAGAAGGCATAGAGCGTGCGGCGATGCTGAGCGGCTCCTTGGCTGGGTTCATAAGTGAATCGGCCCATGAAAATCTCTTCCCACACGCCTTCGGGCTGATGTGGGCGCACAGGTGGACCACCGAGTGCGGGATTGAGGAGGCCTGCGGATTTCAAGGCGGCATCACGAAGCATCCAGGCAGGTAAACGGAAGCGCGGACCGCGAGAGACTAGAAGATTCGAGGGATCGGTCTGATCGGATCGATCTGAACTCTGCTGATACGTCTCACTCGTCACGATGATCTTGATGAGGCGCTTCACATCCCAGCCGCTCTCCATAAAATCCACTGCCAGCCAGTCAAGCAGCTCAGGATGCGTCGGGCGCTGACCTTGAAGGCCGAAGTCATCTGGAGTGCGCACAAGGCCTGCACCGAAGAACATCTGCCAGAGGTTATTGACGAAGACACGGGCCGTGAGCGGATTCTCCTTGGATGTGAGCCACTTCGCGAGGCCCATGCGATCGCGTGTGAGGTCGGTAGGCCATGGGGCGATGGCGGCGGGCACGTCACGTTTCACCACATCGCCTTTTTTATCCCACACGCCACGAACCAGCACATGCGTGTCGCGTGGCTCTTTGCGCTCGGCCAGAACCATGACGTTGAGTTTGCCTGAGGCAGCGGTGACTTCTTTGAGCTGTGCGGTGGCAAGGTCGAGCGATGCCTTGGCGGTTTGATAAGGTGCGTGGTCTTCGAGAAATTGTGCCATAAGCCGATCTCGCTCGATTAGACCTTTGGCGAGTTGTTCGAGAGGTGAAGGAGCAAGCTCACGCACGGCAGGCCCAGGTTGATCGGATGCGGAAAGACGAAACTTCGCGATGTTGGCATCGCCATTGGTGGAGCGGTGGCGAAGCTCGAAAATGAGCTCTTCATCGCTTTCGAGCACGAGAGGTTTGGCGAGAGCATAAAGCGCGGTGTGGGGCTGATCTTTGGGGAAGCCTTTGGTCGTCCAGCCGTTGCGTGGATCATCGTCGAGCGTGCCTTTCACGTCGCCGTACTCGCGCGCCTTGCCTTCGACCTTGGTATCGGCCACGGCACTACTCACAAGGATGTCGCGGATCTGCGAGCTGCCTTTGCGACGCACTTGAACCTTGATGTCAGTGAGGATGAATTCGCCGGTCTTGCCGCGTGAAAGCACGCCGCCTTGCGGCAACACTTCGAGCTTCAAACCGGTGATGCGCGGCAGTTTGATCGGCGCAATGAGGCGATAGTCGTCCTGCTTCGGATTCGGGCCGCTGGCGCTGACGATGGCGTCAGTATCCTGAGCGAGCTTGGTGCCTTCCTGAGATTCCAAAAGACCCCGCACAACATGCCACGCTTTGAAATCAGCTTTCACGTCGTTTTGACGATCACCGAGCCATTTCGTGAAGGGTTTCTCGGCTTCCTGCCGCGCCTTGGTTTCGATGGGCTTTCGCTGGTCGACGAGCTGTTGCGCCTCTGCGACGGCACGCTTGGCATGAGGTGATTGATAGCTCAGATAGGGCTTCGCAGCTGTGCCAGCAGCACCGTCTTCGTCGATGCTGTTGAAGAAGGCATTCAGACTGTAGTAGTCCGAGTGCGTGATGGGATCGAACTTGTGCGAGTGGCACTGCGTGCAGCCAAGCGTGAGCCCAAGCCAGACCGTGCCCATCGTGTTCACGCGGTCGATGACGTAGTCGATGCGGGACTCTTCTTTGTCGCGGCCGCCTTCGCCATTGGTCATGTGGTTGCGGTGAAAGCACGTTGCTATTTTTTGCTCCGGCGTGGCATTCGGCAGTAAATCACCCGCAAACTGCTCCAGCGTAAACTGATCGAACGGCTTGTTCGCATTGAACGACTCGACGACGTAATCGCGCCAAGCCCAATTGATGCGTGTGGCATCGGATTGGAAGCCGTCCGTGTCCGAATAACGCGCAGCATCGAGCCACCACATGGCCATGCGTTCGCCAAAGTGCGGCGAGGCCAAAAGGCTATCAACCGTTTGATCGGGCGAGGGAGGCAACCCCGTGAGGTCAAACG
>CANIZT010000449.1 GCA_947471905.1 Verrucomicrobiaceae bacterium
CGCAGCGGTCCCAGTTGAAAACCAGTGGGCGATGACTTCGCTGATCGAGTGCGTCGCAATGCCGCGCCGATGCGCGCAATCAGTTCATGCTTTCCAAACGGCTTGCGCACAAAATCATCCGCACCAAGTCGCAAACCGACGACCACGTCGATCTCCTCGCTCTTCGCTGAAATAAACAGCACCGGCACGCTCGCGTTCTCGGCACGGACGCGACGGCACACCTCATAACCATCAATTCCTGGCATCATGATGTCGAGACAGAGCAAATCTGGACGATGCTTCCGCCACAGCTCCAGTGCCTCTGGACCATCACGCGCCAGCAGCGTACGAAAGCCTTCCGGCTGCAAGCATGCAGCCAAGCTTTCCAGCGTCACAGGATCGTCATCGGCGAGAAGAATGGTCATGAGGCAATGGATTGATTCAACGGCAGGGTCAGTTTAAACACAGCACCTTTTTCAGCGTTCACGAGATCTAAAGTTCCACCCATGCGCTGCGTCAGATCACGCGCAATGCTCAGCCCCAGCCCTGCGCCACTCACCCCGGCCTGCACACGATCATCGAGACGAGTGAATGGTTCAAAAATGCGCTCAGCATCGTCCGCAGCAATACCTGGACCTTCATCAGCCACGCTGAGAATGAAAACATCCCCCGTCTGCTGCGTGCACACGCTGACCGGTGCATTCGGCGCATACTTCTCCACGTTCGAGAGCAGGTTTGCTGTGATCTGTGCCAGAGCATCCGCATCGAGCATCACTTCGGTTTTCAAACCCTCGTGCGTGCGAGTCAACGTGATGTTGCGACGCTCCAAAGCCGGCTCAAACTGCCGCACGATGCCGTCCACGATAGCCACCGGCATGCAGGCGGCGTTTTGCAGCGTGAGCCGGCCTTCCTCCTGCCGTGAAAACGTCAGCACGTTTTCGATCAAGCGACTCAAACGTCCCGCTTCTTCGCGTACGAGGCTAAACCGGCTCGTCGCTGCCTCCGGCACCGATTCTTCGATCACATCAAGATTGAGCAGGATGTTAGTCATAGGTGTACGCAATTCATGAGACACCCGGTTCACAAACGACACCCGCTGCCGCGCCAGCAAGGCCGCACGCCGCTGCTGCGCGCTCAAACCGATGCCACAACCCGCCACCAACACCGCCAGCGCCAGCGAACCAACCAGCGTCGGCAGATGATACGTCGCGCGCACTTCACGTTCATCCCAGGAGACGATCTGCCAGACACCGAAACGCGAAATGACCGGCCCCAGCATGTCGGGTCGCTGGGCGGGCAGTTTACCGACCGAGCACAGCATCTGGCCGTGGGAGTCCTGCACGGCATCCGGCCCGCCCAGTTGTTCCACCGGGTGAAACTCTTGCTCCAGCCAGGTTTGAAAATGCCCGCTCATCGCAGTTTCCACCCTGGCACGATCAATGGTCAGCACCACCGCAGTGGCGAGCACCTGCACATAAAACATCAGTGGCTTGCCCGGTTCGTCGATCCAGCCGGAACTCGTGCTGCCAACATCGCCAAAGATCGTTTTCGCCTCCAGCAGCACGCGTGGACGCGGCAGGCCGCTGTGCTCTTTTTCCAGCGTCGGCTCAGGCAGCGGCGGCTCGACTGGAAAGCCGAGATTAAGATGCGTTTCCGTACTGGCGCTTTTCCAAAACAGCCAAGACACACGCACAACGCCTTCGACGTTTTGCGCGATCTGCCGCGATGTCTCGCTGTCACGCCACGCCTGCGCCAGCAGTTCACCCGTGCGTTTGAGATGCCCTTCATAAAGCTCCTCCAGCTTGCGGGTCTCCGCTTGCATCGTGCTGCTCAGCGCCCGCTGGGCCTGGTGATCACGTTCACGCCGCGTCTCCACTTCACGCCTCGCCACCACCACGCCACCGACCGCGATGCAGCCTGCGAGCACGAGCATCATGCCCAGCATGATGCCCGCACCAGAGATGGGATGGCGTTCAGTGGAAGTGCTCATTCAAGGCTCACATCGAAAAACAACAGCCACAGGCGGCTTTCATCCTTATGCTCATTAGCCCCCGTGTCGCCCGGCGGATTCAGCGTGCCAAGCAATATGGTGGAGTCGACGGCCTGGCTGAAGCCAATCGTGAGACGCTGGCTGGAAATCAGCGGAATCTCCGGGTAGTGCTCGCTCCAGTTTTTATCCTTCAAATTGCCGGTCATGATGGTTTTGGAGAATGAAGTGGTGATGTCACTGATCGTTCTTGCTTCATTCAGCGTGGGATCAACCTCGAAGCGAAAACCCAGTGGGCGGTTTTCAAAGGCCGTGGTGCCAGCCAGACCGGGTGCTTTGGCGGGTATGCCGGGCTTCTTGGGATCATCGCTCGGCTGGGCCGGTTTGCCCTCCGTGGGCGGGTCAAACTCCGTGCCGTATGGATACACTGGCCCTGACTCATGCACCGCGCGCGTGCCAGACAGGGTGCTGATCGTCGAAACATGCTCCAGCACGGCCTCCTTTGACGCCAGCAAAAGCTTCAGTTCAGCCAGGCAGGCGGCACCATCGATTGGATGCTTCTTGAGCAGTTCCCAGCCTTTCATGCGGTCAAGCGAGATCACGCGTGCGGTCAGATGGATGTTGCTGTTGCCTTTTTGCGTGGGCGGGGGCGCGGTGATGCTGACGACCTGCGCCGTGGCAAATACCAGCGTGATGGCACCTGGCTGAGCGTTGGTGAGCGTGGCGATGAGCGCCGGGACGCCGGGAATCATGCGGCAGCCTGACGGCCCTTGCTGCTCGATGAAATCGGCGGCTGGCACCCCTGGCAGCGTGGTGTCTGCTTTGTACAGACGAAACCCGAGGAAGCGGTTCCTCGCGAACATATGAGTGAAAAAGAGAGCGCCGGTTTCATCTTCGAGAACAGGTTCAAACTCGAAGCGGTCACCGAGTTGCCGCATTTCGAATGCCTTGGGGTATTGGAATCCGGCGCGGTCTGCGGCGTTCCACTCCGTGGGATAAACCAGTTCATCCACGGCCTCATTGGTGCTGCGTGTGCCGCTCTTGGTGATAATGAAGTGACAGCCGTCCAGCTTGGCCGAACCGGCCTTCACCGCCACCACCGCCCGTTCGTGGAGTTTTTCGCGATCCTTCGGCGAATCGAGCAGCGCCACGTAGTCCACTTGTGGCAATGTGATCGTTTCGATCAGGCAGACCACATTCTTGGGCACATCCGCAGTTGCGGCAGGCTCTGCTGCGGCCTTCTTGTCCTTAACGAATGGGTCCTTCGGCTTGTCTTGGGCAATCAGTGTGGTGACGAGGGCGAGAAAGAGGAGAGTGTGTGTTTTCATGCACCACGAGACTGCCACACAGGCCGAGCCTTGCGTCAACGCCACATGACAGGAGTGTAAAAGTTCTGTCAAAACCAGCCCAGCGCGCTTATGGCTGTTCCTC
>CANIZT010000450.1 GCA_947471905.1 Verrucomicrobiaceae bacterium
ATGGACCGTGCGCGTAAAGATGGCGGAGGTGAAGCTGTCATTGATGCCGTTTACCTCAGCCTGCTCAGTCGCAAGGCCAGCGCTGAAGAGAAAGTACTCCTCAAACCCATCGCTGACAATGCTGACACCACGGATCGTGGCGATGTGCTCTGGACCGTGCTGAACACGCGTCAGTTCTTCTTCATCCAGTAATCACCCTCAGGCCTGCTGGGAGACTGCTCTCCCAGCTTCTTAATGCGGAATGTGCGAAAGCACCTTCCGCGTTTTTATGCCATGATGCCTTTCACCACCTCACCGGCCACATCGGTGAGCCGGAAGTCACGTCCCGCATAACGGTAGGTGAGCTTTAAATGATCCAGCCCAAGCAGGTGCAGGATCGTGGCGTGCAGATCATGGATGTGAACCTTGTCCACCGCCGCGTAGTAGCCGTAATCGTCCGTCGCACCATAAGCCGTGCCCGGTTTGCTGCCGCCACCGGCAAGCCACATCGTAAAGCCGTGCGGATTGTGGTCACGACCATCGGTGCCCTGCGCCACTGGCGTGCGGCCAAACTCACCGCCCCAGATCACCAGCGTGTCATCGAGCAATCCGCGTGATTTAAGATCCGCCAGCAGGCCGGCAATGGGTTTATCGACCTCTGCCGCGTTCTTGGTGTGCCCTTTGAGCAGATCACCATGCTGATCCCACTGCACGAAACCGTCACTGTGCGTCACCTGCACAAACCGCACGCCGCTTTCAGCAAAACGTCGCGCCATGAGGCACTGGCGGCCAAAGTTCGCCGTCACCGGATCGTCGAGGCCGTACATCTTGCGTGTGGCCTCGGTTTCGCCCGAAATGTCCTGCAACTCCGGCAGCGTTGACTGCATGCGGTAGGCCAGTTCAAACGAATTGATCCGCGCTTCGAGCGCCGCGTTCGCTCCCGCCGTTTCCAGATGCGAATGATTCATCTGCGCGACGAGATCGAGCTGTGCGCGTTGCAGTTCCGGCGTCAGCGACTTGCTACGGATGTGTTTCACCACCGCCTGATCCGCTGGGATGCTCGCATTGCCCAGCGGCGTGCCCTGACAGTGCGCCGGCAGGAAAGCAGAGCCCCAGTTGTTGACGCCCCCGTGCGCCAGCGTCGGACAGATCGTGACAAAGGCCGGCAAGTCGGAGTTTTCTGTGCCAAGGCCATAGCTGATCCACGAGCCCATGCTCGGCCGCACAAACGTGTCGCTGCCCGTGTGCAGTTTTAGCAAAGCACCCCCATGCGCCGGATTCGTGCCATGCATCGAACGGATGATGCACAGGTCATCCACATGCTTCGCCACATGCGGAAACAGATCACTCACCGGCAAACCGCTTTGACCGTACTGTTTGAACTTCCACGGCGACTTCAGCAGATTGCCCGTCTGCGCGAATTTCACGCGCGGCAGTGCAAACGGCGGCGGCTTGCCATGGTCGCGGTCCAGCAGTGGCTTCGGATCAAACGTGTCCACCTGCGACGGCCCGCCCTTCATCAGCAAAAAAATCACCCGCTTCGCTTTCGCCGGAAAATGCGGCTTTTTCGCCGCCAGCGGGTCAATCACCGCACCTTTCGCTGATTCGAGGCCGAGTACGCCCTGCAGCGCAAGATAGCCAAAGCCGGCGCATGAGTTGCGCAGCATGTCACGGCGATTAATCGGCAGAGTCTTCACACTCAGTCATACGCTGAGACGGAACTGCTCTTGCTCGATTAAACCCTGCCCGTGGCCGGCGTATGGCGCTTGTCGTCGTCGTGGAAGAACTTCTCCATGCGCTCGCGCAGGTCGGCGTAGAAGTTGCGGGACATCTCCTCAATCGCTTCAGCCGTGCGGCTGACGCCACTGGTGGCGGCGAGTTCGCGGGCGGCGCGGCTTTTCTCCTCAAACTCGCGCTCCAGATCCATCAAATAGACAAGGAACTCCTTGGCAGAGCGTGCGCCATCCACACCAGTGACTAGGGCGCGTTCCAGTGTCTTGTTCCGGGTCAGGTTCAGCATCTTGCTCTCGCCCAGTTCCTTCATCTGGCGGCTGAATCCTTCGAGGAAGGCTTTGCGCTCGCCTTCATAGCTCAGTTCTTCACGGTCCAGCATCGTGTCATAGGGACCGGGCTTGGAGAAGAATTTCACAATGAGCGGGATGGTGTCCACCAGCATGAAAAGCATCGTCAGCACCAAGTAAGCAACAAGGGCAAACATGCCGCCCTGCGCCCCGCTCTCAAACAATTCATGCAATGCCAGCGTCTGCGTGAGGATGTCGCGTCTCGGCTCGGTGTTGATCTTGGCGATGCGGGTGGTCTCATCCGCCGTGATGGCGGTGATTTCCTCATGCATGTTTTTCTCCTGCAGCAGCAACGTGTCGATCTGCGCCTTCAAGGTCTCGCGGATGGCGTTCTGCTGGCCCACAAACGCGTCCGCCTGTTCGGTCTGCACCTTCTGCTTTAGCGCGGCGATACGCGCCTGCTCGGCTTTGTTGAGCGCGGCTTCCTCAGCGGCTTTGGCGTCGAGTGCGGCGTTCACACCATCCTCGGCGGCTTTGATTTCGGCCACGATGGCGACACGGTTCTTCGTCATGGTATCGAGCACGCCACTGAGGCGGGCGGATTCGGCACGTCGCCAGGTGAGCTGATCTTCCTGAATGCTTTTGGCACGCGGGCCGAGACCGATGATGCCGCTGCGTTGCCCATTCACCTCACGCTCGAACTCGGTCTGCCAGTGATTAAGTTCTTCGGCGACTTTTTGGTAGTCGGCACTCAGCTTCGCCATTTCGGTGTCGAGCGTTTCGAGCCGCGTTTTACCGGGAGCCACCGCATCAGCGATTTTGCCGTCACGGAAGGCCTTGAGCTGTTTTTCTTCGTCGGTGAGCGGCTTTTCGACCGGCTTGCCGTTTTCATCGAGGAACTTGGCGGTGAAGGTCGCGTTCCAATTCTCACGCTGCTTCGCGATCTCGGCCTCCAGCGGCACGATGCGCGCCTCGACGGCGACTTTCTGTTGCTTGGACGTTTCACGCGCCGCCTCGATCTCGCCCTGACGATGTTTCTCGACGACCGAACTGATCGTGTCTTTAAACAACAACAGCGTCAGCGGATGCGAGATGGTGATGCCCATCAGCGCCGCCACCACCATGCGCAGCGAGAACTGCGCCGCCTTGCGGAAGAAGCCCTGATAGGCGCGATACGTCGCCAGCAAGGCGCGGTCCACGGTAAGGATGATGAACGACCACACCAGCGACACTGGCGCGATGATCAGCCAGTTGTCCGTCAGTGTGCTGAGCGCATACGAACAGGCGATGATGGCAAAGATGGAGGGAACTAGCACCGTCGCGCCGAAGGCCACATACTTTCGCCGCTCCCAGGCCGGACAGGCATCGAGGTTGTCGGAGGAGGCTGCGG
>CANIZT010000451.1 GCA_947471905.1 Verrucomicrobiaceae bacterium
AATCCACCGCCAACCATCGCCTGCCTCGGTCCTGAGGGCAGTTTTTCGCATCTGATCACGCAGATGCGCTTCCCTGGCGTGGCGGTGAGCTTGCGGGACAATGTGGGGGACGTTTTTGATTTCCTCGCCTCGAATCCCGAGGCGCTGGGCATTGTTCCCATCGAGAATTCGTCAGGCGGCTTCATCATCGACACGGTGGACCGGCTGGTGGATGCGCGCTGTGATCTGCGCGTTGTCGAAGAACTCACGCTGGATGTGAAGCTGGCGCTGCTGGGTCGGACAGGGGAGACAATCACGTCGATCCATTCGCATGCGATGCCGTTTTACCACGGGGATGAGTGGTTGAAGGCGAATTACCCTGACGTGAAACGTGTCGTTGAAGCCAGCACGGCGAAGGCGGCGGAAAAAGCGGCGGTCACGCCTGGAGCAGCAGCGATTGGGCCACGGCAGAACGCGGAGCGGCATGGGTTGCAGGTGCTACATTTCCCCATTGCGGGCGAGGTGCCGAACATCACGCAGTTTTATCTCATCGGGCATGCGGCGAACACACCGTCGCTTGATCACAACCGCACGGCGCTCGTCGTCGAGCTGCCGGATCGTTCGGGGAGTCTGTGTAGCTTCCTGACGCCATTGAGCGAGAGCGACATCAACATGAAGCGCCTTGAGTCGCGTCCGATTCGCGGGCAGCCGAACAAATACCGCTTCTACATCGAGATCGAAGGCTCCACGGCCGATCCGCGTGTGCAGAAGGCGCTCAATCAGACGACAGCCGATGGCGCGACGATTCGCAGCGTGGGGTCGTATTCCGCTGGTTTGCGTTTTGAATCCTAAATCACTCTATGAAGAACATCATCACCAGTTTGTTTGTATTGGCGGCCAGTTTGAATGCCGCCGAAACGATCTCGAAGCGTGCGAGCGAGATTGATCCGCGTGCCAAGGAACATCCTGAGATCGACTTCGTGTTCACGGACAAGAAAGGCAAGCCGCAGGACATGCAGAATGCGAGTGTCGATGTGATAGTGAAACCGCAGGGCAAGCTGGTGATCTGGCTTATGGGGCATAGTGCACCGTTGTTTGAACGACTGAACAGCTATGGGCTGCATGCGATTCAGGTGCATTACGCGAACAAATGGTTTGGCATCATTCCGCCTGCGCGACGCGATGACGGCAAGACCTTGGGCGACATCCGTCTCGAAGCGTCCATCGGCGAGGATCGCAGCGATCTCGTGAGCATTCCGCAGCCGGACAGCATCATGGAGCGCTCGTTTCAGTTCGTGAAATGGCTGTCGAAGGAGCATCCCGCAGGCAAGTGGGAGCAGTTCATCACTGAAGATGGCAAAGGACTGCGCTGGGACAAGGTGATCGTGTCGGGTGCATCGCATGGTGCGACGACTTCGGCACGCTTTGCGAAGCATCAGAAGGTGGACCGCGTGGTGTGTTTCTGCGGGCCGCGTGACAACTTGGAAAGCTGGCAGTCGCTGCCTTCGGCAACACCGGCGAATCGCATCTTCGGCTTCAGTCATGTGCTGGATGGCGGTTGGACCGGCGATCACTACTGCCGCTCGTGGGAGATGATGGGACTGAATCAATTTGGACCGATTGTGGATGTGGACATGAGTGCTCCGCCGTTTGAGAACAGCCGCCGCCTCATCACTAATGCGGATGTGAAAAAGGATGCCGGACGTGCGCACAGTTCCGTGATGCCCGGTGGCGCCGCCGTGAAGGACAAAGACGGCAAATTCATCCACGAGGCGGTGTGGAAGTATCTTTTCAATCAGCCAGTCGATCAAACCGGCTCTCCAACTTCCGCAGATCCCGACTGTGTGAAGGATCAGCGCAAGTAATCCCGTTTCTCCACGCCCAACACAACAACAACCCAACCTGCCTGCTTATGCTCTGCTCGATTCGTACTCTCTCTGTTGCCGCCGTTTTCAGTCTCGGCGCTGTTTTGAACGCTGCTGACAATCCTTTCGTAGGCCGTTGGGCTCTGACGATCCCTGGCGGCGGCGCTGGCTGGTTGGGCGTTGAGTCCAAAGACGGCGCTCTCAGCTCCAGCGTGCTCTGGGGCGGCGGTAGCGTGGTGCCAACGACGAGCACGAAGGTCGATGGCGACACGTTGATCGTGACACGCGAGCAGAAGAACAAGGAAGGCAAAGTGGCGACGACTGAAACCATCACCGCAAAAGCCGAAGGCGAAGTTTTGAAGCTCACAACGGCGAAGAAAAATGCGGAAGGCATGGAAGTCGGCAAGGCTGCTGAATTCACCGGCAAGCGGATCGCTGACGTGCCGGCGGCACCTGATCTCACGAAGGTGAAATTCGGCGAGCCAATCCAGCTCATGAATGGCAAGGATCTTACCGGCTGGCGTTTGCTCAACGAAGCCGATAACGGCTGGAGCGTCGTCGATGGCGTGCTGCAGAACCGCGTGGTGAAGGCCAAGGACAAGCATTTTGGCAATCTGCGCACCTACGCTGAATTTGAAGACTTCAATTTGAAGACCGAAGTGCGCACGCAGGAAGGCAGCAACAGCGGCATCTACCTGCGCGGCATTTACGAAGTGCAGGTGATGGAGAGTTATGGCAAACCGCTCGACTCACACCACATGGGTGCACTTTACAGCCGCATCACCCCAAGCGTGAACGCAGAAAAGCCGATCGGTGAGTGGCAGACGCTGGACATCACGCTGGTGGACCGCCACCTCACGGTAATCTTGAATGGCAAGACGATCATCGACAACGCTCCCGTGCTTGGTTGCACCGGCGGCGCGATGAGCAGCGACGAGTTCAAGCCCGGCCCGCTTTACCTGCAAGGCGACCACACGAACGTGGACTACCGCAACATGGTGCTGACCCCGGTGGTGAAGTAGGGTAGCGCTTTATTTAAGCGCCGAGACGCTCCATCACCGCCTTGACGGCCTTCTGGCGATTGTCCACGCCGAGCTTTTTAAAGATGTGCTCCATGTGGCGGTTCACGGTATGAGCCGTCACGTCCAGCGTCTCGGCGATCTCAGGGTTGTTCTTTCCCTCGCAGACCCAGTGCATCACTTCGGACTCACGCCCAGTGAGTCCGAGGCTTTGTAGGCGTTCGATGGAGTTTTTGGCGGATTCTTCACGCAACAGCAGGAAGCAGCGCCCTTCCGCGCAACGCGCAAGGGAGATAACTTGACGAGAGGCTTGGTTTTCGATTTCCAGAGGCGCCGGCCTAGCTTCAGGGATGAGCTGGCTGGCCAGCCAACTCCGCACCAGTGGAGGCAGCGCGTGATGTGCGGCACCGGGTGTGCGCTCCAAGGTTTTGCCAAAAAACCATTGGGCGGCTTTTTCGCCTTCGATGATTTCTCCCAGGGTGGAGACGATGATGAGATCACAGGC
>CANIZT010000452.1 GCA_947471905.1 Verrucomicrobiaceae bacterium
ACGGCGTGGCTCCTAGAATCGGCCTCGAATTCACCCAGCAACAACAGCGCACCGTCAGGCAAGTGGAGGTTTACCGGCATGAGGAACACAGAATTTGAAGAAGAACGGCGTCCGCCTAATCCGCCGCTGCATTCCGAAAAGATCGTCACTGAACGGAAGATCTTCTTCCTCGATCTCAAGGAGAACGACCGCGGCAAATTTATCAAGATCACCGAGGACGTGCGTGGTCGACGCGACACGATCATCCTCCCGATCGATGCTGCTCAGGAGTTCATGGACGCCATGATGCGCACCTTGGACGCTGCCGGTGTGGATGAGTGATGGCACACCGGACATTTTTGTCCGACGCTTTCCGTTCGACGCAGATTACGTGAACTTAATCACCTGCTTCTGCCCGTGCTCTTCATGGGCGGGATTGAGCGCACGAAGTTCGAATTCGGCGCGATCTGAATCGATGCGCACGATGACCCAGCCGTTCGGACGTTTCGGATCGAAGGTGTAGGCGATGGGTGGCAGATTGATGAGCGGCAGGCCGGTTTTCTCGTGCTTCGATTTTAGCCAGGTGTGCGTGTGACCGTAGATGAAGCCCTGCACTTTCGGATGGGCAGCCAGAAGATCGAATAAGGCATCGCTATCCTGCAGGCAGCCGCCTTTCTTTTTCTCGTCCATGCTCGCCTGCTGCGGATTGTGATGAGCGACAATGAAGGTGGGCTTGTTGGGTGAGTTGCGCAGCTCGCGTTCGATCCAGACCAACTGCTGTTCGCCGAGACGGCCGGGGGTTTTGTTCACGAGGTCGAGCGAGTCGAGCAGGATCCAGTTTACTTGGGCGCTGGTGACGGTGGCGACGTGCTTGTCCGGCACGTTCATCGGTCGTTCAGCATTGGGCGGTGGTGGGCCGATGACGGCGTTGAGGAAGTTGTTGCGGTGATCGTGGTTGCCGAGTGTGCAATGAATCTGGATCGACTGCTCACGCAGCGGCTGCATGCAGCGCAAAAAGGCGACGTAATCCTCGCTGATGCCTTCGAGGAAGGCGCAGTCGCCATTGACGATGAGGCCGAAGGGCTTCTGGCCGATCTTGAGCACTTGGTTGGCGCAGCGGCGCAGATTTTCTGCCATGCAGACGCCGCGTGAGTTGAGCGTTTCATCGGCGGCGATGTGTGTGTCAGAAAACAGCACCCACACCTGCTCGGGAATCTCGATGGCAGGCAGTTGCGCGGTTAGCGCGCCAAATGCGGCCGCGGAGCCACGTTGCAGAAAGTTGCGGCGGTTGAGAGGGGGCAGGGTGATGGGCATGGGAAATGAAACGCGAAATGAGGACCAAATCGTGCGGGATTGAAGGCAAACTACGTGCCGAAGTAGCGATCACCAGCATCGCCGAGGCCAGGAACAATGTAGCATTTGTCGTTGAGACCATCATCGACTGCAGCGGTGACGATAGGCACGTCAGGATGCGCGTGCGCCATCGCCGCGAGGCCTTCGGGACAACTCACGACACAGATCATGGTGATGCGCAGAGCGCCAGCCGCTTTGAGCTGACGTGCGGCCTCACAGGCACTGCCGCCGGTGGCGAGCATGGGATCAAGCAGGAAGACATCTGCCGCTGCGAGATTGGCGGGAAGATTGGCATAGTAAGCGTGCGGCAAGGCGGTTTCCTCATTCCGCTTGATGCCGACATGCGCGACGATGGCGTCCGGCACCAGCGGCAGAATACCATCGAGCAAACCAAGGCCGGCACGCAGGATGGGTACGCACACGACTGGTCGTGCGAGTTGTGCGCCGCAGGTCTGTGTGAGCGGCGTCTGCACGCTGGTCTGCTGCAACGGCAGTTCCCGTGTGGCTTCCAGAAAGAGCATGCGTGCGAGCATATTGATGTGACGCCGAAACTCATGCGAAGGCGTGCTGACCGCTCGGATGGCCGCGAGATGGCACTGCGCCAAAGGATGCTGAACAATAACAGGCTGCATGAGCTGTATTGTGTCGCGTTTGCCTGCGCTGGCAAAGTTTTCCACCACCGGATTGACGTGCGTGATACCATGCAGGCATGAAAACACGACTCTGCATCCTCGCTCTCACCGCCGCGTGCCTTCCCGCCTGTGTCATGCCTCCTGCACAGGACGGATCGAGCTATTATTATCCTTCCTCGAATCAAAGACCGACCCCCAATAACGCCAAGGTCAATGCGACGGCGGCGAACAACGCCCCGGTGCCACGGGGTGGTTATG
Organism: Verrucomicrobiaceae bacterium; assembly: GCA_947471905.1. Taxonomy (GTDB): domain Bacteria; phylum Verrucomicrobiota; class Verrucomicrobiia; order Verrucomicrobiales; family Verrucomicrobiaceae; genus Prosthecobacter. Next base: position 2,223 of record CANIZT010000452.1, read on the forward strand.
CACCCGGTTCCGGCCCGACGTCGATACCGCAGGGCAACCAGTTCATGTATCAGCAGAACACTTCCGGCCCCTTCGGCAGTCGCAGCAGCAGCACCGTGATTCAATCCAGCGGTGGCGTGCAGAGCTATCAGACCATCGGCGGCATGCCGGTGTATCCGGGAGCACCGATTCCTGGCTACAACCCGAACCAGCCGTATTACGGCGTCCCCAACTCGCAGCCGGTGTACGTTCCCGGTGTTGGCGGCAATCCCGGCTACTACTTGAATCCAAACACCGGAGGCAGGGTGCAGCCTTAGCTTTCGCTGATTTCCTTGGCTTTTCGTTTTGCCTCCGCCTTGTGCTTGAGCACCTCGATCACAATGGGCAGCACTGAGACGACGATGATGAGCAGGAACACCAGCTTGATGTTGTTTTTGATCACCGGAATGCTGCCAAGAAAATAACCGGCGATGCTGAAGCTCAGCACCCACACCAAGCCACCGCCAAGGCTGTAGCAAAGGAAGCGGCGGTAGTCCATGCGGCCAAAGCCCGCAGTAAATGGAGCGAATGTGCGCACGATGGGCACGAAGCGCGCGAGGATGATGGCCTTGCCGCCGTGCTTCACGAAGAAAGCTTCCGTCTTCGCGAGGTAGTCACGTTTGAACCAGCGCTGATTCACGATCCAGCCACCCGCTTTACGACCGATCCAGTAGTTCAAATTGTCACCGATGATGGCGGCGCACATGAGCAGCGGAATGATGTACTCGATGCGCACCAGGTTTTGCGCTGCCAAAGCACCCACAGCAAACAGGAGCGAGTCGCCCGGCAGGAACGGCATGACCACGAGTCCGGTCTCGCAGAAAATAATGGCAAACAGCAGGCCATAAATCAAGGCGCCATGCTCCTGCGCAAAGATGGACAGGTGTTTATCGACATGCAGAACGTAATCGAGGAGCTGGGAGATCATGGGCGGTGAATGTCCGGCTTCAGAGCGGTGCGGCAATCGAAAAGTCATGACGATCTTGTTCACCTAAAACAAAAAGGGCCGGAGCATCATGCTCCGGCCCTTTCGATTTAGATATATGATGTGGCCTACTTCAATTCCACGGTGACCACTTTCTTGCCCTCGATCTTGAGGCCTTCGACTTTGTTGAACTTGGTCG
>CANIZT010000453.1 GCA_947471905.1 Verrucomicrobiaceae bacterium
ATTGCAGGGCCAGATGCTCGCCCAAGCGCTCGACCAGCTCGATGCCCAGCTTCATCCGATGCAGAGCGCTCAACCCTCGCAAAACGGCCAGCAACAACAGCAGCAGGCCGGGCAGCAGCAAGGCCAGCAAGCTCAGCAGAGTCTGAACGACGCGCAACAAGCGCAGCAACAAAGCATGGCCGATGCCCGCAATCAGGGCCAGACACCGGGCCAGAAGCCCAGCCAGCAGCAGATGGCTCAGAACAAACAGCAAGGCCAAAACTCACAGGCCCAGTCCGCTGAAGGCGGCAATCAATCCACCCAGCTTCAAGACGGCGTCCTCGGCCAGATCACCGTCCTCGTGAACGGCGACTGGGGCCACCTCCCACAAAAAATGGCAGACGATCTCACCGAAGCCACCCGCAGCGAAGCCGCCCCCGAATACCGCGCCGCGATTGAGAGCTACTACAAGGCGATTGCGACGAAGGCGAAGCGGTGAGCTGACAAACACACGGATATGTTTTGTTATTCGATGTTTACATGATTCACAATGACACGTCCTTCTCTCGAAGCATCTGAATCTGAGATTCTCGCCTTTGCGCGTGACTGGGTGCGTTTCGCTGCCAAGCAGGGTCTAGACGAGGCTTTGCGTCTGATAGACAAACGCGACAGTGATCCGGCTTGGAGCGAGGAGTTTGTCAGATCGATCTCTGAGGATCATTTTGGCGACGGCGACACGTGCGTTATCACCGACCCAGATGCCTTCAAAGAGTTGCGTATTGATGCCTACCGATACAATGACGGGTCAGGATTCGCCGTCGATCACGACCTTGCTATGAACCACAAGAGGTCCGATTTCACTGCTCAGTTTGAGTTCATCCGCAAAAAGGAACGTTATGACATCTACCTTGCCGACATTCATGTCCTCTGATTTTGCCATGTCACCTCCAAAAAAACCGATTTCGCGTCGCACTTTCCTGACCACCGGCCTCAGCGCCATCGCTGCCCGCAGTTTCGCGCAAACCGCCAGCGCTGCCGAGCCGATCATCGACATCCATCAGCACACGCATTATCACGACCGGCTGGACGAGCATCTGCTCGCGCATCAGAAGGCGATGGGCATCACCACCACGATCATTCTGCCCGGCGGCACCTGGCTGGACCGGCCCTCGACGCACAACGGCAAGTCCAACGGACTCGCCGCCCGCTGCGGCACCACGCAGGATGCCTTCAACTTCGCCAAGGCACATCCCGACGCCTATCTCTGGGGCGCGAACGAAGTCACCGATCTCGACACTGCGCCTGCGGAAATCGAGAAATGGCTCAAGCAGGGCGCGTGCATCATTGGCGAGCAGAAGTTCAAGGTGGAGTGCGATTCGCCCGAGAGTCAGAAGCTCTACGAACTCGCTGCCGCCTACAACGTGCCAATCCTCCTGCACTTCCAGCACCAGACCTACAACCTCGGTTACGAACGTCTGCACACGATGCTGGCGAAATTCCCCAAGACCAACTTCATCGGCCATGCGCAGGCGTTTTGGGGCAACATCGACAAGAATCATGACCAGAAGGTGAATTACCCGAAGGGCAAAATCACTCCGGGCGGGCTGACGGATCGCTACCTCGCCGATTACCCGAACATGTTCGCCGACATGTCCGCCGGAAGCGGCCTGGTGGCACTCACCCGTGACGAAGAGCACACGACGAAGTTTTTCGAACGCCATCAGGACAAAATCCTCTACGGCAGCGATTGCGCCGATCACCTCGGCCGCGGCCCCGGCTGCCAGGGAGCCGCCACCATCGCCGCGATCCGCAAACTCGCACCAAGCAAGACCGTGGAGCTCAAAATCCTGTTCGAGAACTCGAAGAAGCTGTTCCGCCTGGCGTGATCTCCCTGCCAAGGAGTGATGGCATCCTGCCATCAGATGCGCTATGCCATGCGCCTCATGCTCATCACCAGCTCCTCCAACGAACGCGTCAAACACGCCCGCCGCGTGCGCGAAGGCCGTGAGCGTGATCTGATCTTCGTCGAAGGCGAACGCCTCGTTGCCGAGTGCCTCACGTCCCATCTGAAACTGCACGCCTGCTTCGGCCCTGCCGAGCCGTCAGCTTCGATGCAAACGCTCTTGGAGCGCATCACCTGCCCCATCTTCCAGCTCTCCGAGTCCGTGCTCGAATCATTGAGCGACACGATGACCACGCAGGGCCTCATCGTCATCGCCGAACGCCCATGGCCGACGCTCGACAGCATGTTCGTCGGCGAATCGCCGCTCATCCTCGGCCTCGACCGCATTCAAGACCCCGGCAATCTCGGCACGCTTGTGCGCACCGCCGAAGCAGCGGGTGCGGGTGGCTTACTCTCGTTCGCCGGCTCCGCCGATGCGTTTTCACCCAAGACCTTGCGCAGCGCGATGGGTTCCGCCTTTCGTCTCCCCATCCTCGCCGATGTCTCCGGCAGCGGTGCCATCGAAGCGTGCCGTGCTCGTGGCATCAAGAGCGTCGTCGCCACCGGTGATGCCGAACTGCTTCACTACGACTACGACTGGCGGCAGCCCACGCTGCTCATCCTCGGCAACGAAGGCCGTGGTGCGAGCCCCGAGATCATGAACGCCTGCGACCATCGCGTCCGCATTCCACTGCACACACCGGTGGAATCACTCAACGTCGCTGCCGCTGGTGCCGCGATCTTGTTTGAGGCGGTGAGACAGCGTCGATAACGCTCCTCACCCGATCTCCGGCAACTTCCACTCGCCGCGGAACGGTCGCGCATTCATCAAAGCATTCGCCGCATCGTCATTTGTGAACGTTTCCATCTTCGGATCCCACAGCAGCTTACGCTTCGCTTTCAAAGCCATGGCCGTGAGCTGAGGCAGCGTGTCGGATCGCACCGCCGTCTCGATGTCGCAAATCGCACGCTGTTTGGTTTTGATCGCATCCACGAAATTGCGCGTGTGTTCGAGGCTGGCGATCAGCTTGACCGGCATGGTGCCGTCCTTGTTGGCCGGATCGCGCAGGATGGCATCATCGCTGGCTTTGATGTCGCCTCGCACCACATGCACCCAGCCATTTTCACCGATGAAGCGGGTGCCATGACCGATACCTGAGTTACCCTGGTCCACGAACGTGATCGGAGCCGCGTTCGCATATTCAAAACGCATCTTCCAATTCAACACGGCATCGCAGCCACCTTTGTCAGGATACCTGGCCTCGCCTTCGACGCTAATCGGTCCCGTTTCATCAGTGCCATTGCCCCATTGAGCGATGTCGAGATGGTGGATGCCCCAGCACGAAATCATACCGAGTGAAAAGTTCGTGATGTTCTCGTGATTGTCGCGCTTGAGCTTCTCCGCGTTGAACGCAGTCATCGGCGCAGGCCCG
>CANIZT010000454.1 GCA_947471905.1 Verrucomicrobiaceae bacterium
ATGAACCCTCCTTCAAGCAGGATGAAACGCCACGCTATCATGCGCGGGATGTGGCGGTGGTGCGCGGCAGTCTGGAAAAATGCGTCGTTTTACTCGGTAGTGCGACTCCGAGCCTCGAATCCTTCGAAAACGCCGCCAGCGGCAAGTACGAGGTGCTGCACCTCACGAAACGCACCGATGGTCGCACGCTGCCGCTGATCCGCATCGTCGATATGCGGATGGAGCGGCGCAAAGGCACGGGAACGAGCGTGGCGAATGCCGGAATCCTGTCCGAGAAGCTGCGGGCGGCGATCACGTCACGCTTGGAAAAAAAGGAGCAGACGATCTTGTTTTTGAACCGACGGGGCTTCAACACCTCGTTGACCTGCCTCGGCTGCGGTGAAACGGTACAGTGCCAAGATTGTAGCATTCCAATGACGCTGCACAAGCACGAGAACCGGCTCGTCTGCCACGTCTGTGGCTCAAGGCGGCTACCGACGTCCAAATGCCCGTCCTGCAACGAGCCGGGGCTGAAATTCACCGGATTCGGCACCGAACGCGTCGAGGCGGTCGTGCGCGAGGTGTTTCCGCAAGCACGCATCGCCCGTGTGGATACGGACACGATTCAGCGCAAAAACCAGCTCCGTGACCTGTTGCGGGAGTTTCGGGCGCAAAAAATCGACATCATGATCGGCACGCAGATGATCGCGAAAGGCCTCGATTTTCCCAACGTGACGCTGGTAGGCGTCCTGAATGCGGATCTGGCGCTCAATTTGCCGGATTTCCGTGCCGCAGAGCGCACACTTCAACTTCTGGTGCAGGTGGCAGGTCGTGCGGGCCGGGGCGAGGTCAAAGGCGAGGTCGTGGTGCAAACCTATGCGCCCCATAGCCCGGCGGTGCAGTTTTCCCGCCACAATGACTTCGAGGGCTTCGCACAGCAGGAACTGGAGCAGCGCCGGGCGTTTCATTACCCGCCGTACACCCACGTCGTTTTGCTCGCCAGCCGGGGAAAACATCAAACGATGGCTGAATTTGCCCTGCAAACGCTGCACCGGCGGCTGCTGGAGGGATTGCCGGAAGGCGTGATCATGGGTGAGCCCGCTCCCTGCGCGATGGCGAAGGCCCACGGGCAGTTTCGCTACCAGCTTTTGCTGCGGGCACCCAAAATCCGCCCGCTTTGCCGCCATATTCAGCAAGTCATTCAGGCGACGAAGCTGCCAGCGGATGTAATTGTCACTTGGGATGTCGATCCAGTCTCACTTTTGTGAATTTTGGCTGGAGAGTGTGAAGAATCGAAGGGGACGTTGACATCAGGCATCCCGATTCAATATTCAACCCTCCATGACGACAGCGACACGCACCCCCTGCCTCCGCCTCGGATGCCTTGCCATCCTGGCCCTTTTGCTTTCCGCGTGTTCGAGCGCTGTGAATGGACCTGGAGGCCGCATCGGGAAGGTGAAGTATTACCATCTGATGCCGGGGTATGTGCCCAAAACCCTGGAACCGGCAATCCTGTTTGAAAGCCAGCATCACCTTTATGGCGCGGTGACGCAGAAGGAAATCATTGGTCGCTTCGGCCATTACTACACCGTGTTCTGGAAAGCAACCGACCGCAAAGGTCCGGTGACGGTCAAATTTGAATACCAGCAGGCGCGCTCCGGCCTAAGTAAGCGAGTGCAGGAACAGATCATCGAGGACATCCAACGCAATAATGTCTCCAAGTTTCAGGTCACCGGAGAAGAGTATCAAAAAAGCGGCAGGGTGATCGCGTGGCGCGTAAGTGTTCTGCGTGGCAAAGAGGAGCTGGTGAGCCAGCAGTCCGCGCTCTGGAACTAAATCCGAACTGCATGTCACCTCCCACTCATATTCTCGTTGGAACCATCGGACGTGTGTTCTGGATGAGGGTGGACGGGCGCGGGACGTTTCAAAATAGCCTGCAGGCCAAGAAAGCGCTCCAGCGAGTGATGGCACAAGGCACAACCAATCTGGTCGTCGATCTTGAGCGCTGCCCGATGATGGACTCAACCTTCCTCGGCATGCTGACCGGCGCGGCGCTGAATCTGCGCGAGGCGGGCATTGGTTCGTTGAGTGTGTTGAATGCAAACCAGCGCAATCTGCAACTGCTGACGAGTTTAGGGCTGGATCACATTCTGGATCTGGACCGTGAAGGCACGCTCTGGCAGGACGAGCGCAAGCAGGCTTGTGACGCTCTCGAGCATTGTGGCGAGACCAATTCTGAGTGCAAAGAAGTGCAGACCCAGCATGTGCTGGCGGCTCATCAAGCGCTGGCAAATGTGAGCGATGCGAATGAATGCCGCTTTCATGATGTGATCGAATTTTTGGCCAAAGAGCTGGAGGCAAGCACCGCTGCGATTCCCGCCTGAGGCGCTACCGGATAAGCCGGGTGTGCCGTTTGAAACCATGACCACTGCTCTTCTTGTCCTGATCGTGCTGTTGATGACGGCGGGACTGGTGATGCTGGCAAAGATTGCTCGCCAGCAGAAGCATGCGCTGGTGGCGCTGCGTGCTGAGGAGGAGGCCATCGTGGCCGAAGAGCGGCGCATGTTCAATTACCTGCACGATCTTGGGGAGGCGATCTGGCGCGATGACCAGCAGGCGTCGATGTACCGCTTAATCGTTGAAGGTGCGGTACGGGTGACGCAAAGCACGGGCGGTGCGCTTTATCTGCTCGATGAGGCCACTCAGCAACTCGTGCCGCGGCACTATTCAGATTTTTGCGCACCATTAATCACTGTACCGGAGCGGGTGCAGCAGCAGATGAAAGAAAACTCATCCACACTGCTGAGCACGCTGCGCATGCATGCGGTAAAGATGGATCAAGGCCTGCTCGGCAGCATCTACACGCAGCAAAAGACCGAATTGATTCCTGACCTCGGTGCCGAGTTGCGGCTCGGTGGCGCGCTGGTTTCGACCCAGCAAAACGTGATCTCCATGATAGGGCCGCTGAGTTTTGGCACACGTCGGCTCGGCGTGTTGGCTGTCACTTCGCCCAAGGATGCCCGCAGCTACAACGCGAACGACTTTGAGGTCTTCAATTCATTGATCGAGCAGTCAGCCTTCGCGTTGGCGAATGCAATGTCGCATCAGGAGGCGTCTAAGAACCGCATGGATCAGCAGGAGTTGCTCACTGCCAGCCAGATTCAAAAGGTGCTACTACCTGACCGTGATCCCGATGTGCCGGGCTTCATCGTGGCTGGCAAGAATATCCCGGCCCGCACACTCAGCGGTGATTACTTTGACTATTTCAAGCTGCCCGGCGGCCAGTTTGGCGCGGTGATTGCCGATGTGTCGGGCAAGGG
>CANIZT010000455.1 GCA_947471905.1 Verrucomicrobiaceae bacterium
CGGCTGCGGTGATGGCCTGCATCACGATCGTGTGAATGAAAACCAGGGCGCGGAGTCCTCGCTGGCCTTCCACCTCTCGCTTGCCGAAATGAACTGTGCCGAACACTTGATCGCCGAACCCCTGCGCCCTCCCGTATGAACCCCGTCCGACTGCACCGCCACAACGTGACCTTCCATCCCGAAAGCGCGCGTGTCATCATCCGTCCGTTCATTCCAGGAAAAGCCCAGATCGTTTCGAGCATCCTGCAGCGCGCTCTCGGACTGAGCGAAGCCGAGGCTGACATCGAGTTGCAGGCGCTCCTCCTGGAATTCGCCTCGCGGCACTTCGACATCGAATCACACCTGCTCGCGCACTATGAAAAAGTGCGCCACCACATCACCTCGCAGGCACCGCTTTCGCGTGTGCGGCAGTTGCTCATCGGAGGGCTGTTCTCCGGCGAGTATGCGCTGGAGTCCGCCGCGCTGTTCAATCCCTCCATGGTACCGCATCCCGATCAAAGCGGTGTGCCCGAGGGCGGCGTGCGCTTCATCATGAGCCTGCGTGCCACGGGCGAAGGCCACATCTCCTCCATCGAGTTTCGCACCGGCCTCATCACACCGGATGGCACCATCAGCGTGGAGCCGGTCTCGCGTTTCGTCGCGTTGCCGGAAGTCGTGCCCAATCCCAGCTACAAGAAGAAGCGTTTCATCACGAAACTTCACGAAATGGGTTTCGAGGGCGGTCATGCAGAGGCGGTGATGGCACCGCTGGCGGAAATGTTCACGCTCCATGAGCTCGACGAAAGCGTACGTCGGGTGCGCCGAGAATCCAAGCCCGTGGGCCGCGATCTGCGCCGCGCACTGGAGTGCTTTCGCTGGCTGGCCGACTCCAACTACGAGATCAACTTCTCATCCAAGCTCGCCCTGAGCGAACGCATCATCTTTCCGGTCTCGCCCAACGAGACCAATGGCATCGAAGACGCCCGCTTCGTCCGTTTCATCGACGACGACGGCTCCGTCATGTATTGCGCCACCTACACCGCCTACAATGGCCGCGCCATCCTGCCGCAGTTCATCGAGACACAGGACTTCCTCCATTTCCGCGTCCTCACGCTCAATGGCAGTGCCGTGCAGAACAAAGGCATGGCCCTGTTCCCACGCCGCATCGCCGGCCGCTATGCGATGCTGTCACGGCAGGATGACCAGAATCTCTTCATCATGTTCTCCGACAACCTCCACCACTGGAGCAACCCGCAGATCATCCTGCGCCCGGCCGAGATGTGGGAGTCCGTGAAGATCGGCAACTGCGGCTCGCCCATTGAAACCGCAGCCGGCTGGATCGTCATCACCCACGGCGTCGGCCCGATGAGGAAGTACTGCATCGGTGCCGCCTTGCTCGATTTGAACGACCCCACGAAAGTCATCGGTCGCCTGCGTCATCCACTCCTTTGCCCCGAAGGCCATGAGCGCGAAGGCTACGTCCCCAACGTCGTCTATAGCTGCGGTTCATTGCTCCACGGCCGCGAATTGATCCTGCCCTATGCCATGAGTGACAAAGCATCCGCGATTGCGAGCATGTCGGTGGATGAATTGCTGGCGGCACTGCTGGCGAGTGCGGCATAAAAAAAGAGCGGCCATCGCTGGCCGCCCTCTCCGTGGTCTTGGGGGTTGTGAGTGTTCGCGCGCGCTTAGTAGCGGTAGTGATCCGTCTTGTAGGGGCCTTCGACGGGGACACCGATGTAGTCGGCCTGGTCTTTAGAGAGCACGGTGAGCTTCACGCCGATCTTGGCGAGGTGCAGACGGGCGACTTCTTCGTCGAGTTTCTTTGGCAGGACGGTGACGCCGACCGGGCGGGTGTCCTTGGTTTCCCAAAGTTCGATCTGAGCGAGCGTCTGGTTGGTGAAGCTGTTGCTCATGACGAAGCTCGGGTGGCCGGTGGCGCAGCCGAGGTTCACGAGGCGGCCTTCAGCCAGCATGTAGATGCTGTTGCCAGCAGGGAAGGTGTACTTGTCCACCTGCGCCTTAATATTGAGGCGCTTCACGTCTTTGCGCTCGTTGAGCTTATCGACTTGGATCTCGTTGTCGAAATGACCGATGTTGCAGACGATAGCCTGGTCCTTCATCTTCTCCATGTGAGCGAGGGTGATGATGTCCTTGTTCCCGGTGGTGGTGACGTAGATGTCGCCATAGCCAAGAGTGTCTTCGATCGGCATGACGCGATGACCTTCCATGGCGGCCTGGAGGGCGCACACAGGGTCGATCTCAGTGACGATGACTTGGGCGCCCATACCGCGAAGGGCGGCAGCGCAGCCCTTACCCACGTCGCCGTAACCGCAGACGACGCCGACTTTGCCGGCGATCATGACGTCGGTGGCACGCTTGATGCCGTCGAGCAGGGATTCGCGGCAGCCGTAGAGGTTGTCAAACTTGGACTTGGTGACGCTGTCGTTCACGTTGATGGCTGGGAAGAGCAGCTTACCTGCCTTGGCCATTTCATAGAGGCGATGCACGCCAGTAGTGGTCTCTTCGGAAACGCCCTTCAGATCTTTGACGATCGTGTGGAAAATACCGGGCTGCTTCTTGGCGATGTCTTTGAGGAGGTCTTTGATGACCTTCACTTCGTGGTTGTCGGAGGGGGTCTCGACCCACTTGTCGCCGTTTTCCATTTCGTAGCCCTTGTGGATGAGAAGGGTCACGTCGCCGCCGTCATCAACGATGAGCTGCGGGCCTTTGTCGCCGGGGAAGATGATGGCCTTCCAGGTGCACCACCAGTATTCTTCGAGGGTCTCACCTTTCCAGGCGAAGACAGGTGTTCCGGAGGCGGCGATGGCAGAGGCCGCATGATCTTGAGTAGAGAAAATGTTGCATGAGGCCCAGCGCACATCGGCACCGAGTTCCTTCAGCGTCTCGATGAGCACGCCGGTCTGGATGGTCATGTGCAAGGAGCCGGTGATGCGAACGCCAGCGAGAGGCTTTTTCGGGCCGTATTTTTCGCGGGTGGCCATGAGGCCGGGCATTTCGCTCTCGGCGATATCGAGTTCTTTGCGACCGAAGTCGGCGAGGGCGATGTCTTTTACTTTATAGTCGGACATGAGGTGTCGTGTGGGTTCAGGTTTGGGGTGAAATGGAACAAATCAACGTATCAGGATACGTTCATATGTTCCAAAGAGATGCAAGACTGTCAAACGGGGATTTATCCGGCTTCCCACCCACGTTTGAAGCTGTCTAGCCATGAAACTCACGCTTCTCCTC
>CANIZT010000456.1 GCA_947471905.1 Verrucomicrobiaceae bacterium
GGCGATGCAGATGCCTGCGAACGAGGTCTTGCCGCGTGTCGCATCGCCTTTCATGGCAAGCAAAGTGGCGGGCTTGAAGTCGGGGCCGAGGACTTTGCGGCGTTGGGATTCGGGGAGGAATCGCTCGAACAAATCGCGACGCAACGGCTCGGTGAGGGCGCTGCCTTTGGCGATGGCTTGGGCGCGGAGGTCGGCGCTGAGTTTGCCGTCGAGGATGGCGAGGAGCACGCTGAGGGCACCGCTGTTGGTGGCGAGGAGTGGGTCGAGTTGCGTGCTGTCGCCTGCTTGGAGTTGGGTGAGGGCGTGGTCTTCGGCTTTGCGCTGGGCGATGGTGGCGGCGGTGAGGTCGCGTGCCTTGTTGCCCATGCTGGCGATCCAATCTCGCACGACGATGATTCCGCGATCATCGACAAGGTGGCTGCCGAGGTAAGGCATGTGCCCGCGACCGGCGGTGGCCATGCGATAAAGCAGGACACTGCGCGCTGGATCACCGCTGGCGATGACTCGTGCATCAGGCAGGCCGAGATCACCTTGCACGGGCTTGGTGTCGATGAGTTTGGACTCTTTCAGCAGCGCCTCGATATTCATGTAGCTCGGCACGCCGCCGCCGCTGTTGTAGCGATGACAGACGCTGCAATTCACATGCAGATAACTGCGAGCGCGGACTTCCAAACTGCCCTCAGAGCCGTGCGGATCGGCGAATCGCGGCTCTGCGGGCGTGAGGCCGAGGCTAGTGAAGACATCGAGCTGATCGCCCTGCTCACGCGGCGTGGTGCGGTCGAGTTGCAGCGCGCTGAAGCTCTGTGCAAAGCTGTTCATGAGCGTGTGGCATCGGGCGCATTCACTGCGGCTGTAGAAACGCCAGCGCTGCTGCATTTCGCCGCCAGGCGCGGCCTTGTCCTTCACAGTGAAGCTCGCTTCGTCACCTTGTTTGGGCACGAGTTCGGCGTCGGTTTGTTCGGCGTTCCAGCGGTAGCTATACGTGCCCCACAGGCTGCCGTCGTAGTGCAGGATCTGCGTTTCAATGCGGCGGCGAGTGGCGGGATTGCCGCGTTTCAGGTCGAGCGAGTAAGTTTTCGCGAGCACAGCTCCCGCAGGGAATCCCCAGCGACCACGCAGCACCACACCCTTGGATTCCTCGGCCACGCTGACGCCCGATTGATCAGGAAAGGCAACCCAGCGCTCTGCGGTTGCATGATCGGCCCAGCGCGGGGCATTGATCTCATACGGCAGCACACCGGGCGTGGGTGATTGCTTGAGCGTGTCGGTAAAGAGTCCGGTTTGACTGAGCTTGCGCGGAAAGTCGGAGTTCATGCCTGAGCGCGGATTTTTCGCCAGTCGCCACAAACCACCACCACTGTGATCGACGATGATCAACTCGCCACCGTGACCGATGCTGAATCCGGCTGGCATGAGCGAGCTACGGGCGATTTCGCGATGCTCGGTGACTTTGTCGCCCTCAGTGCGCAGCGACCAGAAGGTGCCCATCTGCCAGTCGCCGTAGAGATACGCGCCCTTCAACTCGGGCAGCTTGTCCCCATGATAAAACTCACCACCCGTGATGCTCGCGGCCTCTTCATGCGAGTGTGCGACCAGCGGCGGCAGAATCGGTGAGGAGCCACGCACGCGATCAGGCCGCACGTCCTGTTTGCTGCCCTCGGTGAGGCTCCAGCCGTAGTTGCCGCCGCGCTGAACGCGATAGATCATCTCCCACAACTCCCAGCCGACATCGCCAACGAACAACTCGCCATTCTTCGGATTGAAACTCATGCGCCAGGGATTGCGCAAGCCATAGGCCCAGACTTCACCACGCGCTTTCGGCACATCGACGAAGGGGTTGTCCTTCGGAATGCTGTAGGCGCGATCAGCCTCCGGATGATCGACATCAATGCGCAGCACGCTGGAAAGCAGATCGCTGATGTCTTGTCCCGTGACGAGTGAGTCCGGCGGATCAGGCTTGGTGCCATCTCCCGTGGAGATGTAGAGCATACCATCGGGTCCGAAGCGCACATTGCCCCCATTGTGACCTCCTGCACGCCAAGAGATGATGGGTTGGGCGCTACTGAGATCGAGCTTGGGCGGTGAATCATCCGTGACGCGGAAGCGCACGATGTGTGAGCCGTTGTCGCGGAAATCTTCGCCCTTCAAGTCCTGCACGATCCAAGTGAAGACAAAACGGTTCTCTTTGAAGCGCGGATGAAACGTGAGCGCAAACGAACGAGCGATCTCGCGATCAAACTCAGCGAGATCGCCGAAGAGATCGGCTTTGTCGCTGCCAGGAACAAAGGAGAGCATCCGCCCCGTCTCTTCGAGCACAATCAGGCGATCACTGCCAGGCAAGGGCGTGACATCCAATGGCTTCTTGAAGGTCAGCTCCGGATAAAGGCGCTCAACGACATAAGGCGGTGGCGGCTCCGGCGTGCCATTAATGCGCGAAGTCGTCCACGGCACACGCTCCTGCGCGAACGCGGAGACGCAAATGAAGAGAAGCCACAGATGGAGAAGGAGGGAGCGGGGCATTGGAGGGATTTCACTTCAAATCTTTGCCGCTCAAGGTCTGCTTCGTCAGGGCGCTAGGTTTGTCGATGCCGAGTGCCTTTTTCACGTTGGTGTGCCATTGGCGGATGTGGCTGTCGTTGGTGAAGGCGTAGAGGCCTTCGTCGGGGCCGGCCCAGTCGCGGTGGGCGAGGAGCATTTGCTCGCGTTGCTCTTCAAGGTCATAGGTTCGCTTGAGCAAGGCATCGCGTGCGGCGGGATCATCGCGGGTTGCTTTCACAGATGACGCGAATTCCATCTTTACTCCGAGTTCACTGAGCTCCTTGTAGTTGGCGAGCAAGGCGAGCATGAGCTTCGTGTAATCGTGACCGAAGCGGTGGAACTTCACGCGGTCGGCGTATTCGCCGACGGGTGCTTTGGCTTCAGCGGCTTGCAGGTGCTTTTCAGCTTCTTCGATGGCCTCGCTGGGGATGAGTTTGCCCCAGGCAGCGATGACATTGGCGTAGGCGATGCCGGTGGCGTCCACGATGCGGTCGCGCTCGGGCCAATGGGTGTCGAGCGCGTGACTGTAGGCTCCGAAGAAGGCTTCCATCTCCTTGGCAACGGGTCCGTAGGCGGATTGGTAGAAATCGGGCATCACCTTCGTGGTGTCACGTTTCGGGTCCCACATCATGTGTGTGATCGCCCAGTAGTTCGGGGCCATGGTGGCGAAGGATTTGCTACCTTCGCCATAC
>CANIZT010000457.1 GCA_947471905.1 Verrucomicrobiaceae bacterium
GGATGGCGGGATCACCGTCCACAAATCCTCACAAATCTCGACGCCCAGCACAAAGCCGGGTAGATCCAAAGCTTCAAACAACAACTCCGCACCGACGTGCACATCCACCCCATTCAAGCGAACGGTCATTGCATTCAGCGTATGCGCTGGAGAAAACCAGCGTCGCTCGTAGAACTCGGAGGAGTTCGGTAGAAACGTTTTCGGCACTAGTCCGAGTACGCGGCCCTTCGCCAGCACCGCCGCCACGTTGTAAAGCCGGTCTTGTACCGCCAGTGGCAGTCCCACGACCAACACGGTCGGCAGATCATGCGTCGACTCTGCCAGTTCGCTCAAACCATGCACTGCTGCCGATCTCAACGCTTCCGTATGAAACAAATCGGCACAGGAATAGCCTGTGAGGCTCAGTTCCGGGAACACCACCAGTCTGCAACCGCGATGTGCTAGCGAGCGGGCCTCCCGCGCGATGATGGCGACATTCTTTGCTACATCCCCCAGCACCAGTTCCGGAGACACCGCAGCCACCCGCACGAAACCAAGTTGTTCGCGAGTGTTGGTAGGGGAAGGTGATGCCTGCTGCATGTGGGAGCTTAGCACGCGGTATTTGGGGTGCGCGAGAAGTAAGTACGATGGACACTCTTGTCCGTCGGGTATGGGGGCGGCGCTGATCGACGGACAAGAGTGTCCGTCGTACTATCCAATCATCCGCGCCTTTAACTCCACCGTGGGCAACATGCAGGTCTCGTCTTTGCCGAACCAGCGATAACGATTGCGGGCGATAAAGAAGTAGGCGGCATCGCGCAGCGCTTGCGGCAATGGTTTAAAAATTAGAGCGAGTCTCCACAGGCCTCCGAGGTTACGGGCGACTTCCAAGGCGGCGTCGCTGGCTTGGAAAGCACCATGGGGAGTGAGAAAGAGGAATGTATTCGGAGCTTCAGGGTCGAGGCCGTGCCTAGTGTAAAGCTCGCGTCCTAAAGCGCATTGAATCGGCGCAAACTTGATTTTGCCAGCTGGATCATGGCGCAGGATGAATCGCACGCTGGCATCGCAGAGATGGCAGACGCCGTCAAAGAGCATCAGATTGTCGCTGTTAGGGTCGTAGGCGGACATGGCTACTCGAGTTTACGAGTGCCATGCGCTGTCGTCGCTGATGAAATCCAGAACAGGTAGGCAATAGGCCAAGTGCCGGTATTGGAGTCGGGACATGGCAAGTCACGCTCCTCGCGATGAACTTAAGCGGCCTTGCGCTTGGCGTTCTTCGCGGCTTTGAGCTGTCCACATCCCGCAGCGACGTCGATGCCACGACGCTGGCGAATGGTGCAGGGAAAGCCGACGTCTTGGAGGATGCGGTGGAAGGTATTGGCGGCGGTATCGCTGCTTTCGGTGCCAGTGTAGCCTTCGGTGCGGTTGAGCGGGATGAGATTGATGTGCGCATCGAGACCGTGAAGTAAATCAGCGATGCGTCTTGCGTGCTCCGGCGTGTCATTGACTCCATCGATCAATGTCCATGCGAAGAAAATGCGGCGGCCAGTTTGCGCGTTGTAGATGCGGCAGGCGGCGATGAGATCGGCCAGCGGCCAGCGCTGGTTGGCGGGGATCAATTTCGCGCGTTCCTCCTCCGTGGCGGCGTGGAGGCTCACGGCGAGGTTGTAGGGTCGGTTTTCCGCCGCCATGCGCAGAATGCCGGGCACAACGCCAACGGTGGAGATGCTGATCTTACTGGGGCCGATGTTTGCGCCGCGCGTATCGCAAATGATGTCGAGTGCGGTCATCACGGCTTCGTAATTATGCAGCGGTTCGCCCATGCCCATAAAGACGAGATTGCGCAGGCCGCGTTCGCCCTTCGCCCGCAGGATGCGCTGCGCATGCAGCACCTGCGCGACGATTTCTCCGGGCCGCAAATGCCGCACAAAGCCCATCTGGCCCGTGGCACAAAACACACAGCCCATCGCACAACCGGCCTGCGTGCTGACGCAGGCCGTGTGGCGGCCAGGGTAACCCATGATGACGGTCTCGATCTCCTGCGCGTCGGCCATGCGTAGGAGGAACTTGTGCGTCAAACCATCGCTGCTGGGCGTGTCGAACGAGACCGGCGGCACATCGAGCGACCAAGAGCCGTCGCCGAGCACTTGCGTGAGCCATTTGCGTAGCGGCGGAAGCAGGTCTTTGCGTGTGAGCGGATCGGCCATTGCTTTGAAGTGCAGCGTGTTCCAAAGCGTGCCCGCATGCGCTGAGCGCAGACCTTCAGCCACGATCAGCTTGCGAAGCTGGTCGAAGGTCAGGTCATGTAGGGAGCGGGGCATCAGGTTAGGAACGGGTTTTCCAGGCGCTCGCGGCCAATGGTGGTGTCGTCACCATGGCCGGGGAAGACATGCGTGGCATCGGGAAGAGCGAAGAGTTTTTCCTCGATGCCGGCGAGAAGCTGTTGCGTCGAACCACCGGGGAAGTCGGTACGGCCGATGCCATCCAGAAACAGCACGTCGCCGCCAAAGAGTAGGCTTTGGGCTACGAGGTGGAAACAGACGCTGTCCGGCGAATGGCCGGGCACATGATAAAGCTGCCATGCCTCGCCGACGGCATTGAGCATGTCCTTGCCTTGGATGACTTCATCGACAGCAAACTCAGGAACGGACAACGAATTACCCGTCACCGCCCCGTAGAGGCGCTCCAGGGTCAGATCGCGTGAAAACGGCGCGAAGGCGTAGATGCGGCAGCCGTGCTGTGCTCTGACGGCAGCAGCATCCAGAACGTGATCAAAATGCTGATGAGTGAGAAAAAGTGCATCGACACGCAGGTTTTGTTTCTTCAACCAGCCTGCGATGCCATCGGGCGCGTCCACCAGCACATGACCACCGGGCAGTTGGAGGAGGTAACCGTTCGTGGCGGCGATGCCGCCGGTATAGGTGTGGATTTCAGGCATGGGGACTGCGAAAGACGGGAAAGCGTTGGACTTTTCAACCCGGAAAAGGCAAAATCTCCAAGCAAATGTGGCCGCGAGGCTCGTTATAGTTCAGGACACCCCCATGAATCGATTCTTTCTCACCCCCGTCGCGGCAGCGGCTTCCGCCCTCGCGCTTCTCATTCCCTCGGCGCAAGCGGAGACGAATTTCGGCCAGGTCGCCATGCATGTGGCCTACATGCTGCAGAACCAC
>CANIZT010000458.1 GCA_947471905.1 Verrucomicrobiaceae bacterium
CTGCGCGAGCAAGCGCCAGCCGTCGATCCATTCCTTCACGTAGTCATCAAGCGCGGCGATGAGGATCATGATGAACAGGATGCGCGGGACGGATTGCAACACTTCGACGGTGCGCATCATCAGCGCATCGATTCGACCACCCGCGTAGCCGCTGATCATGCCATAAAGCGTGCCGATAACGAGACTGATAAGCGCGCCAACCAGACCAACACCCAGCGAAACGCGCGCACCGGCCAGCAGGCGGTAGAGCATGTCGTGTCCGTTCACGTCCGTACCGAGGAAATGCTGTGATGAAGGCGGCACAAACGAAGCGCTGCTGGTAACTTGCAACGACGCAGGCAGCAGCATCGGCACGACGATGGCAATGAGCGACAGTCCGGCGAGAAAACCGAGCGCGATGATCGCGGCGCGATTGCGCTTCAGGATCTGCCAGCCGTCGGGCCGCGCGATTCGTGCTGGAGCGGCAGCATTAGGCATAGAGTTTGATGCGTTTGTCCAGCAGCGTGTAGAGCACGTCCACGAACAGGTTAAAGAGCACCAGCAGTACGCAGTAAACGATGACGGCACCTCCGAGCAGGAAGACATCCCGGTTCTGGATCGAGTTCACGAAGATCATGCCGGCCCCGGAGATATTGAAGACACTTTCCACAATCATCGAACCCGTCAGCAGGTGGGCTGCCAGTGGCCCGAGGAAGGTCACGACGGGCAAAATAGCCACTTTGACCGCATGTTTGGCCACAGCTTGGGTTTCGGTGAGTCCTTTGGCGCGTGCCGTGCGCAGGAAATCGCTCTTCAAGACATCCAGCAGGCTGTTGCGCATCAAACGCGCCACATAGGCGATGTAAGGCGCGGCAAGGCAGATCGCGGGCAAAATCATCTGCTGCAACGTGCCCCAGCCACCAACGGGCAGCCAGCCGAGCCAGAGCGCAACCACGGCGATCAAAAAAGGGCCGCTGATGAAAGAGGGAATCGAAATGGACAGCAGCGCGCCGAACATGGCCGTGCGGTCGATCCAGGTGTCCTTCTTCATGGCGGCGAGAATGCCGAGGAAGACGCCGGCACAACTCACGATAACAAAGGCCAGCGAGCCGAGCGCGAAGGAGTTCGGCATTTTTTGCCGCAGCAATTCGGACACACGCCAGTCGCGGTAACGCGTGGACAAACCGAGGTCGAAACGCACCAAAGAGCCGACATAGGCGGTGTATTGCTCCCACACGGTGCCGTTGAGCTTGTAGCGCGTGAGCAGCGCCTCCTTGATATGAGGTGGCGGCTCCTTCTCCTTGTCAAACGGGCCACCCTTTGTGATCCGCGCGAGCACAAACGTGATCGAGATCACGCAGAAGATCACGATCACGCTGCTGAAGGCGCGGCGAAGGAGGAAGCTGAGCATTGGGAAAATGTCGAATGACGAGGGCTGAATGTCGAATGCTCAATCAGGCGAGCCACCATGCAAAACTGCCGCTGGGGACAGGCAGGACGTTCGCAGCACCGCGAAGCTGCATCTCGCCGTGCTCCACCTTGCCGCCGTTGCGGCCAAACTGCTGTAAAAGCATGTGATGGAGCGAAAGGGGCGTCAGTTCTGGGGTGTGGCATGACAGCAGCACGCCGAGCGGTTGCGGAGACATGAGCTTGCCAAGCAAAGCGAGCAGTGGCGGCAGATCGTTTTCGATTTTGAAGACTTCGCCCTTCGCTCCGCGTCCGTAACTCGGAGGATCGAGAATGAGAAGGTCGTATTGACGCTCACGACGCAGTTCGCGCTCCAGGAACTTCGTCACGTCATCGACGATCCAGCGCACCGGTTTTTCTTCGAGACCGTTCAGCGCGGCGTTCTTGCGCGCCCAATCGACCATGCCCTTGGAGGCATCCACATGGCAGACCTCCGCACCAGCTAGTGCTGCGGCCAAAGTGCTACCACCGGAGTAGGCGAAGAGATTGAGCACACGTGCGGGGCGACCATGGCGTTTTGAATATTCCTCACACGTTTCGCGGATACGCCGCCATTGATCGCGCTGCTCGGGAAAGATGCCGAGATGACCGAAGTCGGTTGAGCTGAGCTGAAACTTGGTGCCATCAACGTCGATGGCCCAGGTTTCGGGCAGCTTGTCGCGCCCGCGCCATTGATTGCCGCCGTCGCGGAAGAAGGTGGCGGTCACCTTTTGCCAGTCGGCTTTGGGCAAGTTCTGCTGCCAGACGGCCTGGGCGCAGGGCCGTGAGAGCACGACGCTGCCAAAGCGTTCCAGCTTCTGGAATGCGCCGCTGTCGAGGAGTTCATAGCCGTTGGGATCAGACATGGGATGACCACGCTCATGGCCTCAAATTGGGATTGAATCAACGAACGTCTTTAATCTTGTCAGCGCAGAGGGCAATCGTTAGCTTTCGCGTCATATTCCACCCACCCCGACCAACCATGCTCCTCAAAAAGAAAGCCTATGCCCGTGCCGGTCTGGTGGGAAATCCCTCGGATGGCTACTTCGGCAAGACCGTTTCCTTCATCATTCGCGACTTCTGGGCGGAGGTGACGTTGTTTGAGTCGCCGGAGCTGCGCATCTCGCCAAGCGAACGGGATGACTCCGTCTTCGAAAGCATCGCGGACCTGACGCGCAACGTACGGCAGTTCGGCTACTACGGCGGCATCCGCCTGTTGAAGGCGGGCGTGAAGCGCTTCTTCGAATACTGCCAGAAGAACGGCATTCCGATGCATGACCGCAACTTCACGCTGCGCTACCACACGAACATCCCGCCGCAGGTCGGCATGGCCGGCTCCAGCGCGATCATCACCGCCTGCTGGCGTGCTTTGATGGACTTCTACGGCGTCGAAATCCCCCGAGACATCGTGCCCAGCCTCGTGCTGGCCGTGGAAAACGAGGAACTCGGCATTCCCGCCGGCTTGCAGGACCGCGTGATCCAGAACTACGAGGGCGTGGTGTTCATGGACTTCGACCGCGACCACATCGCGAAGCATGGCCATGGCATTTATGAGCAGCTCGACCCCGCATCACTCCCGTCGGTCTATGTGGCTTACACGACTCGCTTGAGCGAAGGCACCGAGGTGCTGCACAACGATCTGCGCGCCCGTTGGAACGTCGGTGACACGGAGGTGGTCAACGCGATGAAAACCTGGGCTGGCTACGCCCAGCAGGTGCGCGAC
>CANIZT010000459.1 GCA_947471905.1 Verrucomicrobiaceae bacterium
GCAGCGCGGCTACATGGTTTACGCGTACGATTTACGAGGGCAGGGGAATGACCCCGTGGTCGCGGAACGCGGCGACATCTCGGGAGAAAAAGACTGGAAGCGGGATCTGGCCACCTTTCATGGTTTGGCGAAGCGCAGGTATTCAAAAACGCCGGTGTTTTGGTATGGCGAGAGCTTGGGCAGCCTCATCGCAATGCACACTGCGGCAGACTTGCTGGGCAATCGTGAAGACCCGGCTGGCATCATTTTGGCCTCACCCGTGGCGGGTTTACGCATGACGTTGACCGGTTTCCAGCGTTTCCTCTTGGAGACGGCGGCCAAACTTTCGCCTCGTTCACGCTACACGCTTGGTGAACTCGCCGGTGTGGATGAATCGAAGATCAAGGTCACTTCAAGTTCCACGCATGGCGGCCAGATGGCGGTCACACCACATCACGTCAGTGCGTTCTCGCTCCGGCTGATCACCACCATTGGCGGTATGATGGATGACAACATGGAAGCCGCGCACCATTTGAAAATGCCGGTGCTGTTCGTAGCCTCACCGAACGATGTACTGTCCTCCGCTGATCAAATCCAGTCGCTGTTCGCGGAACTGCGCAGTCGTGACAAGAAACTGCTATGGTACACACGTTCCTATCATCTCCTGCTGCATGATGTGCAACGTGAGGAGGTGGTGAACGATGTCGCCCGCTGGTTGGAACGGCAGATTAAGACCCGCAAACGCTGATGACCCTCGAACATGCTATTCTCGATGCTTTGAGTCGTGCTCCGCTGCCTTTGAAGGCAGCGGATATCACGAAACTCGTCAAACCGTTGGCCGGACGTGCCGCTACATCAAAAACGGTGGCTGCTGCGCTTAATGCACTCACAACATCAGCTGCGCTGAACTGCATTCCCGGCAAGCCACAGTCACTTTACACCACGCAAAATATCGCATCTGCCGCTGTTTCGGTGCTTCGGCATAGCATCTATCAGGCGAAGAAAGAGCAGCCTGCCGCCAAATTGAAACTGAAGCTGCCGTTGGCGCTGCAATCTCACTTTGAGGGTGCGTTGGCTCAACTCATAGCCAGCGGCGTTGCGTTTGTGCTGCCAGGCACAAAACGATTCGTGTTTGCCGGACGACCGAAACCGTCAGCATTGCTCGATGCTGCGAAACGCCGTGCTTTGCAGAAAATCCTCGATGGCGTGAACGCTGTGCGAACGCAGAGCGTGACGCTGTCCGACCTCATCGCCTGGCTGGATGCCGAACCTGCCGCCGCCGCAGTGCCGGGCGAAGCAGAATTGCAGCGGTGGTATGAGCAGGACCGTGTGCGCTCCTCCACCGTCATGATTCCAGTGCCACAGACTTTTGCACATTACGCGGCCTGGGCGGCAGAACGTGGGCAGTCTGCTGATAGTCAGGTTTTACGAAATTTGATTGAGACACTTTACAACAATGGTCGCATCCTGCTAGAACCCTGTGAAAGGCCGCAAGACCTCCCCGAACATGAACGTGCCATGCTTGTTCCGATGTCCCTCGGTCCTCCCGGCTACTTCTGGTGTTGGATCGCCTAATGCTCAGTCCTCTTTCTCCTGAATCCTGAACCTCCTCAAAAGACCATGTCTGACTATGCTGCCATGAATCCCTTTGTTTCCACGAGTGTGGGGGAAAATGATGTGTGGAATGCTGCCAACTTTCTGGATGTGCCCTACATTCACTCAGTCTCGTTCGGCGCACTAAAAATCGCCGTGGACCAAGTGCGGGCGCAGCACCGCAGTCAGGTGCGTTTTGTTCGTGGCGCGGGCGGTTCTGGCAAGTCGCATCTTTTTGCGCGGCTACGGCGTGAATGTACTGATAAGATTTTCTATGCCTATGCGCCGAATCCGCCGCTACAGCCGGAAGCGTTGGAGAATTTTATCCTGACCCGTTTCGTCAGCAGCCTGCGTCATCCGGCACGTAGTGCGGATGGCAATGAATCACCTTACAGCCAATTGCGCCTGCTGGCCTATGCCTTGCTCAAGCCAGTGGTGGAGCAGGATGTGACTCTGCCAGAGTTGCATGAAGCTTGGGCCGACATCGGCATCGAAACACGCAAGGAACTGATTCATCAGGCGGTGCAGCTTCTTGAGGCCGAGCACCCCATGGTGCCGCGCAGCGTGCTGCGTTGTCTGCTTAATGTCCTGCGTGATGATAAGGAGCACCTCGCCGCGCAGTGGCTTTCCGGCGCGGCGTATCTCACCGAGAACGAGCTGAAGTATCTTAACGTGCCGGAGCCTCTGGCACGCGCGGACATGGGAGTTGTGATCCAGCTTTTCGGCAAACTTGCCGCGCAGGCGGGTTCCCCTGCGGTGTTGGTGCTCGATCAGCTGGACCTCATCATCACTCAACCACAGTTCGATGAGATGCAGCGTTTGCTGTTCTCACTGATCGACCAAAGCGAAAATTGGGTCGTTCTGATCGGCCTCGTAGCCGAACGCTTTGCCGCTTGGGATGCGGCGCTCACTCAAGCTTTGCGCGGCCGCATCGGCGTGCCGGATTCGAATGCGCCGCTTGGTTTCCGCCTGCCGGTGGTGGATATGCTGCCCATTGCGAACGAGCAAAAACGCCTGCTGCTCACTTGTCGGCTCGAAACACCCGAACTCGTGGCGCAGCGCAAAAAGGACGGCATTACCTCCGCGATTCATCCGCTGCTTGAGGAAGACATTGCGCGACTCACTGCGGGTGGCGCGATCTTTCCGCGTCATCTTCTGGCCGCCGCGGCGGAAGTGTACACCACGCGTACCATGGCAGGTCAGGTGCATCTGCCTCAGGAAGTAGTTGCTGTTGTGACAGCAGCAACTGAGCCGTCCACTGTCGTTGCTTCTACTCCGGTTTATCAAACCCCGGTGGCTGAGACCGCTCCGGTTCCCGTGCCTGTGGTGGAATCAATCCGTGAAACACCCGTTGCTGCAGCGCCTCCGCCATCGCTGCAAACACCTCAGCTTGCCTCACCGCCGCTTTCTCCGGTTGTCAGCAAAACATCCCTCGCTGAAAAGATGGATGCCTTGTTCCAACAGGCTGTTGATGCGGCCAAATCGGAAACGGTGCCTCCCAGTGCTATCGATCTCGGCGAACGTACGCGTGATCTCATTGAACTCATGGTCGCACCGCCAGTCACGA
>CANIZT010000460.1 GCA_947471905.1 Verrucomicrobiaceae bacterium
ATGACGCTACCCGGAAGCGTGGGATTGCCACGGTCCTGGAACTTTTGTAGCCATGCACCCATGGTGGGATGGCGTATGCTGCTGCGCTGCGTGTAGCTGGTGTGCTGATAATACTGCCCCTGCTCGTGGGCTCCCTGCGTGGTCATCATGCTGCGAACGACTGCAAGCTTATCCATCTGTCTGGCAATGAGTGGAATGCTGTCTGAAACGCGAACACCCTCGACGTTGGTGTTGATCACTTTAGTGAGGCCCATAATGTCGGTCTTTCCAGACTTCGGATCAAAGGTGTCTAGGTGGCTCATGCCGCCGTTCATATACAGGTAAATGACATTGCGTGCTGTGGCCGCCTGCTTGAGCGGCGAGGTGCCGATGCCAGGCGCGGCAATGACACGGGAGACAGCACTGACGCCGAGAAATGTCTTCGCTGCGCCTGAAACAAAGGCGCGGCGGGAAAGGTCGTTGCGGAAGGGATTCATGAGCAGGATTGGTTTGGGGGAGGTTCGCCCTACAACGTGACTGCCCCGCGAACTTATCACGAGATTTAAATCTCTAGCACTTAACTACCCTGGCGCTCGGCGGCCGAATTTGCGCTCCATTTCGGCGGTAGAGATTTGCACGAGCGTGGGACGTCCATGTGGGCAGCAGTAGGGCATTTCGCAGGCGAGGAGGTCTTTGAGCAGCGCCTGCAACTCGGGAATGGAAAGCACGTCGTTGCTCTTCACCGAAGCACGGCAGGCGGTGGTGGCGATGGCGTCTTCGCTGAGGCGCAGCGAGGATGATTTAGTGCTCAGGCTGCTCAGTTCCTCGATGACCTGATCAAGCCATGCTGCGGGATCGTCGGTTTTTAAAAAAGCAGGCAACGCCTCGACCTTGAAGATGTTCGGTCCGAAGGGTTCGATCTCGATGCCCAAACGGCTAAGTACGGCCTGATTTTGCTTCAGCAGATCGGCATCACGCGGTGTGGTTTGCAGATTGATGGGCATCAGCAGGCGCTGGCATGGCACCCCACCAGTTTCGAGAGCGCGGCGGAATTTTTCAAAGTTCACGCGTTCATGCGCCGCGTGCTGGTCCATCATCACCAGTCCCTCTTTGCCTTCCATGAGTACATAGAGTTTCTGCAAAACACCAATGATGCGGAAATCAGACGCTGCGGGTTGCCCTTGGGATTCCGGCTTGGGTCTCTCGACTTGCTTCGGGGGAGCGATTTCAGCTGAAGGCGGTTCTACATTCGGAAGGACTTTCTGAATCGCCAATGTTGCCGAAATGGCAGGTTCAACCTGTCGTAAAGGCGCGGTAGAAGTCACCACTGGCATGACAAACTGCTCCTGACGTGTGGTTTCCACCGCTGGAACAATAAGAGCAGTGCGTGCTGGCGCATGACCGCTGGGAAGCTTGGCGGCGTTTTCGAGCGTGCGGCTGACGCAACGAGCGATGGCTTCCCGCACACCATTGCCATCGTGAAACCGAACCTCCTTTTTTGCTGGATGCACATTCACATCGAAGGCCGTGGGATCCATCTGGATGAACAGGAATGTGACCGGATACTGCCCCTTCATCAATGCGGTGTGATAGCCCTCACGTAGGCCATACGAAATGCTGGGGCTTTCGATGGGGCGCCCGTTGAGATAAGTCGTCTGCATCTGACGATTGGAGCGGCTCATGCCTGGACCACCGATGTAGCCGCTCACTGTCACGCCATGCAGTGTCGTTTCTTCAATCTTGAGCAGACGCGAGGCAAGCTCATCCCCAACGAGTCCCCGGATGCGCTCCAGCATATCACGAGTAGCCGGAAGATGCAGTATGAGTTCGCCGTTGTGCGTCAACGTGAATGCCGCCTGAGGATTGGCGATGGCATGCAGTCGAAGTTGCTGTTCCACATGAGCGAACTCAGTGTTTTCGGTGCGCAGGAATTTACGGCGAGCTGGCACGTTGAAGAACAGCGAGCGAGCCTCGATCACCGTGCCGGGAGCGCCGCCATGATCGCGTACCGCCATCAACTTGCCGCCGTTCACCTCGATTTCGGTGCCTACGAGCGCCTCCTTCTCGCGCGTCGCGAGACGAAAGCGCGAGACGCTGGCGATGCTGGGCAGGGCCTCGCCCCGAAAACCGAAAGTGCAAATGGCTCCAAGATCCTCCTTGGTCCGAATCTTGCTTGTCGCGTGCCTTTCAAGACACAACATGGCATCCTCTCGATCCATCCCGCTTCCATCATCAACGATACGAATCATGGCAATGCCCCCGCGCTGCGCATGCACTTCGATGTGCCGAGCCCCTGCATCCAGGCTGTTTTCCACCAGTTCCCGGACCAAAGCTGCTGGACGCTCCACGACCTCTCCCGCTGCCACCTGGCTGGCGAGTGCGTCTGGAAGAATGCGGATTTTGGACATAAACTTCGATAAATTGCGCTACAGCAGACGTAGCTCTTTTGCTCCAAGGAAATATCACATTGGACGCCGTGCGAGGAATTGCAATACCCGCACACCTCAAGCACTGTTCTTCAGAGCTAACACAGCCTTCTCAACCATGATTTCCCTCACTTCCAGCGCCATCGAACATCTCAAATCGCTTATCGCAGATAAACATGCCGGAGCAGGCACTGGATTACGTCTGCGCGTGGAGAAAGGCGGCTGTGCAGGCATGCAGTATGTGATGGCTCTGGACGAATCCGGTGCTGAAGACTCCATCCAGACCCAAGACGGCGTTTCGATCATCATTGACCGTGAAAGCATCGGCTATCTGCGCGGTTGCCAGCTTGATTACGTGGATGCTCTTTCTGATGCCGGTTTTAAGCTCGCCAACCCTAACGCTGCTCGAAGCTGCGGGTGCGGAACCTCTTTTGAGCCCCAAACTGCCTAACCTATGGAGCAGCGATGCTGCCAACTTATTCACAAAATTTACTTTTCAAATTGATCCAATCTTGTAGAATTTGAACATTCTAAATTATAAAAATTAAAATTTTCGCAATAATGCCATGCAAATCCGATTTTTGAGCGATGGAAACGAGTACCGTTCTTACGGTGGTGGGAGTTTTTCCAAGAAGAAAGACTCTGGGGGTATTTTTTGGTGGACGATTTTGATTACGCTGCTCATGGGCTTCGCCACCTTCTGCTGGTTCTTCAGCATCATGGTGTTCGCACA
>CANIZT010000461.1 GCA_947471905.1 Verrucomicrobiaceae bacterium
ATGGGAAAT
The DNA here is from genome assembly GCA_947471905.1 of Verrucomicrobiaceae bacterium. Taxonomy (GTDB): domain Bacteria; phylum Verrucomicrobiota; class Verrucomicrobiia; order Verrucomicrobiales; family Verrucomicrobiaceae; genus Prosthecobacter. The sequence goes on from CANIZT010000461.1 coordinate 10, forward strand.
GTCAGTTCCGTTCAAGGGCCTACGACAACGACGACCACAGTTAACGGGCAGACAGTAACAGTGACGGTTGACCCCGGTCCAGCTGTAGGAGCGGGAACGAGCGAGGCTCAGGCGACCGTGACAATCACGACTGGAACGGGTCCCACAGCAAGCTCGGTCACTTTCAGTGGTGCTGGGGTCACAGGCGTAAATATATCAGGAGGAGGCAGCATCCAAATTTTGACGGGTAATAACCCGAACACGGCACCCTCTGAGACTCAGCCTCCGGTGGCGACAGTCAATGTATCATCGACTGGTGCCATTTCGACAGCTCCGACGCCGGTCGGGTTTCTTCTGAATGTAGCGCCAACTGGTGTAACTGGATCGGTGACTGTCTCCCCTACTCCTCCAGCAGGCGCCTCCGCTGATACCTCGGGCACGGCGGCTGCGGTTGTAGCTGCTGTCTTGGGAGTTACCACGGATCAAGCGGCTGCCGCTATCACCACAGTGGCATCCAACAGTGGTTCATCAGATGCCGGAGCGATTACAGCAGCTGTGCAAACCGCAGTTGCAAATACCGCCCCCACCGGTAGCCCTCCCCCTAGCGGCAGTACGAGCGGCGGCGGCAGCACCAGCGGCGGCGGCAGCACCAGCGGCGGTACGAGCGGCGGTGACATGAATATCGGAGGTGGCCAGTCCGGTGCTGGTGGCGGTCAAACTGGTGGTACCATTATCAATAATACTACTCCACCTGTTACCTCTCCTTGATCAGGGAGGAGCTTAGCTAATTTCGCAATCCCGCATCGCACTCCGATGCGGGATTTCTTTATGCTGTCTCCTCATGCGCATTTCGGGCACAGCCCGTAGAATTCTAGTTCATGGTAGAGCTTGCGGAAGCCGGACTGCTTCTCGATCTGCTTCTCCAAGGCCTCTACCGGGCACGCGATGTCCAGTCGTTGAATACGGCCGCATTGAGTGCAGATGAGGTAGTCGTCATGATGACCGACTTGAAGGATGGTGTAGTACGCACTGCGGTCATGCAGGCCCAGCCGCCGGATGAGGCCCAGTTCCTCAAGCTTTACCAGCACGCGATAAACCGTGGCTTTGTCAGCCCCGCTCGTGAGATCGGGTGATTCGGCTATGTCCGCCAGGGCTAGTGGCTGATGCGAATGCACCAGGATGGAAAGGATGTTCTCCAGCGCCTTGGTGCGCCTCAAACCAGCCTCACGCGCTCGCACCAGCATCGTGGCCGCAAGATCGCGCGCTGAATCCGCATCGTGATGCTGGCAGGTGGCGGAATGATGATGGTGCAGCATTACTTGGCGGCCGGGTTGGGTTTCTTCTGCTGGAACAGCCACTCATGCAGATCCGTTCGTGGATAAACCAGCCCCGTGATGCCATGACCCGCGCCTTCAAGTTCCGTGTATTTCATCAGTTCACCTCCCGTCTGCTTCACCGCCTCCACAATCACTCGTGAACGCTCGACGGGCACCATGTCGTCTTTGTCGCCGTGGAAGACCCAGAACGGCGTCTGCTTCAAAATCTCAGCGCTTTTGACATCACCACCGCCGCACAGCGGCACGCAGGCAGCAAACACCTGCGGATACTTCGCCGCGATGCTGAAGGTGCCAAAGCCGCCCATTGACGAGCCGGTGAGATAAAGCCGGCTCTCATCAATCGGCAGATGCTCCGTGAGATCGGCGATCAGCGCGAGCAGGTTGTCCGCCACCTGATTCTTCCAGCCGATGTCAGCGGACGGACACTGCGGTGCCAGCAGAAAGCACGGGCTCTCGGCTTGGTTGTCCTCGGTGGTCCAGATTTTAGGCGCGCCACCGATCTGTGATTCGTTGTCAGTGCCGCTCTGGCCTGAGCCATGCAGCCAGATGACGATGGGATAACGCTTCGTGCCATCCAGTTTGGGATTGCCCCACAGCTGGTAGTTCAAGCCCTGCTTCGAAACACCCTTCACCAACTGCCCCGTCACTTTCTCTGCATAAACACCCTCCTTCAGCCCCGCATCACGGCGTTTCTCACGCAGCAGGCCATGGATGAAATCCTGATCCTCCTTCGAGAGCCGGTCCAGCGGCAGACGGTACTGATTGAAGTTGCTCCGGTGGCGGATTTTGACTTCCTTGTCGGTGAACTCAATGAGGTCGCCTTGAAACTTCGATTTCCCATCGCTGGAAGTCCACTCCCGCGGCGGACTGGCGGCTTGTGCGCTGGAGATCATCAGGGCGAAGGCAAGGAGACGGAAAAACGCGTTCATGCAGCATGCTAAGCCCTGCCTGCCCTCAGCGGCAAGATTTTTGCTCGCCCACTTTTACGGCGTGATGCGTGCCCCGGCCTTTTTCATCTCGTCCACGAGCTTCTTCGAGGCATCGTCGATGGCATTGCCGTCGATGAAGATCTGGCAGTACGGTGCCCATTCACGCGCACCATCGTTGTCCTTCTTCCACATGCGGTGCAGCGGTGTGAGATCGGTGATCTTGTTGTTTTCCAAAAACAAAAACTGCAGCTCTGTCAGCGGCTCCAGTGGCGCGATGTCCGTCACGCCGTTGCCCTTGAGCGAAAGCATGGAAAGCCACTTCATGCCGCCGATGCCGGCGATGTTCGTCACTTGATTGCCTTCGAGATACAGGGTCCACACTTTCGGCAGCTTGAACAACGGCGTCGCGTCTTTGATCTGGTTGTTCGCCAGATAGAGCGACGTGAGCGCCGGGATGCCGCCGAGTGCGGAAACATCCGCTACCTTGTTCCCGGTGAGTTCGACGTATTGCAGCGCCTTGCAAGCCGCCAGCGGCGCGATGTCGCTGATCTGATTGTTCGACACATCGAGGAACTGCAAACGCTCCAGCCCTTTGATCGGTGCCAGGTTCGTGATCTGGTTCTCCGGCAGCGTTAGCGATGCCAGCGCGACGCATTTTTCGAGACCGGCGAGATCCTTGATGCCCGCCTTCTTGCCTTCGATGATCGAAACCGTTGCCACGTCCTCCGCTGTCAGCACCTCCTGGTTGTCACGCTTCGCGAACACCTGCTTCCGCACCGCCGCTTCGAGCGCCTTGTCAGAGAAAACCGCGACCGGCTTCGGTGGCGGCGGCTTGGCGGCAACAGCGGGAGCGGGTGTGGCAGGCTTCGGTGTCGGAGTCGCAG
>CANIZT010000462.1 GCA_947471905.1 Verrucomicrobiaceae bacterium
GACAATGATCGTTCGCTGTCGAATGTGGTGAGCTTTCGCATCGGCGCGATGGATGGAGCGCGGCGGGTGACGCTGCATGATTTCTCGGTCAAAGTGCCGCGCTTTGATGAAGCCAAGGCTCCAGGGATCAGCACCATCATTGCAACACCGGCGGGGAATGTATTCTTGATCAAAGCGCCGCTGGGTTTGGCCATGGCGCAGGATTTCACGGATGAATGGGCGCTGGATGTGGAGGTGACCAAGGAACTGCAACTGGCGGTGCGTGCGCCTGATCCCTGTCGGTTCAATTACCGGCCCATCGGTCCTCCGAGTGGTGTGCATGTGTTTGGCATGACCTTCGCACGCTCGCCGGTGCAGATGAAGGTGACGAGTGATGAAGTCGGCCATGTGTTTGTGGAGCCGCAAAAGGCCACGTTTCATGTCGATCTCCGCGGGGTGGGTCGAGTGAACAACAAACTGACGCTCGAAGCCACGGCGACCGCTTTCGATGGCGAGACGGTCACGGCGACCAGCGAGGAGTTTGAGATGGCGGTGGGTGTGCCGTTGCGCAAAGACATCGCGCTGCCGGTGAAGCGTCGTGGCTATCACGAAGTCCGCATCCGGCTCATGAATGGAAGCACGGAGGTGCTGCGACGTGAGACGACCTTTGCCATGCTGCCGCCGGACACACGCAAGCATCGCAATGAGTCGCCTTTTGGCACCTGGGACTTCGGTGGAGCACATTTCACACCAAGCGATCCCGATGTCGTCGGCCCGCTCTATGTGAAGGCGGGCTTGCGCTATGGTATGTTCAACTACAGCGCCGATGCGCGGAAGAAATACGGCGTGCTGAACGGCCACGAACCCAAGAGCGCGGACCTGCTCGCCAAAAAAACAGCTGATGATCCGCTGATGCCGCAGAACGTGCTCATCTTCCACGAGCACGCCATCAGTGGCCCGCACATCATCCGCACACCGGATGTTTTCACCGGTCGTCCAGCCTATAAGATGGATGCCACGGAGCAGACGAAGTTTGATGCGATGTGGAAGGAAGCACTCGATACTGCCAATGCCACGCGGGCGCAGCTTCCGCAGGCCAAGCTCGCCTTCGGCAATGGCAATCCGCATCTCATGGAGGAGTTCGCTCGGCACAAGTTCCCGGCGGAATTGTTCGACTCACGCGGCAACGAAGCCGGCAGTTTCATGCGCATGCCGGAGACGCAGCCGCTCGACTTCGTGGCGAACAACGCCAGCCTCTGGATGGATCGCCAAATCCTCGATCACTACGGCTATAAGGACAAGCCCATCACCCAATGCTACGAGGTCTGCTACCCCAGCACGAACCCCGGCAATCTCTCGCTCAAGACGCAAGCCAGCTACTACGTGCGACACATGATTCACTCGCTTGTTTGGGGCATTCCGGTCATTCGTCCGTCGTGCATCTGCGATGTGGGCAACTCCTATCAGTTCAGTAACTGGGGCTCCTGCGGTCTCTGCTTTGCCAAGCCCGAGCTATCGCCCAAACCCTCGTATGTCGCGATGGCAACACTCACGCGGCAACTTGATGGTGCCAAGTTTAGCCGTGTCATCGATACGGGATCGCCGGTGGTCTATGCGGTGGAGTTTGCGAAGAGGGAAGGTGGGTTTGTGACGGTGGCTTGGACGTTGCGGGGAGAACGAAAAGGACTCTGGAAGCTCCGCAAGAATGGCGGATTTCAGGACATCACGAAAGTCGAGGATATGATGGGAGAAGAGATCGGAGAATACAGAGTTTCTAACGAACTGCTGGTGCATTTGACGCTAACATCGACGCCTATTTTCATCACAACCAACCAGCAATTCGCAGGCTTCGATGAAATCGCACATGATTGGGACGCAATGAACAACGCTAGGGTGCATGCAACGGATGGCTTGATTGGTTCCTTAGCTAGTCTGTTCGATTGGCAAATCGAGTCCGAGCCGAACACCGAGCTTGAATGGTTCAACTTCGAGTGCCCACGCCGCAAAGGGGACTTCGAGTTCTCTGAGGTGGCTGAGTTTGAAGGCGAGAAGCAAGTCCTCAGCGTGAAGCCAAAGCTGCCCATCGCGGGTTCGCCGCACTTGCCGATGTATTCGGTGCTGAGCTTGAAGAAACCCATCGAACTTCCCGGCAAGCCCACCGAGATCGGCCTCATGGTGAACGGCAACGGCGGCTGGGGTCGCATCATTTTCGAACTCACCGATGCCAGCGGCCAGCGCTGGACAAGCATTGGAGCCGCGATGAAGGGCGAGGCCACGCGCTGGATGGCCGATTGGATGAGCGAGACGGAACTCGCCGCGATGAAGACCATGAAGGTCAGCGATTGGAACACCAATGACGTCTGGCAGCGCAGTCGCATCAACTTCGAAGGCTGGCGTTACCTGAAGTTCCCGCTCCCAGGTCAATACGACGGCGAAGGCTATCACTGGCCTGCGAACTGCAATTGGAAGTCCACCGGCGATGGCGTGGTGAAGTATCCAATGAGGTTCACCAAGCTTATCATCGAACTGCCCGAGAAGGTGCTCTATCTGAACAAGATGATCACCGTCCCCCGCGCCGAAGTGTATTTGAAAGGCTTGCAAGCAACCTATGAATCACCCGACCAAGTTTTCACCGCCCCATAGCATAGGCTTTCCAGCCTACGTCCTCATCACTCAATCACTCCACAGCCTGGAAAGGCTATGCAACCACCATGACACACCCACTCGTCTCCTACCCGCAACTCCCCGACACACCCACTTCACATCTGCCCTTCAGCCCGTGCGTGGTCGTTGGAGATCTCATCTTCGTCTCCGGCCAAGCCTCCGTGGACAAAGAGGGCAACATCGTGAGTGACACCTTTGAAGGCGAGTTCCGCCGCAGCATGGAAAATGTGCGCCTCGTGCTGGAGGCCGCTGGCAGCGACCTCGCACACGTCGTGCAGACGCGAAACTACGTCCGCGATGCTGAGGACGTGGCGCTCTATAATCAGCTCTACCGCGAATATTTCCCCTACCCCGCGCCCGCCCGAACCACCATCACCGACTGCCTGCCGCCCGATTTGAAATACGAAGTCGAAGCGGTCGCTGTGCGCCGCGTCTAGCTCCCCTCTTTCCACCTCTCCACCAAACCATGCGCACCCTCCTTCTCACCTTGCTC
>CANIZT010000463.1 GCA_947471905.1 Verrucomicrobiaceae bacterium
GACCACGGGACGGTATGTGCAGATGCGTGCCTTGTCAGAGCAGAGCGGCGGAGATTTAGCCAGTATGGCGGAATTGGGTGTTGTTGGGGAGTAACGTTGTTAAAGTTCAACGCAATTCACCTCGCTGCCTTAGCGTTGTCACCCACACCATGAAGCTTCTTCTCATACTAGCCTTTCTCTCTGCGCTCAGCCCTTCGCTGTTCGCCGCGAAACCCAACATCGTCTTCATCCTCGCGGATGATCTCGGTTATTCCGACCTCGGTTGCTATGGCAGCGAGATTCAGACGCCAAATCTCGATTCGCTCGCAAAGAACGGTCTGCGCTTCACGCAGTTCTACAACACTGCACGCTGCTGGCCCACTCGCGGTGCTTTGATGACCGGATTTTATGCGCAGCAGATTCACCGTGATGCTTTGCCGGAACTCAGTGGCGGGGGCCAAGGGGTGCGTCAGTCATGGGCGCGACTGCTGCCAGATTTTCTCAAACCAGCAGGCTATCGTAGCTATCACAGCGGCAAGTGGCACATCGACGGCAAGGTGCTCGACGGCGGCTTTGACCGCTCACTCGACATGAAGAACCAGGGCAACTTCTTCACCGCCAAAGGCAACTCCATCGACGACGTGGCCGTCAAACCGCCTGCGGATGAAAAAGGCTACTACGCCACTATCGCCACCGCCGACCACGCCATCGAGTGTTTGAAGGATCACGCCGCCAATCATGCCGCGAAGCCGTTTTTTCACTACATCCCATTCATTGCACCGCATTTCCCGCTGCACGCACTGCCGGAGGACATCGCCAAGTATCGCGACAAATACCTCGCCGGATGGGATGCACTGCGCGCAGCCCGTTTTGACCGCCAAAAGGCCATGGGGCTCACCAACACGACCTTGTCGGCCCTCGAACGTGAAGTCGGCCCTCCGTATGCTTATCCTGATGCCATGAAAGCACTCGGCTCTGGCGAAGTGAACCGTCCATTGCCATGGACTGAGCTCAATGACGAGCAGCGTCGCTTCCAAGCCACCAAGATGGCCATCCACGCTGCCATGGTGGACCGCATGGACCAGGAAATCGGCCGCATCCTCGCGCAGCTCAAGGAGATGGGTGCTTTTGAAAACACGCTCATCTTTTTCGCTTCCGACAACGGTGCCAGTGCCGAGATCATGGTGCGCAATGGCGGTCACGATCAGCAAGCATCCCCCGGCAGCGCCGAAACATATCTTTGCCTCGGCCCCGGCTTCTCCAGCGCTGCAAACACACCGCATCGTCGTCACAAAACATGGGTGCATGAAGGCGGCATCAGCACGCCACTCATCGCGCATTGGCCAGCTGGCATCGCCGCCAAGAACGAACTACGCACCACACCCGCACACGTCATCGACATTGTCCCCACCGTGCTAGAACTCGTCGGCATCGAGAAGCCCAAGGACTGGAAAGGCGAACCTATTCCGGCTGCGCCCGGCAAGAGCCTTGTCGCTGCCTTTGCCAAAGACGAAACCATCGCCCGCGACAGCCTCTGGTGGTTGCATGAAGACAACAAAGCCATTCGCATCGGCGATTGGAAGCTCGTCGCCGCCAAAGGCGATCCCTGGGCGCTCTACGATCTCAAAACTGACCGTGCCGAGCAAAACGACCTCGCCGCCAAGATGCCCGAGAAAGCCAAAGAACTCGCCGACGCATGGCAAAAGCAAGCCGATGACTTCACCGCACTGGCGAAGAAAACCCTCGTCGATCAACCGAAGGGCAATGCAAAAGGCAAAGCGGGCAAAAAAAAGAAGAAGTAAGCGTAACTCACACAAAGCGCCGCGCGATCTGCGTGTAGAAGGCCAGCGCGGCCTCGACTTCGGCACATTCGACGTATTCGACCGCCGCATGTGCTTGATCAATGCTGCCGGGACCGAACAGGATCGTGGGAATGCCCAGACGTGAAAACTTGCTCGCATCGCTACCAAACGGCACGCCGCTGACGCCGTCTTCGCGATTCATCCCGCGCAACACGTCACGGGAAAGTTGAACCAGCGGGGCAGCGGCATTGGTTTGGAACGACCAGTCTTGCAGCATCGGTTGCTCCATCTCAGCGATCACGTCAGGATGTTGCTTCATCAATGCGTTCAGCATCGACTGATAATGAGCGAGCACCGATTCGACTTCCTCGCCTGGAAGCAGACGTCGATCAATTTCGATCACGGCCTCATCCGGCACAAAGTTCACCTGCACGCCGCCATGGATGACGCCGACGTTGCACGTTCCGGGTCCGAGCAGCGGATGCTGCACCTGCTGCATGCGTTCATGATCTTCATTTAAGGCCAAAACGATGCGTGACATCGCCGTGATGGCATTGATACCGAGATGCGGCTTCGAACTGTGAGCGGCTTTGCCTTTGGTGCGAATGCGCCAGCGTAGAACGCCTTTGCTGGCGATCACGCATTTGAACTCCGTCGGTTCCGCCACCACTGCAGCATCTGCTTTGAGCCCTTCGCAGAGTTTGACCACGCCGCGGAACGAAAACTCTTCATCCACCACGGCAGCGAGCCAGAGCTCGCATGGCGGTGGTTCGCCGCTCGCATGAATGTCCGCCACGGCGTGCATCATCGCGGCCAGCCCAGCCTTGTCATCGACGGAGCCGCGTCCGTGCAGTTTGCCATCGCTAATCACTGGATCAAACGGGGCAATCGTCATGCCTTTGATCGACACCGTGTCCATGTGCGCCTCAAAGACGATTCGCCGTGCTGAATCACTTCCAGGAACACAAGCGATGACATTGTTGCGCCCCGGAAACACCTCCTGTTCCCACACCTTGATGCCACGCTGTTCAAAGAATCGCCGCACATATGCCGCCGCCTCTTTTTCACCAGGACCTCTTTCATACGAGCTGTTGATGCTATTGATGCGCACGAGGTCGGCAAGGGTCTGAAGCACGGGAGACATGCCGGAACCTAACCATATCGCCTCACACGGCAAGAAGCCCTCTGACTGACCGTATTTTTTCCACACATGAAGGCTACGGCATCCATCATCCTCATCATCGCATTGCATGCACGCAGTACGATGGCTGACGATGCCGGCAAGATTGCCTACTTTGAGAAGAC
>CANIZT010000464.1 GCA_947471905.1 Verrucomicrobiaceae bacterium
CCGCCCAAGCCGATGCGTTGCATCCAGGACGCGCACTACGCCTACATCTTCAACGCCTTCTCCGACGGCAAGTTCAAATACAAGAACAACAATGAAGGCCTGACCTTCGCCGCGATGGAGGAAGCCGGCAAAACCGATCCCGCCATCCAGGCGCGCGTGAACATGTTCCGCTATCGCGTGCCCGAGGAGTTCTATGATTTGGAAAAAGATCCCTCGTGCACGAACAACCTCATCCATGATCCGCAGCACCAGACTCTCCTGAAAAAGTATCAAGACCGCCTGCGCCAGTGGATGATCGAATCCCACGACCACTGCCTTGCGTCCTTCGATGTCCGCGCCAATCCTGCGCAACTCGCACAAGCCGTTGCCAGCTACCCAAAGCTCGACAAATCCGCCGGCATCGCCACCGAGGCTGGCGAGGAACCGGACTCCAAGCCCGCCGCGACCGACGACAAAGCCGCGAAGCGGAAAGCCAATCGCGCGGCAAAGAAGGAGGCAGAAGCGAAGGACGCGAAATGATGCCCCTCGGCACGATGGTTCGACGTCAGAAGGGAATGCATACCGACGCACACACGACCAACAAAAGACGCTACTCAATGAAACATGCCCACACACTCATCGTCACCCTGCTGCTCGCTCCGCTGACTGCGCTTGCGGAAGTCAAAGCCTCAGCACAAAGCAACGGCCTCGCTCCCGAGGTGCCGGGGCTGAATCTGAAGGACAAGCTCTACCAGCTTGAGGCGCAGTTGCCCGACTTGGAGCAGCCTTTCATCAGCGTGGCTCCGGTGGACAAGAATGACGGGCTCGTGGTGGGGAAGTTGGGTGTGGATGGCGGGGATCGCGCGGCGATTGAAGCCTTCGCCAACGAACTCGCGACAGCAGCGAAGGATGAAAAGACGGGCAATGTGGACAGCATGCTCATCGGCTATCGCGGCAAGCTTATCTTCGAGTCTTACTATCGCCGGGGACGCGCGAACTTTCCGCATTACCAGATGTCGATCACGAAGTCCTACACCGCGCTGGCGATTGGGCGTGCGATTCAGATGGGGCTGCTGAAGATGGAAGACCTCGACAAGCCCGCGATCACTTTTCTCAAGGAGCTGGACACCACGAAGCTCGTCGCAGGCGCGGACACGATCACGCTCGCGCATGCGATGCAGATGAGTTCCGGCATCCGGCTCGCGGACAAGAAGGCTAAGGAGCTGATGAAGAATCCGGCGCAGCTCAAGGGCCAGGCGGAGATTCAGGCGTATCTGCAATACAGCGATCCCATTTCGCCCATGCCGCGAGAGTTCAAGTATCAGGAGCCTGACACTGCCATCGCGATGCAACTGCTGAACGCCGTGGCTCCCGGCGGTGCGGAGGAGTTCATCAAGACCGAACTGCTCGGGCGCATGGGCATCACGCAGTATCATTGGGAAAGCGCCATCAGCGGACTTCCGAAGTCCGCCGCAGGCAGCAGCATCCTCTCGCGCGACATGCTGAAGTTTGGCCAGCTCATTCTCAACAAAGGCAAATGGAACGGCGAACAACTCATCCCCGAAGCCTTCCTTGTGCGGGCGACCACACCGAGCCAGATCAACGAGCGCTACGGCTTCTTCTGGTGGGTCGATGATTTCAGCGTCGGTGGCAAGACCTACCACAGCTTCCAAGGCCGCGGCGCAGGCGGGCAGTTCATCTTCATGTTCCCCGAACTGGATCTCGTGACCGTAGTCACCTCACACAACAAGGGAATGGGCGACATGCTCAAGACACTGCCGGAACGCATCATTCCGGCGTTCGTGAAGTAATGCCAAATCAATGAATCCATGAAGCCCTTCACACCGATCTTTTGCTTTCTCGCTCTCACGTTCATCTCCAGAGCAAGCGCTGTGGATGCACCGAAGCCGATGCAGGTGGAGATTCGCGAGCTGCCGGACACCATCAGCAAGAACACGACAAGCCTGAATTCGAAGTTCATCGTCGCAACACCGGCCAACGCGGTAGCGACTGAGCCGCTGCCTTTGCTCATCTTTCTGCATGGCGCTGGTCAGCGCAGCTCGGACATCGAGAAACTGCGCGACCAACAGCCGCTCAAGTATTTCAACACGCAGAGCACCCAGCCCTTCGTGATCGTGATGCCGCAGTGCCTGAGCGATCAGGGCGTCGTGAAGCGCATCTGGGAGGTCGCGGACTTGGAGGTGTTGTTTGCGCATTTGACCCGGACGATCCGTTTCGACAACCGCCGCGTCTATCTCATCGGCTACAGCATGGGCGGCTATGGCACCTGGGCCTGGGCTTCGGCGCATCCTGAGCACTTCGCCGCCATCGCAGCGCACGCGGACGGGCTCGACCACGGCGGGCCAAAGGATGTTACGCCTGATCTCGATCAGTGAGTGAAGAAGCTCGTGCCCTTGCCGATTCGTATCGTGCATGGAGCGCAGGATAATGTCGTGCCGTCGGAGCGTTCGGAGCGCATTTACAAAGCGCTGCAAGCTGCGGGCGCGCATGAGGTCGAGTTACAGATGCTGCCGGGAAAGGATCACGGGATCGGCTCCGCGCTTGCTGATGAAGAACTTTACGCCTGGTTGCTGAAGCACTCGCATTCTGGTCTGAAGGCAGTGAATCCATGAAACTTGCCATTTTTACCTCGATCTTTTTATCGCTGGGACGTCGCTCCACGGCGCTGGTAGCGTCCCCACGCTGACCTTGGCCTCGCCGTTGGACTATCAGGTCTTCCAACGACGCAGAGCGGATGAAGGAAGCATTCTCGTGCGTGGTTCGGCGGGTATTGATATGGATGAGTGGCAATGCCGACTGAGTGAAAGTGGTGGTGATTCGGCCAAGGTAAAGTGGCAAAGTTTCAAGTCGATCGCTTTGGGGTAGTAGTGTTGCGTTTGAGGTGAAATCGAAACCCATCGCTAATTGATATCGCGTGGAAGTGCGCGGCATGAAGGGCGGCAAGACAGTAGCAGAGGCCTCGTTGGAGCATGTGGGCGTGGGCGAAGTCTTCATTGTCGCCGGGCAATCGAATGCGGCTAATCATGGCTCCGAGAAGCAGGTCACAAAGACGCAGCGGGTGAGTTCTTTCGATGGGAAG
>CANIZT010000465.1 GCA_947471905.1 Verrucomicrobiaceae bacterium
ACTGAAAAAACTCTGGGAGAGCGAATTCATCCCCAGCAACGAGTATGGTGGTCATGGTAGCCCTGTGGTGAGCGGTGAGCGTGTCTTCCTCAGCGTCGTATGGCATGAGCGTATACCCTCTGAAACACGCGAGATCGATACCGAGGTCATGCAGACGCTGAATCATCGCGGAACTTCGCCGGAACTGGCGAAAAAACTCGAAGAGACCCGCCTGAACCTGCCGAAATTGCGTGGCGAGAAATTTGACGAATGGGTCACGCAGTGGCGGAAGGACAACCTCAACGAGAAAGAGGAGATCAATATCGGTTCCTGGGTCACTTCGCGTTTCAAGGCAGGCAAAGCCGCTATTGGCCTCGAATGGCTCGAAAAAATGTCGAGCCGTCAGGGCAAGCCGTTCCCCAATGCCGCAGCCTTCACTAAGTGGCTCGATGACGAAGGTTTTCCGCCGGATGTGAAGGAAAAGATGGTCGGTGTCGTGCCGAACACCGTAAAGGTCGCGCAAGACGTGATCCTTTGCCTGGATCTCAACAGCGGGAAGCAGGTTTGGAAGTTTTCCAAGCCGGGCAAGCCAAGTGGGCGCCAGTCCTCCAGCACTTGCTGCGTCGTCGATGGCAAAGTCTATGCCGCATGCAGCAACGATCTCATCTGTGTGAACGAAACCGACGGCAAACTCGTCTGGGCCACACCAATGCCATCCGCGGGTCCAGGCGCCTCACCGCTGGTCATGGGTGAACGTGTTTATATGGCCGCAGGCAAGGCCTGTGCTTTCTCGAAAGCCGATGGCAAATTGCTGTGGGAGCAGAAGGATGCCAAGGCCAGCATCGCCAGCCCGACGTGGTGGCAGCCTGTCAGCGGCAAGCCTGTGCTCGTCATTAATGGCAACAGTGCACTCTACGGTCTCGATCCTGACACCGGCAGTATGCAATGGACCGCTGAAGGCGGCAGCCAAAGCACACCTGTGGCTAGTGGCGACTGGCTCGTGATTTACAGCGGCACCGAAGGCGTGGGACTGCGCGCCTACCAGATGCAGGACGATGGCAAACCGAAGGCGGCGTGGTCGCACTTCTGGGTCACGCGCCGTTATACCGGCAGTCCCATCATTCATGACGGCAACGTCTATCTCTGCTGTGGCGAGAAGCATCAATGCATTGATCTCGTCACTGGCGCGGAGAAATGGGTGGTGAATGAAGTCAACAGCACCATCACCTCCCCGTTGTTCGCGGATGGCAAGCTGCTCGTCTATGAGAACAACGGCACACACGTCCGCATGGTGAAGGCCACCAATGCCGCCTACGAGCAGCTTGGCCGCGCCAAAACCGACGCCATGGGCTGTTCTTCACCCGCCATCGCGAACGGCAAGCTCATCGTGCGGCAGAAAGACAAGCTTGTGTGCTTTGATCTTCGTCCGGTGAAGTGAGTCAGCGCCGTTTGAGCGGGGCACCCGCAAGGGTGAGTGAATCTGAAGACGTTCCCTGTTTCACCATCCCCAAGCCAATTGTTCTTCCAGTCACCGGATGTTTCGTAACGCTGGTGACTTTGCCAACGGCTTTCTCAACGCAAATCTCGTCTCCTGCCTGCACCTCAACTTCCGACTCGAATGCAATCAACTCCCTTGGCATTTTCCCAGTCGTTTTGATGCGTGAAAGCACCTCCTGGCCGATGTAGCAGCCTTTGGCGAAATCCATCGCACGCTCCTGAATGCCTGCCTCCGGCGGAAATGTCTCCGTGTTCAACTCGTTCGGCCAGCACGGAATTTTTTGCAGTATGCGCCACATTTCGATCTCTTCGTCGCTCAGCACACGACATCCCGGCGCAAATGCAGCACCCGCAGGCAGCCACACATCTACGCCGCCGACGCCAAATCGTGTTGATCTCAGTCCGTCGGCGGTTGCAGTGCCAAACACATGCCAGAGCTGCCATTCGTCCGTCACATCGGTCAATTCGGCGTCATCCGCCACGATGTAGCGTTCTAGGCGTGAGCCGAGCGCTTCACGCAAGCCGGGTTCGGCATCGAGAAACAACGCATCATCAGTCGCATGAATGAACACATCGCCTGCGATGCGGCCTTTCACATCCGTGACGCAGGCATACAGCGTCACGTCCGTCTTCACGCGGCGCACATCGTTTGTCACTTGGCCGTTCAGGTAGCGCACGCGGTCACCGCCGGTGAGGCGGAACTTGGCACGTAACGACATGTTCACGGCGGCTCCATGCGTCGTGATGTCTTGAAATACTTCGGTGGTCATATGGCATGAATGGACAGGCGGCGCGGCGTGGCAAGCCGTCAAAGCGCACGGATCGTTTGACTCGCTACTCTGTGCGCGTATTTGCCGTAACTATGCGCTCCCTTTATCTCTTCCTCGCCGCCGCTGTCCTCACCACGCTGGCCCCGCAGGCCAGCGCTCAGGCGCCCGCTGCCACCCCGGTCGCCAAGATACGTGTCGTCACTCGTAACCTTGAACCTTTCTCGTTTGATAAAGAAGGCCGCCGCGTCGGCTATGCCGCGGAACTGTGGGACCAGCTCGCTCGTGAGACCGGCGTGGAATACGATGTGCAGGTGGTCAAGACCGCGCAGGAAATCATTGATGCGTTGAAGGCCAAAACGGCCGATGTTGGCGTCGGTGCCATCAGTGTGACGGCCAAGCGTGAAGAGATCATCGACTTCACTCAGCCCTTCTATGAATCGGGCCTTCAAGTGCTCGTTTCCGGCGGCAGTGGCAGTTTTGCGGACAACATTTTCTCGCTCGTCGCCAATCTGTTCAATCTGGAGCTGATCGGTGCCTTTCTGCTGCTCATGGTCACGATGTTCATCATCTCGCACCTCGTCTGGCGCTATGAGCACAAGGTCAATGAAGACCAGTGGCCGCCAGATTACAAGACGGGCATGTGGGAGTCGTTCTGGTGGACGATCAGCACGCTGCTTGTCGGTGGTGCGGACAACAAAGGCCCGGTGGGCGTTGGCGGCCGCATTGTCGCCGTCATCTGGATGCTGCTCAGCATCGTGCTGGTTTCTCTCCTCACCGCTTCCTTCAC